>CAYUMN010000031.1:0-21389 GCA_964445835.1 uncultured Gemmatimonas sp.
GGGTGGGGCCACCGCTTGGTGAACGGCTAGTCGGCGGCGGCCCCACCCCCGCATCGTATTGGAACGGCCACAGCACAAGCAATCGTTAGACCTCAACATCCACGCGCCCGCCTGCCGTGAGGGAGCTGCGCGATCTCGCCGCTCACGACCCGTGCGGCTGCATTTCGCTTGCGGTTCCCCGCTCAGCGCTGCAACTTTCGAGTATGGCGCACCCGATCCTCGCTGAGATTCTTCGCCTCCCGCCCGCCGAGCGCATCCAGCTGATTGAAGATGCTTGGGAGAGTCTCGCCCAGAACCCCGAGCACGTGCCTGTGCCAGACTGGCACCGCGAATTGCTCGATGATCGGCTCGCCGATCCCACGGAGGTCGCGACTCGCACCTGGGATGAGGTGCAAGCGACGGCACGCCGATCCATTCAGTGACGTGGGCGGTTCGTTTCACGGCCTTGGCTGAGGATGATGTGGCGGAGGCCTACGCGTGGTACGCGGTAACGCGAGACGGCCTGGGTGATGAGTTCCTCGGGGACGTGAATACGGTCGTCAGAACGCTCAGCGATTTTCCGGAGGCTGGGCCGCTCACTCACCGCGGGCTCCGCCGGATGCTCCTGCTTCGGTTTCCCTACACCGTCTATTACCGCGTTCTCCCCACCACAACGACGATTGAGATCCGAGGCTGCGTTCATCAGCGCCGTCATCCGCGGACCTGGCATCGTCGCGCCTGAGGTCTAACGTGCGTTGTAGCAGTCAGCCGAGCGAAGGATTGCTCGCTTCGCTCGCCTTTGTTGATTCGGCTGCAGCTGAACTTGAGCGTTATACGTCACCCGATCATCGGAGACGGGTGGTTGTCTCCGGGACGAGCAGAGCACAGATTTCAAGTACGGTGTATCCAGCGATCGACATCGCCCGGTTGACGGTCGGCGAGCGGCTCGCGCTCATCGAGCAGGTCTGGGAATCATTGCGGCACGGGGCGGGCGTTCTGCCGCTGAGCGACACGGAGCGTGGTGTGATCGAAGCGCGCGGGGCAGAGCTCCGCGTCGATCCGGGCGCGGTAGTCCCGTGGGACACCGTGCGAGCCGAGCTCCTCAGCGATCAGGAAACGGATGAGCAGCGCAGCAGGTGAGAGGATGGCGCCCGCTACCGCGGGCGCTTTATCTGACTCCCTTCACGTGAGCTGGAGTGTTGAGGCTGTAGAATGAGTCCGAAGGATCACAGTGAGGTCGTTTCAGAGTGTCATTGAATGATCTGGTCGACACCGATCGTCGGTCTCGGGGCATTCTGGAGCGTCGTTCCTTGGACTCGCGCGAGCACAAATTCTCTCAGGGCTTTTCCTACATCCTGGTTAGCTGGACCGAACACGATTCGCGGAGAGGCAATGAGCGGACAGGGCTCGACGGGTAACGTGATCGCTGCGATCTGCAGCTTCTTTGTTCCAGGCCTCGGTCAACTGGTCCAGGGTCGGCCTATGAAGGCGCTGGTGCAGTTCGTGCTCGCCGCCGCGCTTTGGCTGGTCTGGCTCGGCTGGATCATCCATCTCTGGTCGATCATTGACGCCGCTACTTGGAAACGAAGTTCTTCAGGCTGACTTCAGGCGGGGGGCCACTTGAAGTCAACTTCGAAGTGCAACACTGCGCGTGACGCAGCATAGCGCTCCTCCGGCGTGTGCCAGTCGTAGCGTTTGCGCGGCCGCTGGTTGATCTTGGCCGCGATGCGATCACAGTCCGCCTGCGTGAGATCTTCCATGCTCACGCCCTTCGGGAAGTACTGCCGAATGAGCCCATTCGTGTTCTCGTTCGACCCGCGTTCCCAGGAATGGTGCGGCGCCGCGAAGTAGAACTTCACGGGGAGGCGCCGCTCGAGCTTGCCGATGATCAGGAAGCCGGTCACGCGCTCGACCATCGTCATGATGCACGCACCGCCTTGGCTGCTGCCCATCACGGTGTCGATCTCCCAGTGCCCGATATGCGAGCGGTTCGTCGCGCCGGCCGGCCGCGTGGTGATCGGCCGCTTGCCGGCGAGCCGTCCGCGACTGTCGTAGGCGCCGTAGCGCTTCCGCAGCTGCTTCTGCGCACAGCGGAGATGCGTGTGCAGGGTGCCGCCACGTGCCTTGTCCGTCCAGATGTGTCGGTAGATCGTCTCGTGGCTGATCGCGAGGATATCGAAGCGGCCGAACCAGCCGTCGCCGACCGCGCGCGTACTGGTCGGTGCGCTCCGCCCAGTAGGAGCGGCCGTCGGTCCGCCAAGCGTTGCGGCCCCACTCGCGTTCAGGGTGTCGGGCGGTGTAGCACCTACTCTATGAATGCGCGCCACCTCACGGCGCTTGGTGCAGATGCCCGGGCTTCCCCCTCGCGCCGCCAGTGCAGTACCGTCACCGCCACGCCTCGTGCTCCGCGAACAGCGCCGCGCCGCGCGGGTCCTTCCGCAGGCGATCGAATCGCGCCCAACGCGCCCGGATCGAGAGCCAAGGATCATGGGCGTCAATCGCGGCACGCAGCACGCGAACCGCCTCATCGCCCTCGCCCAGTTCCTCAAGTGCCGCCGCCAGGGCGGCCACGGGCGGAAGTGCGCCGCCGTCGGACCCACGTAGTCGCGCAATCACCGCCCGAGCCTCGGCGTCGCGCCCGGCTGACGCCAACATCCAAGCGTAGATCCCGTCCACTTCCACCGAGCGGACCCCGGCTTTCCCCACCACACGTTGCGCCATGATCTCCAACGCCTCGTCTACGTGCCGCTGGCTGTGACGCACCTCCGCCAGCACAATCCAGCCGAGCGAGAACGACGAGTCGAGACCGATGATGTGCCGCGCGGATTCCTCTGCTTCCGCGAACCGTCGTTCCGCCATCGGGGTGAGCATGAAGCTCGCTCTTGCAATGAGGGACAACGGCTCCAGCGCGACAGCCCGTTCGGCCCGGCGCCGCGATTCGCGGATGTCTCCCGCACGCAGTGCGAGCAGCCCGTACCAGTGCCACGAGGTGGCATTCGTGGAATCGAGTGCGAGGGCCTGCCGGAATCGGACGTCCGCCTCGCGCGACTTCCCCTGCAGCATGAGCGACATCCCCGCGGCAGCGTGTGCCTCGGCGACTGTCGAATCAATCGCGGTCGCGCGATCGGCCGCAGTCTGGGCGCGGTGCAACAGGGAATCGGTGTTCTCGGCCGAGTACCAGGGGAGCGAGGCGTTCGCCATGGCGATCAACGCCTGGGCGCGTGCGTACTCGGGGTCGCGCACCGCCGCTTGTGCGAAGAGCCCGATGGCTTGGCGTATCGCGGACTCGGTCCGACGGTTCCAGAGCACGACCCCTTGGAGCACCAACGCGTGCGCCTCGGGGTCCGCAGTCTCCGCGCGCACGAGCGTCCCCGCCGCACCGACGCCAAGCGTCCCGAGAAGTTCGCGGGCGACCTCGCGGGCGATCTCGTCCTGCACGGCGAAGATATTGGCCATGGGCCGATCGTACGCCTGACTCCATCGCACGGCGCCATCGGCCGCTGAAAGCGTAACGCTGATCCGGAGTTGTCCCCCGGCGCGCTGCACTGAGCCGGTGAGCAGAGAGCCGACGCCGAGTTCTTGGGCGATGGCTCGCTCATCGAGTCCACGCGACTGCAGGGCCGCCGCACTGACGCGACCGATCACGCGCAGACCCGCCTTCGCGAGTGCACGCGTCATCTCCTCGGCGAGGCCGATCCCGAAGTAATCGTCGGCCGGGTCGCCACTGAGGTTCGCGAGGGGCAGGACGGCGAGGCTCAGGTCAGGCGAGCCGACACCACCGCGTGCGCCCCGTCCCTGCCATATCCAGAGCGAAGCAACGGCGAGGACCGCGATGACCAGGGCGGCCGCCGCGAGCTGCCTCGGGCGCGAGAGGAACCCAGGCCCGCGAATCGACGCGACCGGCGACGAGTTTCCCGGAGTCGAGACCGCCTCGAGTTCGTTGAGCAGTTCGTCTGCACCGGTCGGGCGCGCGGTCGGCTCTTTCGCCAAGCACCGCATCACGAGGCGCGCGAGCGCCGGGGGCAGGTCGGTCCGTTTGTCGCCGATCGGCACCGGAGCCTCGCTCAGGTGCGCCACGAGGAGTCGCTGCGGCGAGTCGCTCACGAAAGGCGGCGCGCCGCTCAGCAGTTCGTACGCCATGCAGCCCCAGGAATAGAGGTCGGCGTGATGATCCACGTTCGGATCGCCCGCGACCTGCTCCGGTGCCATGTAGGTCGGCGTGCCGATGCTCGTCCCGGCCTGCGTGAGCGTCGCGCCGGGCGCGAGGGTCTGCGATGCCGAGACCGCCTTCGCAATCCCGAAGTCGGTGACGACCGCGACGCCGTGGGAGAGGAGCACGTTGTCGGGCTTGATGTCGCGATGGACAACGCCGCGGGCGTGGGCGTAGCTGAGTGCGCGCGCCACGTCGTGCAGGACTCGGACGGCCTCGCGCACTGAGAGCGGCGGCTCCTTGGAGAGTCGGGCGCGCAACGACTCGCCCTGCACGAACGGCATCGTGTAGTAGGGCAACCCTGCGACGTTCCCCGCCGAGAGGAGCGGGACGATGTTCGCGTGCTGCAGCGACGCCGCCAGCTGGATCTCTCGCTCGAAGCGTTCGACGCTCACGCCCGCCGCGATGTCGGCGGAGAGTACCTTGATCACGACCTCACGATTGAGGCCGACCTCGCGCGCCGCAAAGACGCGCGACATGCCTCCGCCGCCGAGTTCCCGCGCGATGGTGTAGCGATCAGCCAAGAGGCCGGCGAGATCCTTGAACAGGGACGTACTCCTTTCGATTGCTATGGGGCGGGAACGGCGCTCGCCTTTGCGCCGCATTCCGCGAGCGGCTTCCGGGCAGATCGCCGAACGTGGAAACGTCGCACCGCGCGGCCCTCTTGTCGAGCGAAAAGGGCCCGCGTTAGCGCGGTCGACCGGCACGACCTCACCGCTCGCCCAGCGACCGCGGAGTCCCGTTCCTCACGCGGGGACCCACCCGTAGTGGTCGGCGAGATACGCGAGCGTCGCGGTGACCATGGCCTCGGCGAACGCCGCCCGCGTCGCGGCGGTGTCGCGCACGCCGACGTAGTTGCACTCGATCTGCAGCGCGTCGACCGCGCCGCCGCCGAAGGAGCCGTGGCGCTGGGTAGTGAACCCGCCGGTGAAGTACTCCTCACCGGGATCGGGCGCTGGGTCCTGGGCCGACGGCACCGCCGGATAGCCGAGCGCGGCGAGCCGCGTGCCGAATGCGAGCTTACCGCGGAGCATCGGCGCCCCGCGCGCGCCGGCGCGGCCGACGGAATCGAGCCGCGCGATACTGCTCGACGCGAGGAGCGGCCCGAGGAGCGCATCGGTGAGCCGCAGCTGCTCACCGGTCAGGAGGTAGCCCAGTTCGAGGCGTGGCACGGCGTGCGCGTGGCCATGCACGTCGAGCAGCAGTGCACGCGGATGGACGCGCAGCGCGCGCGCCTTTGCCGTGTCGGTGCGCGCCTGCCACTGGTCCCACATGGGATTGAGGGGCGCGTGGCCTCCGGTCGCCTCCGTGCGGTCGCGATTGGCGTCGAACTTCCGGCGATGCAGGCGATTCACCACCACGTACGGGCGCCGACCGATCCGTTGCTGGAAAGCATCGGAGATCGCGTAGAGCAGCGCGGCGGTGTTCGCATCGTTGAGCGTCACGCAGCCGGCGCAGCTCCGGTCGGGGAGCGTGGCGGGGGAGATCTCGCCGCCGTGCGCCGCGAGGAGCACGAGGGGTATCGCGCCGTCGAAGGTTGTCACCCAACCGGAGACGTCAAGCGGTGGCTCCGGCGCGAGCGGTGGCACCGGCGCGAGCGGCGGCGTGATGCTCGCGGTGTCGTCACGGCCACCTGAACAACCGAAGGCGCCGAGGACCACGATGGTCCCCAGCGCCCAGCGAATGCCTCGCGCTGCGTTGCGCACTCCCGGTGCAGCGATTGAGACCAGCAAGGACGCGATCGTCACCAACCCTGCCGTGCGATCAACGAGGCCCGCTTCAATCAGTGCTGCTCCTGTAGGATGGGCGACGACCATGGCCGAAGTGTACTGCCCGGCGCCTTCGCGGGATAGGAAATTCAATCGAGGACGGTCGAGTATACATCGTGGTGCTCCGCTACGACGTCACCAATCGCAGTCACCAATCGCAGTCACCAATCGCACACCGAACGAGGAGTCCCGTTCCTCAGGGCACGCGCGGCGGCAGCGAAGGCGCCGCGGGTAGAATCACCGCGAGGCCACCATTCCGTTCGCACCGCGTAGCACTCGCGACTCCGCTGAGCCACAGGCCATCCTTGCAACGCATGGTCGCACCGGCCGGAGGCGCTTCGTTCCGGAGGGTGGGCGCCGGATCGTTCGAACTCGCCGCGGCGGTCGCGGCCGCAGCGCTCACTGGCGGGCTCGCGCGATACGTCGGCAGGACGAGCTTCAACCCGCCGCGCGTGGCACAATCAGATGGAACCGCCGGCGCGACGACAAACGTCTGATCGTTGCAGAGCGCCACGGCGTTCGCGGGCGGGGCGACAGGTGCTGTCGGCAGCGCGCCGACCGGCGGTGGCGGACTCGCGGGCGGCAGCGGGCGCACGGGCTCCTGCGCCGCCAACGACGCGGACGCGAGTCCGCCCAGCAGCGGCATCACGACGAAGCGACGAACGCCGCGAGCGTCAACCGCCAGAAGTGCGCGGAGCAAGGTCATGGGGCCCCCGTGACTGTCACGGTCGGTGAGAGGTGCGTCGTATAGTTGGCGTTGGTGAAGGTCACCGTCGCCGTCCCGTTGCTTATGCGTCGGAGCCAGAAGCTCGTCGATAGCGCGTTCGCAGGAATCGTCACGCTCGTCACCGCGCCGGCGCCGTTGCGTACTTCGAGCGCACCCCCCGCCACCGAAACATTGAACGTGGTGGCCGCCGAGACGTTGCGAAGGTTCGTATCCATGCTGCGCGCGTAGAGCGTCACCTGCACCGAATCCGTGGCCAGCGTGCCGGGCCAGCTCCCGATCCCGTCCACGCGGCCGAGCCCGATGTCGATGGCCCCTCGGACGCTCGTATGGCCGAGGGCCGCGAAGGTGACAGTGTCAACGCCAATGGAGGCGCCGGTGATTCGCGTGTAGACATAGCTGATTCCGGCAACAATCACGGCGCTGGCCGCGGAGGTGCTCGCCGCCGTCGCATGCGTCAGCGTGAGCGTGAGCGGCACCGTGACGTTGTCCGGCGAAGACGCGTAGGGATCGGCCCACTGGCCGACGCCGAGGCGCAGTGGAGTTCCACCCGGGCTCCACGCGAGGTTCGGAAGCACGACCGACACCGCGACGCTCGCCTCGTTGTAGCGATAGCTCTGAATGCGAGCATCGCTCGCCGAGATCTGCGTGGTGCCGGGGCCGACCGGAGTCACGCGTGCGCTGTTGTTGAAGTAGTTGCCTGCGGGGATCACCACCGACGCGCTATCCACGGTGGCGGCCCCCGGCGCCGACGACGTCAGCGTCACGGTCACGGGTTCCCACACGTAATGCGCCGTCCCGTTCGCGTCGGCGGCCTGAATGGTGATGTTCTGCGGCGTCTGCGTGGTCCGGATGCTCGTCGTGGTGGAGATCAAGAAGCGCGGCGTCGTCACCTGCTGCGTGGTATTGGCGCTCGAATAGCCGAGCGCGGTGGCCTGGATCTGGACAGTCCCCACCACGTCCCGCGCGCGAATATCGACGTAGGCGAAGCTCGAGCCCGGCAGGATGATCACGCTGTCCGGGACCGTCGCCACCGAGACGTCGGTGGAGAGCAGGCGGACCACAAGCGGTGCGCCAATTGCGTTGGGGATCGTCACATACGCGCCGCTGCCGGCCTGGTTCTGGCGCATCCCAAGGACGGGAGCGCTATTCACGAACGTGAGCGCAGGCCCGGTCACGGTCACGGCGTTCGACGCGAGGCTGCCATAGCCGGTGACGAGTGAGTCGGTCCAGGTGATCGACGCTGACCCCGGCCCCACGAATCGCACCCTCGGCTGCACGTAGTAGGCGCCACGTGGGAGCCGGAAGCCGATGCTGTCCGGCTGCAGCACCGCATCGTTGCTGGAGCGCGCACTCACGAGCAGTGTGTCAAGCGAGTAATGTGCCGTCCCGATGCTGTCCGCGACGTAGATCGTCGCCGCAGCGGGCGGCGATGTTGTCGTCGCGCTCCCGGGGAGCCCGCCGCCGGTGAGTCGCGGGCTCGTAACGCGCACGAATGCGGTATCCGGGAGGTAGCCCGGTGCCGTGACGACGAGCGTGTCGATCCCTGTCTGCAGGCCGGCCAAGCCGAAGTACGCGTAGCTGATGCCGGTGCCGATCGTGAGCGTGGTCGCGGTCAGCGAATCGGCGGCCGCGTTGGTCTGCGTGATGGTCGCGTTGAGCGGCGCGGACACGCTGTTCGGCGTGTAGACGTAGAAGTCGGTCGGCAACCGATACTGACGCCGTCCGATTCGGTACGTGTCGAAACTGAACAGGATCCGCGGCTGGACCACCGTATATCTGGTCGAATCGGGACGATGCCCGGGCGCGCTCACGCGCACCCAGGCAGAGCCGACGCCGACGAACGAGACGCGCCCCGACTGCGTGAAGTACGCACCCGGCAGAATCGAATCCGTCGGTGTCACCCGCACCACCATCGTGTCCGACGACGTGTAGGTGATGCGCAGGATGTCGGTCGTGTAGTGCGCGCTGTTCAGCGTGTCGGCCGCGTACACCGTGAACGCCACCGGCGGGGCGAAGTTATTGTAGGTGCCGCCACCTGAGACGAAGGTCTTGGGCGGCGTCACCTGGAATCCGACGGAGTCCGGCGTATAGCCCGCCGCGGTCGCGTTGACTTGCACCGTGCCCGGTGTCAGGCCGCGCAGCGTGAAGTACGCGTAGCTGATTCCAACTGGGATGATGACCGAGTCAGGGAGCGTGGCGACGCCGGCGTTGCTCGAGCTGAGTCGCACCACGAGCGGTGCGGTCACGTTGTTCGGAGCATACACGTAGCCATCGGGGCGGTTCTGCCCCGCGCCCACGCGCACGGTCGCGAGCGCGATCCGGATGCGCGGACCGACCACAGTGTAGAGCACGGAATCGGCGAAATGTCCGCTCGCGGTCACGCGAATCCAGGCGGTCCCGGGGTTCCCGCCCGGGATAACGCGCGGGGTCTGTGCGTAATACTGGTCGGCCGCGATGACCACATTCGGCGTGACGACGCGCATCACGGTCGAGTCGCTCGAGGACATCGCAATCGCAAGCGCGCTGCCGCGCCAGTGCGCAGTAAACGTCGAATCCTGCGCGTACACGGTGAGCGTGGCCTCGGGCGACGTCGTGTTGAGCGACCCGCCCCCACTCAGTCCCAGCCGTGGCGTCGTGACGATCATCGGGCGGCTCGAGCCCGTCCAGCCGACCGCAGCGGCCGTGACCGTTGCGGTGCCCGGCGCCCGCGCGCGAATCGTGAAGTAGGCGTAGGTCGACCCGCCCGAGATCGTGATCGTGGACGGTGATACCGTGAGCGATGTGGTGTCGGTGCTCGCCAGTTGCACGGGGAATGCCACGTTCACGTTGGACGGCGTGGACACGTACCAGTCGTTGCGATACTGGCCGGTGCCGATCCGCGCCGTCGGCTGACTGAGGCTGAGTACTGCCGCCTGTGTGTTGACGCTCGTCGCCGTCCCGGTCACGCCGGTCGCGGCCGGCGTGATGGTCGTGCCGCCCGCCGCGGCCGCGCGAATCACGACGGTCGCCGCGAGCTGTCCGACCGGGATGAACGCCGGATCGGGTGAGACCGTCGCGCGGCCCGGCGTACCGAACGTGTACGTGATGAAGGTGCCGCCTGCCGGGGACGGATCCGTCAGCAGGACCTGCGTCGAGATCTCGTCATTCACGAGCAGCGTGTAACTCCCGTTCGTGAACCGGACGCTCGCCTGCACCGCGAGCACGGCGGTGTCGCCCGCATAGCCGGTGCCGCTGCCATCGGCTGCGAAGATGCGCGTCGTCCCGGCGTTGCGGCCGTTCAAGTTCGCCGACGCTGCGGTCGCGCCCGGTGCGAAGGTCACCGAGGTCGGCGCGAAGAAGGCGAAGGTGTCGGCGACCGCGAGGTTCACCGTCACCGCGGTGCCGTTGGGACGGCTGAGGTACACGGGGATCGCCGCATTCACCGCCGAGCGGCCGATCGCCAGTGTGTCGCGGCCGAACGAGATGAGGGCCGGCACGCTGTTGGTCACGGTCAGCGTCGCCGGCGGCGAGGTGGTCGTGCCGCTGGTCGCCGTGATGGTCGTGGAGCCAATCGCTACGCCCGTCACCACGCCGCCCGCCGTCACGGTCGCAATACCCGCGTTGCCCGAGGCGAAGGTGAAGGCGCCGCCAGGAATAAAGAACCCGTTCGCATCACGCCGTCGCGCCGTGAGCACCACGGAGCCGTTCGGCGCGACGCTCGTGCTCGCTGGTGTCAACTCCACCGCCGTCATCACCTGCGCAACGGAGAGCGCCGCCGCGCCCACCACGCCCTGCGCACTCGCGCGGATCGCAGTGAATCCGTTCGCCACCGCGACCGCGCGGGCCGTGGCACTCCCGGTCGAGTCGAGACTCGCGACCGACGGGTTCGACGATGCCCAGGCGAACGTCACCCCCGGCATCACCACGTTCAGCGTGTCGTATGCCACGGCGCGATAGCTGCGCGTGGCCGAGAGCGCCGCGAGCGAGAAGGTATCGCTCACGACGAAGCTCGCCGAGTCGCGCACGACCGCGATGCGCGTGATCGGCGTGAGGACCGTGAGGTTCGCGATGCCCGTCACGGCACCAGCGGTCGCACGCACCTGCGTGCCGCCCAGACCCACACCCGTCGCGACACCCAACGCACTGATCGACGCGATCGCACCCGAACCAGTGGTCCAGGTCACGCTCGGCTGCGACACGAGCGCCACGCTAAGCCCATCCACGGCCTGTGCCGTGAACGGATACGACGCACCGAGATAGATGCTGCGCGGATCGGGTGACACAAGTAGTGTCGCCAGCCGCTGCTGCACCACGATCCGCGCCGAGTCGCGCGTACCGCCCGACTCGGTCACGAGCACCCAGGTGGCGCCGTTCGCCACCGCGCGCACGCGGCCACTGTCATTGACCGCCACGACCGCGCTGTCACGCGATCCCCACACATACGTGCCCAAGGCGACGGTGTTCGCGCCGTCGCGCGCCGTGGTCACGAGGAGTCGTGTGGCACCGATCGCCGTGAGCGTGTCGAGCTTCGGCGCGAGCGTGGTGCTCACGATGCCCGCGCTCCCACTCGCGCCCACTGCGAGCGGCGAGTTGGTGAGGCCCGGTGCGGTGACGCTCAATGACTGCGCCCCGACCGTGGGAGCGAGCGTCCACGACACGCTCGCAAGACCCGCGGCATCGGTGGTATCCGCCGCAGCGCTCACCGCGCCGTTCGATGTCGCGAACCCGACGATGGCGCCCGCCACTGGATTGGCGAAGCCGTCCGAGACGCGGACCACGATCGGCTGCGGCAACTGAGCCCCCGGCGCCGCCGACTGCCCGCCGCCCGAGACCAGCCCGAGCACACTCGCGGCACGCGCGGTGATGGTGATCGCCGTCGAAGTGTCCGCCACAAGCCCCGGTCGGCCCACAAGCAACCGATAGCCGATGCCGGCCCGCTGGATGCGGAAATCATCGAACCGCGCGACACCGGCGACGGCGCGCACGCGCGTCGTCCCCACGAGCGTGGCACCCGTGAGGTTCACCGCGAAGCTGAGAAAGACCGAATCGCCGAACGTCACGTCGCGCGCGCCACCCGAAAGGCGCACTTCGGCGAGGAGCGCGGGAATGCTATCATCCGCCTGATACGTGTTCCCCACCTGCTGCGTGATCACGACCCGCACGGGGGTCGAGACTTCGGCCGTGGCGCTGATAGAGATTGGCGTGACGCCGGCGCTACTCACGCTCACCGACTGCGAGCCAGCGGCGGGCCCCAGCGTCCAGTTGAACCCGATCCGCCCTTGCGCGTCGGTGACCGGATCGGGCGGCGTGACCACTCCGCCCCCTGCGTTCACGGCGTAGGTGACGACGCGTCCAGCGAGCGGCTGGCCGTCGGTGGCAAGGAGGCGCACGATCACCGCCTGCGGAAGCGCGGTGCCGGCCGCGGCGGTCTGCGCGCCGCCACTGACGATGCCGAGCGCGCCCGGCCGCGGGAGCACAACAATGATCGCGGTGTCTGCCGCCGAGCCGGTGGGCAACTGCGCGCTGATGCGGGCCACTCCTCGCAGCGACGTTGAGACGCCGCTGCCCGCACCCTGCGTGGTGAGCGTCGCGCGGGTGGGGTCGTGCGCGGTGTACACGATCGGTACGGCACTGACGATGTTGCTCGCGGCATCGCGCGCGACGGCCGAGAAACTGAACGGGTCACCAGCGACCACGGTGATGGTGTCGGGCGCGATCGTGATTACCGTCGCCTGGGAACCCGGCCCAGTGTATGTGAGCGGGACCGGCACGGGCGATGGCGGGGGCGCCCCCGAGGTCCGCACTTGGGCGACGACCGGGATCGGCCCGCCACGGAATACCGTGTCACCCACAGCGTTCACGTACGCGAGCGCGAGTGTCATCGGCTCGCCCGTGCTCGGGGCTGACGCGTCGAGCCGGACCCGGAGGTCGAGCGCGATGGAGTCGGCGATCGCCGGGAAGTTGATGGTGGTGTCGAGCGCCGCCGTTCCATCGGTGCGTCGGAAGACCACTCGCACGCGCTCGAACGGCACCACGGATCCCGCGCCGGCGGCGATCGAGGCGAGCGGCCCCGGATACTGCGCAAGGAACGAGAGCCCAGTCGCATAGCGGGCCCCCCGCTCCGGCCCCGTCAGTTCACGGCCACAAGAGAGCAGAGAGAGGCCAAGCGTGGCAAGTGCGGCGACGAGCCAAGGTGCGCGCGTCAGTGAAGGGGAGAGCGGAGGCATTGCCCTCTTAATGTACGGCGCCACGGCCTTGGGTGACTACGACACAGGTCACAGTACGACAAGACGGTGCCGGGGGCGGGCCGCCCCGTAGGCGATCCGTGCCCGGGGCGCCCAGGTGCGGATGGGCGCCAGTGTGGGGGAACGCGTCGGCTAGGCCGGCGTCGGCGGCAGCTCGACAATCTCGAGCCAGTAGCGCCCGAGCACGTTCATGGCCTCAACCAGCCCGGTGAAGGTGACCGGCTTGGAGATGAACGAGTTCACGCCGAGTTCGTAGCTCGTGATGATGTCCCGCTCGGCGCGCGAGGTCGTGAGCACGACGATCGGGATGTCACGGAGCGTCGGGTCGCCCTTGATGATCTTGAGGGCTTCGCGGCCGTCGAGATTGGGCATGTTGAGGTCGAGCAGGATCAGGCCCGGACGCGGCGCCTTCCCCGTCTCGCCCGCGTACGCGCCTCGTTGATACAGATAGTCAAGCAGCTGTTCTCCGTCCTCGCACATCTCGATCGCGTTCGAAATATGCGCCGACTCGAGCGCCTGGCGCGTCAGATCGCGATCCTCGGCGTCGTCATCACAGAGGAGGATGGTGACGGGGATGCGATGCTTCCGTTCGATCATGGGTTGATTCCCGGTGACGTGGTTTTGTAGTGCCGGAACGGCAACTCGACCCTGAAGATCGTGCCGTGACCGACGACGCTGGTCGCGGCGATGGTGCCGCCGTGACGTTCGACGATCCGCCGACAGATAGCGAGCCCGATTCCCGAGCCCCCGTACTGCAGTTTGTTGTGCAGTCGGGCGAACATCTTGAAGATTTTCTCGGCGTACTCCTGCTTGAACCCGATTCCGTTGTCCTGCACACTGATCGCGCAGACGGGTGCGCGCAGATTCGTGGCGGAGAGCGTCACCACCGGAGGCACGCCGGGCTGTCGATACTTGATCGCGTTGCCGATGAGATTCTGCAGCAACTGGCGCATCTCAAGCGCGTCGGCCTCGAGGATCGGGAGCTCTCCGACCTCGACGCGACCGCCCGCGTCGGCAATAGCCGTCTCGAGGTCAGCCACGACCTCACGCGCGATCTGACCGAGATCGGTGCGAACGAAGCGCGCCACGCGGGTCGTCACCTGCGAGAACATCAGCAGGTCATTGACGAGCGTGCGCATGCGATCGGCGGCGCCCATCATCCGGTCGAGCTGCTGTCGTTGCGCGTCGTCGAGCGTTGCGGCGGCGGACGCCTTGAGCTGGTCGCCGAATGAGATGATCTTGCGCAGCGGCTCCTGCAGATCGTGCGAGGCCACCGACGCGTACTCGTCGAGCGCCAGATTCGACCGCTCGAGTTCCATTCGCTGCTCGGCGAGGCGCGCGTCCTTCTCGCGCAGCGCGGTCACGTCCTCGATTGCCAGCAGGATGATGCGCGGCATGCCGAGCGCGTGCGAGACGAGCCGGGCGTTGAGGAGCATGATCTTCCGGCCGATGCCCGGGAAGACGTGGTCGACGTCGAAATCGTCGAGTTGCGACTCGAGCGGCAGCTTGTCGCGGAGCATCTCGCGGAGCGGCGCGATGTCCCATTGGCCGTCACCCAGGGCGAACAGCACCGTGCCGATAGTGTCGGAGGGCTGGACCCGGAAGGTCCGGTAGAAGGCGCGGTTGGCCTGGGTGACCCGAAAATCGGGGTCGAGAACGAGCAGGGGCTGCCGAACCGTGTCCAGGATGTCGAGCAACAGGCGTTCGGCGGCAGGCATAGAGCCCGCCGCACCGCCCGAGGGCGTTGTCTCATGGATTTCGACTGCTGGCGCGTCCATTTTCCCTACGGGAGAAGGCGACCTTATACGGGACAGGTGAGGTTACTCAGGAACGCGGCATGGCACAATCACCCATTTGGGCCAGTGTCGCAGAGTACCTTTCCCGCAAGGTCCTTGGCTCCCCCCAAACCAGAAGGCCCGATGTCCGCTGGCGAACGGATCACAATCGCGATCATCGACGACAACCTGATGGTCCGCCACGCGCTGGAGACGTTGCTCGGCACACTGCCGGATATGCGGGTCGTCTTCGCCGGCGACTCCGTGGCGGGAGCCGTCACCGGGACCAAACCCCAGGTCTTCCTGCTCGACGCGGGGCTGGCCGACGGCGACAGCCTGCGGTTGGCCGCCGAGCTGCACGAGGCGAATCCTGACTCGCGCATCATCATGATGGACCTGCTCCCGACGAGCGAGGACGTCATGGAGTTCGTCAACGCCGGGGTCTCGGGCTTCGCCCTCAAGGATTCGACGTTCGAGGAGTTCGCCGAAACGATCCGCGCGGTCGCGAAGGGGCAGAGCGTGCTCCCGAGCCGCATGACGGAGTCGCTGTTCTCGCAGATCGCGCGCGAGGCCGGCGTCAGTGACCGCAAGCAGGTCATCGAGGATATCCGCATGACACCGCGCGAGCTGCAGATCATCTCGATCATCGGCGAGGGGCTGAGCAACAAAGAGATTGCCGCGCGCCTGAATATCGCGACGCACACGGTGAAGAGTCACGTGCGCAATGTGATGGAGAAGCTTGCGCTGCACTCGCGCCTCCAGATCGCGGCCTACTCGCACCGGCAGTCGGACTAGCTGGGCTGGATCTCGCGCGCGACCTCGGACGGATGCCGATCTCGACCCACGTTCGAGCATGGACCGGCAGCGGGATACGCCCAGGCCACGTGGAACTTCCCCATCACGGAAGGACGGGCCGGAGCGGTCGAGCTGGCACAGGTCGCGCGTGCCGCGCCCTATCTCTCCCGAACCTGCTGATGCGCCTCGACGAACCAGAGCCACTGGTCCACGCCGCGCGAGACCTCGGTGAGGATGTCCGCTGATCCGGCGTCGCTGAGGTCGTTCATCTCCTCGATCCCCACGCGCACCGTGCGGCCGAACTGCGCCAGCGAGTCCGAGAGCGCGGCCACATGTTCCTCGCCGCTGCTGAGCGCGAGCGGGTAGTCGATCAGGGTCGAGTGCGCCGCCACGACGCGCACGGTCCCTTCCGCCACCCCACCCAGCTGCACGATCCGCTCCGCGATCGTGTCGACGTATCCTTCGACGTCCTCGTTGATCTGGTCGAAGAGCGTGTGCAGCGCGATGAAGTGCGGTCCCTTCACGTTCCAGTGCGCCTGCTTGCAATGGCTCTGGAGGTCGAGGCAGTCCGCGAGTCGCTGGCCGAGCAGTTCGGCCACCTGCACGCGCGTGGCCTCGGGCAGGTCGTGCTTGGTGGCGAAGAGTGCGAGCGGGCCCGATGGTTCGCGTTCGATCTCGAGGGCGCGTGCCTTGCCCTTACGAGGCCCGTTGCCGTGGTCGCCTTTGACAGGGCTGGTGCGTGCGGTGTGGCGAGTCATGGCGGGCTCCGATGGACGGCGGCAGCGCGCGGGAATCGCGCACGTATGCGAAGGAGGATGCGGTCGCGAGGGAGCGTTCGGTATCCGCCATTTGGGTGATTCTGGCGGTAGTGCCCCTTCTATACCATGCCACACGCGGCCACCACCGGATAGTCCGTATAGCCCTTCGCGCCGGCGGTGTAGAAGGTCGCGACATCCGGGGCGTTGAGCGGGTCACCGTTCGCGAAACGCGCGACGAGGTCAGGATTGGCGAGCGCGGAACGACCGAACGCGATGAGATCAGCATCGCCGGCGACGAGCACCTGCTCAGCGCGCGCCTGGTCAAAGCCGCCGGATGCGATGAATACGCCGCCGAACGCCACGCGCAACGCGACAGTGAATTCGCCAGGGAGCGCAGGTGCACCCATCGATGAGTGATCGACCAGGTGCAGATACGCGAGCTTCATCTCGCCGAGTGACTTCACGAGCGCGAGGAACTGGGCCTCAACGCCGTCAAAAGCACCGGTGCCGTTGAACGTGCCGAGCGGCGAGAGGCGGATGCCGACACGGTCGGCGCCGATCGCGGCGGCCATGGCGCGGGCGACTTCAAGCGCGAACCGGTTGCGAGCATCGGCGCTGCCGCCCCACTCATCGGTGCGGGTGTTCACGTTCGCATTGAGGAACTGCTCGACGAGGTAGCCGTTGGCAGCGTGGATCTCGACGCCGTCGAAGCCGGACGCGATTGCGAGTTCCGCCGACTTCGCGTAGCTGGCTATGGCCGCCGCAATGTCCGACGCCGTCATCGCGCGCGGAGTGGTGGGTGGCTGCAGGCCAGACGCATCGGTCCACATCTCACCCGCCATCGCGACTGCGACCGGCCCTACGACCTCGGCGCCTGCCGGGAGGTTCGCCGCGTGCGACGCACGTCCCGTGTGCATCATCTGCATGAAGATTCGGCCGCCCGCGGCATGCACCGCGTCCGTGACCACGCGCCAGCCCGCGACCTGTGCGGGGTTGTAGAGCCCCGGGATGCGCGCGTAACCGGCGCCATTCGGTGCGGGCGCCACGCCCTCTGTGATCAAGAGGCCGATCGACGCGCGCTGCGCGTAATACTCGGCCATCATCGGCGTGGGGACGTGGTCGGCGGTGGCACGGTTGCGGGTCATGGGGGCCATCACCATACGGTTGGCGAGGGGGATCGAGCCGAGGGTGGTCGGGTGCAGCAGCATCGTGAGGATCCTTCGGCCGGAACCGAATTTCGGAGGGAGGGACTCTCGCGCGCGAGGCGCAAGCAGACGATGGCAGGAGGATGTGCGTGAGAGCGCGCGTTCGGTATCCGCCATTCGTGCCATTCTGGCGACTGCGCCCGAGGTTCTAACGGGGACGAGCGTGATTCATCGCGTGAGCGGAGGCTGCGCGCTGGTGGGGCACTGGATCGGCCAGACCGATCGTGTCGTCGAATTCCGCGAGAGCTATTGGGACGGCTCACCGCTGGCCCTCTCGGCCCGCAGTGGCACAACATGGAAACGACTGCGCTTCACTCCTCTCGATGCCAACACGGTTCGTCAATTCGGCGAGACGTCTGCTGAGAGCGGAAATACTCGGGCCGTGAGCTACGACTTCCATCACACCCGGAAGAAGTGGCCGCCAAGCGCCCGGGTCGGCGCACGTACATACAACGCCCCGATCGAACTCCGCCGGGCCAGTGCTCACACATCAGGCGGTGGCCGCACCAAGTCGCCATCCCGAGAGCCGTACGCGCTCGACGAGCAACATGTGCGGCACCGTCAAGGCCGCCAATCCGACGAAAAGAAATTGAATCACCGCGCGCGAGAGTGCACTGTGATCGACGAACACCCAGGCTGCGATGGCGGCAATCGCGACCAACAGCATAGGTACCGCGGAGGCACTGATCATCAATCGCACCGACGCCCGGTTCGCGTAGTGATACGTCCGGATCACATGGCGCGCGCTGTGCATCGCACAGAAGAAGACGGTGAACCCGATCAATGGCGACCCGCAGACGGCCAGCAGCGAGACGGAAAGCACTTCGGCTCCTACCATCCTGTTGCGGCGTGATTCCACGGCCGCGGCTCCGAGTGCGCACAGGAGCCACGGCCACGCCAGTACGGACAGCACCGCGGCAAGAGACTCCCCGCTGCTCGGGCCAACAAGGAATCCGAACTGCCGCGCCACGTCCGCCTCGAATCGCAGACACGGCAGTACGATCACCGCTCCGGCGTAGATGATGCGCGTGAAAGGGCTCACGCCCGACTCGAGATCGCCGGCGAAATGCGCAATCGACACCAGCAGGAACCCCGACAGAAAGACCACCGGGGCAATCCACCAGAGCCCGACAACGGACGCCGCGAGCACACCGTACAGCAGCGCCGCCACGAGCCATGCGCCCGGCGATCGCAGACCGTAGACCTGGCGCGCGAAGATCGTGTCCAGTGCACCGTGGGGCACACCCACCGCAAGAATCAACGCACTGATGATCACCAGTTCCACACGCTCCGGCAGCGGTGGAAGGAGGACCGAACTGATCGCGACGGCCGCGGCCAAGCAGCAGAATGTGATTCCTTGCACGCGCAGTGTGCTGCTCATGCGTATCTCAATCGGTTATCGGACCGCGTCCACATCCCACTCAACAGCTCACGAACGAACCGACCGGTCGGGAGTGCGGCGATCACCGCGGCGTAGTCCATCGGCGAACACGAGTCCGTGAGAAATCGGATGATCCGCATGGGGTCATGCATCCCGAAGATGCTCAGGAAGAGGTCCGCGGCATGTTCCGGATCGCTGCGTACCACCCGCAGAAAGAGCCGGTCCATCCCGCGATGGATCAACGGATCTGCCGCATGTCCCGTCACCGCCCCGCCTTCACTCATCCGGTGCGAGGCGTCCCGCGCCCATCGCTGGATGCGCTGAAACGCATAGCCCGTGCTCGCCCGCGCACCGCCGTTCATCACGCCAACGCGCGCGTACCCCTTTCCGGGCGACGCGGCCTGCGACATCAGGCCCATAGGTAGCACACCACTCTCGCTGCGCACCACCGTACGCGGACCTGCGCCACAGAACTTCCGTAGCGCGGCCTGCTGATGCAGCGCGAGCTGTGCCGCGGAGAGCGGCCGTGGACCGAACACCGTCGTCTCGATCAGCGCCCGGGTACTCGACATGGGGAGGACGTAGTGAAAGAGGACCCCGTCCTCCAGACACCCGGCAAAATCCATCAACGTTGCGACCGTGTCGTCGAACTGCGGGCGCTCACAGACGACCTCATCTCCGAGAAACGATTGCCACAACGCCGCACCGCCCTCGCGAGGGACTCCCGCCGCGCGCGTGTCAATGATCTGGCGCGCTGAGACAGTCCCGCGGGACGTGCTGACCAGCCATCGATCGCCACTCCACTCGGGAGCACCCAGCACTCGGGTCCCCAGTTGCAACTCCACCGAGGTGGATCCGCGGATCAGGCCTTCGGCGTGCCCGTAGAATGCGGCAGAGTCGAGCATCTGATACGGTGCCGCTCGGCAATCAACGAGCACTGAGCGCGTCGCCGACCGCAAACGCAGGCGCGACCAGGTCTTCGTCACCAGCGCATCGTGACGATGCGATGCGGTCCGCCAAAAGCACCACGTGCGGTCCGCGACGTATGCATCACGTGCCTCGATCACGATCGTCCGCGGCGCCCGCTGTCCCGACTCGGCCAATCGCTCACCGAGGCTGAGGCCGGCACATCCGCCACCGAGGACGATAAGGTCCGCGTCAGTGGTCACAAGGACCGCCTGCCGCGACGCCGCCCACCGCGCTGGCGGCGAAGCGCTTCACCGCCAGCGCGATACCTCATGCTGGGACGTACTTGTCGTGCTCCGACTTCCGTGCAGCGATCAGATAGATCAGGACGCCGAAGCCGGCCTTGGCCACGATGTCAGCGATCGTGTACCCCACCTGCACCGCGACCGTGGCGTTTCCGCCGGTCACGCCGATCATGGGGAGTACGAAGACCAACGGGTAGAAGCACCACGACACAATGGTCAGCGTACGCGCGGAACGGATCAGCCCGCGCGCCGACTCCGGCTGCGACTCGATCGAGGCCTTCAGACCGACCGCGAGATCGTACACGATGATCGCGAACGGAATCATGGACAGCGTCCACCAGGTCCAACGGGTCGACGAGTCCGACGCAATCTCACCGGGGTAGCCGAGGGCGATCATGACCGCGGCCAGTGTCCCGAGCTTCACGGCCTTCTTCGTGGACTCTGCTGAGGAGAGGCGCATGACAAGAATCAGTTCGACGAGCAACAGCGGTACCGTCAGCAGCCAGTCCACGTACCGATACGCGTCATTGAAGACGATACCCGAGGCCGCGATGGTGCCGTTCGTGACCATGTACGATTCCTCCCAGCTCGAGAAGATCCGCACGTAGTGATACAGCGCGATGCCAGTGACGATGGCGGAGACCGCGAGCGCCGTTCGGTACGCTGGCGCCACCTGCGACCTACTGAGAATGAGGAACAACGTCGCTGCTCCCATCACCGCGATCGTGAAGGAGAACGCGTTGTAGACAAGGTTGAACTGTGAAACGGTGATCTCGAACATGCAGCTACTCCGATTGGGGGGTTGATCACAGGTGTGGCCCGACGCGGTGCGCGAAGTGGCCACACGTTTGTAAGAACGCGTGTCAGGATTCCGTTCCGAGATGTGTTTACGGTTTGCTGAACAGCGTGTGGACCATCGGGCTACCGCGGCGAAATGTTCGTCCCCATGGCAGAAACTCCGGACGCTGCGCAGGTGACCGCGTGGCAGGACCTGCGGCACGCGACAATCGGCGCGCTGACGCTGGCGAATGATCGGTGGACGTCGGTGCCGCCCAGTGCGACGTATCGCCTGAAGCGCATCGCGCCCAGGCGTGGTCGGCGTGAACTCGGCATCGAACGTCTCACCGATCGTGCACGCCATTCACCACCAGCAGGCTGTCAGAGTGGTGCTGTCCCCCAACAATGACGAAGTCGCGCGCGGGATCCCAGCGCTGGCTCGGCTCGAGTACCACCAGCGGACCATAGAGCCCACCGCGGAGTTGATCGACGTCGTTCAGATGCGTGTGCCTGACAAACAGGGGGTCGTGACCAGACGTTCATCACGATGATGCGGTCGTTCGTGGGCTCGCCTGGGG
>CAYUMN010000032.1:0-6530 GCA_964445835.1 uncultured Gemmatimonas sp.
CCCGTGGTCGTGCGCACGACGTACGGCGGCTACATCCGCGGCGCGATCTACCACTCGCAGACGGGCGCCTCGCTCTTCACGCACTGCCCCGGGCTTCGCGTGGTCTGCCCGAGCAATGCGCTCGATGCCAACGGGCTCCTGCGCACCGCGATCCGTTCAGATGATCCGGTGATCTTCCTCGAGCATAAGCATCTGTATCGGCAGACGTACAACAAGTCCGCGTATCCGGGTCCGAACTTCATGATTCCCTTCGGCAAGGCGAAGATCGTGAAGGAAGGCACGGACGTGACAGTCGTGACGTATGGCGCGACGGTGCAGCGCGCGCTCGTGGCGGCGAAGCAGGTCGAGGACGAGAAGGGACTGAGTGTCGAGGTCATCGACCTGCGCACCCTCTCGCCCTGGGATCAGGAAGCGGTCTATACCTCGGCCAAGAAGACCGGCCGCGTGATTGTCGCGTACGAGGATTCGCTCTCGTGGGGCTACGGTGCGGAGATTGCGGCGCGTGTCGCCGACGATTGCTTTGCCTGGCTCGACGCGCCGGTGAAGCGCGTGGCCTCGGCAGATACCTTTGTTGGCTACGCGCCGAGCTTGGAGGATGCAACATTGCCGCAGATCTCGACCTTCGTGGCGGCGTACGAGGAGATCGCGGCCTACTGACGCGGTCAGTCGATCGACACGCCAATCCGCAACGTCCGCCCCGCGCGGGGAAGTCCGCACTGCTCGTACATCGCCGCATCCGTGAGATTGTCTGCCGCGACAATCACGCGCATCGCCTTGAAGAACGCACCGCCGAGCCCCCAGCGGCGTTCCGCGCTCACCCCAACGATCTGCTGCGCGCCGAGCGTAAGGTTGCCCGTCCCGCCGGGATTCTGACAGAACTGTGATCCCACGTGCATCACCTGGGTGCCAACAGTCACGCCACGCCCGATCGCCTGCTGCGCATCGAGCGTCGCGCGCAGGGAGGGCATGTGCTCCGGCTTCATGGGATCAGCCCCCGCGAGCGCATCACGAAGACGCACCCGTTGCGCCACAACGTCGAGATTCACGAGCGGCCCACGCGCCCCGTGCCAGGTGATCCCGAGCTCCGTGCCGAACGAGCGCATCGCATCGCGGTTCACGCGGATGAAACGAGTGGTCGCCGCGAACGGCACGCGCACCACGGCGTCGTTCAGCGCATGATGGAACGCGACCACCTGAAAGCCGAAGCCCGCGCTGGTGAGATCGCGGGTCATCCCCGTCTCGAAGGCTGTAAGCTGTTCGGGCTCGAGCGCTGGGTTCGGCTCAAAGCGATTGAGTGCACCGGAGTAGAGCTCGCGCAGCGCAGGGAATCGCCCACGTCGTGATACGCTGGAGTGCACACGCGTGCGCTCGCTGAGCGCCGTCGTAGCGCCGACACGCCAGCCGGTGAGCGCGCGATCGGGGTTCGCCACCTTGCCCCCCGATCGCAACGTCTTCGCCGCGTCTAGGACCACTCCGCCAGTGAGCGAGCTGCGACGCCCCAGTGCGAACTGCGACTCCGCACCAAGGCTGCTCAGGCGCTGCTGATATCGGGAGCTGGGATTGGCGTTCAGCGTCTCGTCGTAGCGGATGTCATTCACCGTCAGCGCCACACGAACTTCGTGGCCGCGCCCCGTGCTATGCGCGATGTTCGCCCGCGAGCTGAGCACCCGCTCGGCTCCCGCCTCGCGCCCAGCGATTGTCGAATACGTCGCGTCGGTGAACGACTCAATGTGAATGTCGGCGTCGAGTACGCCGGCGCTGACGTCCACGCGCGTCAGGCCGAACGGGGAGACGATACCGGGCGCCGCCACGCGCAGCTGCCCCAGCGACCGGCGGTGCTCGGGATAGCGCCAACGACGCGGCCCTGCGAGATGCACTTCAGGAGCGACACCGCGCTCCGCGGTGAAATTCGAGAGCAACGCCTCCACCGAAGCACCTCGCGCGCCGCGCCAGCCTCCCGCGGCCATCACATCGTTTTGGCGTGCGTCCGTGTTCGTACGCAGGCTCGCGTTCGGATCACTGTCCGGCACACCGCGCGCGCGCGTGATCCCGTCCCGATCACGGAAGCCGAGTCCGGCGCGCCAGAAGAAGTGATTCACCGCGGCCGTATCGGTGGTTCCCGCGAGCCCCATCGAGCCCAAGCGGGCTCCCGTTTCGTCGGAGCCGAACGAAAGCGAGTGCGTCGCACTCGTCGCAGGAGTCACTCGTAGATCGACCGTCCCTCCGATGGCATTGGGGCCGCCGAGCAACGAGCCCGTCGAGCGAATGAACACCAACTCCGACACACCCGTGAGCGGAATGAGCGAGGCATCGGCGCGACCATCCCAGCTTGGCGAGAGGGGAAGTCCGTTCAACATCAAGGAGATCTGGCGACTATCCGACCCGCGCACCGAGAGTTCGGTCTCTCCACGCGAATTCGTGCGCACGAGCACCTGCGGCACCGTGCGAAGGAGGTCCGTGAGTGTCGGCGAGGTGGCGAGGCGCGCCGAATCGGGGCGGACCACCACCGCAGCCGCGCCTCCGACCACCGAATGCGCGCGCGCCGAAAAGACGGTCACCGGCTCAAGCGACCGCGCCGTGGAGTCCTGCCCTTGTGCCAAGGCGAGCGTCGGCAACCCCGCAGCAATGCAGGCACTCAGCAACGCACGGATTGGGAAGACGGAGAAGATCAAGAGAGTCGTGGGAAGAGAACGCCGGAGGCGGAGCACGCCGAGATTGGAGCACGCCGAGATTGGAGCACGCCGAGATTGGAGCACGCCGAGATTGGAGCACGTTGAGATTGGAGCACGCCGCATTTGGAGCACGCCGGTCGCAGAACACGAAGAATCTACGTCGACTCCCTCTGCTTCGTTGCGGACTTTCCCCTACAAAGAACGCGGAGTTCCTCCGCTCCCCCGACGCGGCCGCATGCCGGATGTTTAACGCAGTGCCGTAATCGCCGTTGCCGTAATCGCCGTTGCCGTAATCGCCGTTGCCGTAAAGCCTCCATCCTTCAACCTCCATCCCCAAATGCCCGCCCCCAAAACATTCGGCCAACAACTCGGCCGCCGCTCCTGGGCCGAGCCCTGGAAGATCAAGATGGTCGAGCCACTCTTCATGACCGACCGTCCGACGCGCGAGCGCACGCGGCGCGAGGCGGGCTACAACACCTTTCTGCTCCGCTCGCGGGACGTCTACATCGACCTCCTTACCGATAGCGGCACCAACGCCATGAGCGACCGCCAGTGGGCGGGCATGATGACGGGAGACGAGGCGTACGCGGGCTCGGAGAACTTCTACCATCTCGAGGAGGCCGTGCAGCGGCACTACGGCTTCATGCATCTCGTGCCGACACACCAGGGGCGCGGTGCGGAGCACCTGATCTCACGCACCGTCATCAGGCCCGGGCAGTACGTCCCGGGCAACATGTATTTCACCACCACGCGACTTCATCAGGAGATGGCCGGCGGCATCTTCGAGGACGTGATCGTCGATATCGCGCATGATCCGCAGGACCGGGGCGACTTCAAGGGGAACATCGATCTGGCGAAACTCGACGCGCTCATTGCACGAGTCGGCGCGTCGCAGATCGCCTATATCTCGCTCGCCGCGACCGTGAACATGGCGGGCGGGCAGCCGGTGTCGATGGCCAACGCGCGCGCCGTTCGCGCTTGGTGCGACGCGCACAACGTGCGACTCTTTCTTGATGCCACCCGCGCGGTGGAGAACGCGTTCTTCATACAAGAGCGCGAGCCGGGCTACGCCGACAAGCGCGTCGCGGATATCCTGCACGAGTTCTGCTCCTACATGGACGGCGCGTGGATGAGCGCCAAGAAGGACTCGCTGGTGAACATCGGCGGATGGGTGGCGGTGAACGAGTGGGCGCTCTTTGAGGAGTTGCGAAATCTCGTCGTCGTCTTCGAGGGGTTGCACACCTACGGCGGACTCGCCGGCCGCGACATGGAAGCGATGGCGATCGGGATCGCCGAGTCGGTGCAGGACGAGTATATCCGCTCGCGCATCGGGCAGGTGCGGTACTTGGGGATGCTCCTCGAGGAGTGGGGCATTCCGATGGTGGAGCCCGTGGGCGGGCACGCGATCTTTCTCGATGCGCGGCGTTTCTATCCGCATCTCACACAGGACCGGTTCCCGGCGCAGACGTTGGCCGCGGAGCTGTATCTCGATTCTGGAATCCGCGCGATGGAGCGCGGCATCGTGTCGGCGGGGCGCGATCCCAAGACCGGGGATCACCACCGACCAAAGCTGGAACTCACGAGACTGGCGATTCCGCGGCGCGTGTACACGCAGGCGCACATGGATGTGGTGGCCGAATCGGTGAAGGCCGTGTTCGATCGGCGCGCGGAAGTGCGTGGGCTCGAGATGGTGTATGAGCCGACGTATCTGCGGTTCTTCCAGGCGCGGTTCGAACCGCGCTAGTGTGTGTTGGGCGAAGTGAACGGGGCGCCGTCGTTCGCCACGACCGCGCCCTTTGCATCAATGACCTCGGCGTCCGCAGCGCGTTTGCGCAACGCCGCACTCTGTCCGATCGCGATCACGGCATTGCCCTCGATCAGGATCGCATCGGCCCACGGGCGACGTGGATCGCCCGTCGCGATGCGCGCGTTCACGATCAGCCGGCGCGGCGGATGTTCGCGTTGCTCACTCATGCGCGCGGTGCGCAAGAATGCGAGTACGCGATGCCGCGGAACGAATCAGCCGCGCTGTTCGGTCGCATCACGCACGTCGAGCAGAATCTCGAAGTACAACTGCTCGCGACGATACGCGAAGTCGAGCGAGGCCAACAGTGCGGCCAACTGTTCCGGGTTCTGGTTCTCCGCTTCCTTCGCGCGCTCGGCGTCCTGCGCGCGCTTGAAGGCCTCGGTGTACATCTCCTCGAGATTGGCGAGGATACGATCGCGGGAACGGGACATCGGAATCTCCTGCAGGGCAGCGAAAGTGAGACGCGGGGGGACAAAGGGCGCGGGCTCGCGCGCGGGCTTCGACTCGGGCGATTCGAGAAGGTATTGGCGCGCCGCACCGAGCAGCTTCCGGCGGGCGTCAGATTCAGGAGCCATACGGGGAAGGATAATCGAAAGGCGGATGAAGGATGGAGGATGAAGGACGGAGGATGACAGCAACGGCAGCCGCCCAGCTTCTATCCTCCAACCTTCATCAAATCGTTCGCCCACAGTCACTTAGCGAACCGAGAGCCAACCACCTTTCCGCGCCCCGCGAACTGGCACTGGACTTGCGCGATTAGTGTATCAACAGCGCGGCGCCCTGCCACTTCGGCGGGACTTCAGGCACCGCGCACCTCACTCAAGTCGGAGTACTCGATGAACAACATGAAGGTCTTCCTGTTGATGGCTGCGCTCACCGCCCTTCTTGGGGCGATTGGCGGAGTGGTCGGCGGCCAGGCCGGGCTCGTGATAGCCCTGCTCTTCGCGGGCGGCATGAACCTTTTCATGTACTGGAACAGCTCGAAGATGGTGCTCAAGATGTATCGCGCGCAGATCATCGATCGCGCGCAGGCACCGGAACTCTTCGAGATGGTGGATCGCCTGCGTCAGCGCGCCGGACTCCCCATGCCCACGGTCGCGATTGCGCCGCACGATCAACCCAACGCATTCGCGACGGGTCGCGACTGGGACAACGCGGTCGTGTGCGTCACCGACGGGCTCCTCAAGCTCGTGAACAAGGAGGAGCTCGAGGGCGTGATTGCGCACGAACTCGCGCACATCAAGAACCGCGACATGCTCCTGCAGACGGTGACCGCCACGATGGCCGGTGCCATCTCAAGCTTGGCGCAGCTGGCCTTCTTTTTCGGCGGACGCGATGAAGAGGGAAACAGCAATCCGATGGTGGGTCTCGCGATGATGATCGTGGCGCCGATGGCGGCAGCGTTGATCCAGATGGCCATCAGTCGTCAGCGGGAGTTCAAGGCCGATGCCGTGGGTGCGGAGATCTCTGGCCGTCCGATGGGACTCGCCGGCGCACTCCAGAAGCTCGACGCCTACGCCAAGCGCATCCCCATGGACATCGCGCCATCGGCAGCGCCACTGGCGCAGGTGAACCCGCTGGCCGCACATGGCGGCGGTATGGCGTCGCTCTTCTCAACGCATCCGTCGACCGAAGAGCGGGTCCGGCGGCTGAGCCTTATCGGAGGATGAAGGCTGGAGGATGAATCCTCCAACCGCCCGTCAACGAATTCCCCGCGCCGCCAGCAGGCGCGCAATCGCCGAATCGTCCTCGGCGAAGGGCAGGAGCGAGGCGACCACGGCGGCCTCAGTCTCCCCTTCTACGGCCATGATCGCGGGCGGCATTCCGCCCTCGGCGGCTCGCGGAGTCCCAGCGCGGCGGTCGACCTCGATGACCGCGCAAATCATTCCCGGCGTCGCGGACTCGACACGGCGAATACGCACGACCGGGCCCAAGGTCGTGGTGCGCTCGAACAGGACGCCGTTCGCGGTCTCCGTCATGGCACGTAATCTCGCGCCGGGTCCCGCAGGGCGTAAGCGGGGCTCCGCTCTTCCGGCGTTACGGCCGCGGCG
>CAYUMN010000032.1:6630-9090 GCA_964445835.1 uncultured Gemmatimonas sp.
ACCACCGGCCGCGGCGTACCCTCGCGGGCCGCGGTTTACGAGGGCTTCGGCCCTTCAAGACGATGGAACACCGCCTCGCTCACCTCACGCCCCTCCTTCAGATGCTCCACCACGATGCGCTCGAGGAGTGCCGAATCGACATTCGCGTACCAGGTGCCTTCGGGATACACGACGACGATCGGCCCCCCTTCGCAGACCCCAAGGCAGGGTGCCTCGCTCCGCTTCACGCGCGTGGGCCCGAACAGGAGCCCCTCTCGCTCGAGGAGGCGCGCTAGCTGCGAGTAGACCATCCGACCATCACGGTCCTTGCTGCAGTAGCTCCCCGTGCACACCAGCACGTGGCGTGAGTACGGCTCCATCAGCCCCTGCAAGCGCGCCGTTGGGAGGGGGCTCATTCGCTCGGGACCTTGTTGTCGCCCGGGGGCATCACGTAGCGCAACGCTTCCACTGGGGCGCCACCCACAAGGTGCTCAGTGAAGATCTGCTGGGCCTTCTCGACCGTGACCGCGCCATACCAAACGTCTTCGGGATAGACGAGAACCATGGGACCATGCCCGCATTGGCCCATGCATCCCGAGTGATTCACGCGCACTTGCTGAGCGATCCCAGCGTCGCGCGCGGCGCTCTTGAGATACTCGAAGGTGTCAGCCGAGCCAGCAGCCTTGCAGGTCTTGCCGGACGTACAGACGAACACATGCTTGGCGTACTGGCCCATTACTCTATGCGGAAGGAGGGAGGGTGGAGGAGGAAAAATGTACGGTGAGCCTTCCACCTGCATCCTTCACCCTCCATCCTAAAGCTATGGCGACTCCAGAGGAGTTCTTCGCGATCGAGATGCGTGTCGGGACGGTGCTGACGGCCGAACCCTTTCCTGAAGCACGCAAACCATCGATAAAGCTAACCATCGACTTCGGGAACGGGCTGGGCGTGCTCGCTTCGAGCGCGCAACTCACCGTGCACTATTCCCCGGCCGATCTCATCGGGCGCCAGATCGTGGCGGCCGTCAACCTCGGCGACCGCCGCATCGCCGGGTTCAAGAGTCAGGTGCTCGTGCTCGGTGCCATGCCCGATGCCACTGAGGTGGTGCTGCTCCGTCCCGATCAACTTGTGCCGAACGGCACGCGTATCGGATGAGTTCCCGTCCAAGTCCCGCAGCTGATCGGACCCAAACCAGCTTTCATTTTCCCTCACTCCGGATGGTTGAGATGCTACGTCGTGCCCTCGCGCTGGTCACCCTCACCTGTTTGCCACTTGGATTACGGGCACAGAGCACGGAGTCCGGCGTTCTCGCCATCACGAACGTGCACGTGGTGAATGGGGTGAACGCGACCCGCATTCGGAATGCGACCATTGTCGTCCGGAATGGGAAGATCGCGAGCATCACGGAACGCGGTGCGGTGCCCGCTGGCGCGCGGGTGATCGACGCCGCTGGGCGCTGGGCTGCCCCAGGCATGATCGACGCGCACACGCACATCAGCACCATAGCCAACGCGCGACGCGCACTGAATTCCGGCGTCACCACCGTGCGCTCGGCGAGCGTGGCAGCCTTTCAGGACGTGGCGATGCGCGACGAAGCGAAGGCGGGACAGATCTGGGCCCCCGATGTTCTGGCCACCGGTGTGTTTATCTCGCCCGATCTCAGCGAGACGATTCTTGCCGATGCGCGCCTCGGCGCACTCTCCGGCGGCGTGCGCTCGCCAGAGGCACTGCGGCTTGTGGTGCAAGTGAATGCGGACCGTGGCGTGAACTGGATCAAGACGCGCGGCACCGAACGTGCGGGGCTGGTGGAGACCGATCCGCGGCAGCAGACCTACACCGAGGCCCAACTCCGCGTGATTGTCGAGGCGGCCGCGGCGCGCGGCATTCCGGTGATGGCGCATGCGCATGGTGACGAAGGTGCGTACGCGGCCGTGGCAGCCGGCGTGAAGAGCATCGAGCACGGGACGTATCTCTCCGATTCGACGCTCCGCCTGATGAAGGAGAAGGGTGTCTGGCTCGTGCCGACGCTCTCGACCATCGTTGACCTCACGACGCCTGGCGGAGATTACGATGCCCCCGAGTTGCAGCTCCGCGGTCAGCACATGGCGCCGCAGATTGAGGACGTGATTCGCCGAGCCCACGCGATGGGCGTGCGCATCGCCTCCGGTGCCGACACCGATTATCACCGCGAGAGTACGACGCGCGTCGCGCACGAGGTGATGCGTTTTGTCGGACTTGGCATGAGCACGCTTGAGGCGCTCACGACCGCCACCTCTGGCGCCGCCGAGTTGATCGGGGTCGGCGCGACGACCGGACGACTCGCCGTGGGCTATGAGGCAGATCTGATCTTGCTGGAGCACGATCCGCTCGAGCGCATCATGACGTTGCAGGACCCACTGCTCGTGATGACCAATGGGCGGATCGCCTTGAATCGCACGCCGTTCGGATTGGCACGCGATTGAGCGGTGGTGGCAGGCGGTG
>CAYUMN010000032.1:9190-20582 GCA_964445835.1 uncultured Gemmatimonas sp.
TTGAATCGCACGCCGTTCGGATTGGCACGCGATTGAGCGGTGGTGGCAGGCGGTGAACTTGGGTGGACCTCGGTGGACTTGGGTGGACTTGGGCGATCCTCAGTGCGCCGCGGAACCGACCTAGGCCTGCGGAGATTGCTGCAGGTGTAGGCCCTTCGATCAGACTTTCAGGAGCGTACGACCGTGACCGATGCAACGCAGGGGAAGCCTCCCTCAAAAGTGACCGTGCGCTGGGATGGTGAGCAGCGCTTTGATGTGGGCGTAACGGGGAAGAAGGAGACGGTTCGACTCGACGGCAATCGCGATGCGGGGCCGAGCCCGGTCGACGCGCTGCTCGGCGCGCTCGTCGCGTGCACGGGCGTTGACGTCGTGGACATTCTCGCCAAGCGTCGCACCCCGGTGGAAGGGATGTCGATCACCGTGGTGGGTGAGCGCGCCAATGAGATCCCGGCACGCATCACGAAGGTGACGATCGAGTACCGCATACGCGGCAAGGGCATCGAGCGCGTGCACGCGGAGCGCGCGATCGAGCTCGCCGTCACGAAGTACTGCTCCGTGCGCAACTCGCTCGATCCGAATCTGCCGATCGAGTGGACGCTCGCGTTGCAGGACTGACGTCACGCAAGCCGTCGTCACTCAAGCCGTCGTCACTTCGGGCCGTCGATTACCGCGGTGTGATCGAGATGTCCGCTCGCCGTCCCGAAGACGTATTCGAGGAGGGAGTGATCAGGAATGACGACATCGGGATAGCGGCTGCGGAAGATCACGTGCGCCTCGGCGGGGTGAGAGTCGCACGGTTATAGCCTTCGGCAGGGGCAACGCCAATGTCTCCGCTGCACCCGGACGCCACCTGCGTGGCACCCGTGGCACCTGTGGCACGCACGAGGCGCCCCTCGCGCTCACACCCTCAGCGACGAACCTCGCGCAGGAGATGCGGCAGCTCGGGAATCAGGACTCGCGTGAGCGCCAACTCCACGGCGGCCTTCGAGCCGGGTAGCGACACGATCACAGCCCCCTTGGCGCTCCCGGCGGTGGCGCGCGAGAGAATCGCGGTGGTCCCGATCTGCTCTTGGTAGCTGATCAGCCGGAAGAGCTCGCCGAAGCCAGGGATCTCCTTCTCAAAGAGCGGGCGCACCGCTTCGATCGTGCGGTCCTTGCTCCCGAGCCCCGTGCCGCCGGTGATGACGATGGCGTGAAGATCACCGCGGGCGAGCCAGTGCTCAACACAGGCGCGGACCTCGGCCTCGCGATTGGGCAGCAGGGCGTGGAGGACTATCGTGTGCCCCGCCTCTTCGAGGAGCCGCCGTGCGAGCGGCCCAGATTCATCGGTCTCGACCGTGCGCGAGTCGGTCACCGTGAGAACGGCACAGGCTAAGGCGCCGAGTCGGCTGGCCTCTGCGCGGTGCTCGCGGGTTCCTGTCGGGGTGTTCTCCAATGCGCGGCTCTCGGTCGAAGCGAGTGCTACCCGCGGAAGCCGGCGGCGCGAAGCGACTCCGTCACCTTGGCACGCAGGTTCTCCGGGCAACACCCACTCTCCTTGATTCCTTTGATCGCACCCAAAAAGCGCTTCTCGAAATCGGCGAGCGTGAAGCAGTGCGGGCATCCACTCACATGATCTCGCAGCTTCTGCTCGATCTCCGGGGTCAGCTGGCCATCGAGTAAATCGTAGAGCTTCGCCGCCGCTTTGCGACAATCGATCATTTCCTGACTCGTCTCTTGCATCATGAGGGCCTCCCGGCGTCGCCGGACGTGGGGATCAATCCGGCGTCCTGCGCGTGCATGATCAACTTCTCCTGCAACAGCTTGCGACCGCGAAAGAGTCGCGACCGCACCGTCCCGACGGGGATGCCGAGCACCTCCGCGGCCGCTTCGTACGACTGATCCTCGACATCCACGAGGACGACGACCGTACGGAAGGCGTCGGGAATCTCGGAGAGTGCCTGTTCGATCGCCGGGCCAAGCTCGCTGCTGGCGAGAATCGGATCGAGCCCCTTCCGTACCCAATTGTCGTGGGCCTCGCTCGCGTCCACCGCCTCGGCGCCATCGTCGTCGAGTGTCACCTCGCGCTTCCCGCGCTCCTTCGAGCGAAGAAAGACGTTGCGGGCGATCGTGAAGAGCCAGCGCCGCACGTCGGTGCCGGTCTGGAAGGTGGTCCAGCTACGGAAGGCGCGCAGGTAGGTCTCCTGCACGACATCCTCGGCGTCCGATTCGTCCCGCGTCAATGAGCGGGCGAACCGGTACACGTCATCTATCGCGGTCAGCGCGAGGGCGCTGAACGCCTCGTGCGCCGCAGCGTCGACGGGGGCAGTTTCGGTCATCATATGAACGTGTCACAAATACCGGTGGGACGCAAAGGTTCCATTCCAGGAGGGTGGAGGGAGGATGGAGGATCTGCGTCCCTCTTTCATCTTGCGTCCTTCTGCCTCCATCTTTCAGCATGGACATCGCACACCTCCGCGAGGAATACCGCCAGGCCCGTCTCGACGACGGGGATGTGGACGCGGATCCCGTTGCGCAGTTCCGCCGCTGGTTCGCCGAGGCGCAGGAGGCCAAGGTGTACGAGCCCAACGCGATGGCGCTCGCCACTGCGGACGCCGATGGCACGCCCAATGTGCGGATGGTGCTGCTGAAGGAGTTCGACGCCCGCGGCTTCGTGTTCTATACGGACTATCGCAGCGTGAAGGGGGCGGAGATCGGCGGGAATGCCCGCGCCGCGCTCTGCTTCTGGTGGGGACCGCTTGAGCGGCAGTTGCGCATTCGCGGTCCGATCGCCCGTGTGAGCGCCGAGGAGTCGGCGGCGTACTTCAAAGTGCGGCCACGCGGGAGCCAACTGGGGGCGTGGGCCTCGGCGCAGAGCTCGGTCCTGGTGAGCCGCGATGATCTCGAGCGGAAGCATGCGGCGCTGGCGGCGCAGTACCCGGAAGCAGACGTGCCGTATCCCCCGCACTGGGGCGGGTTCCGCATTGCGCCAGAGTCGTTCGAGTTCTGGCAAGGGCGTGAGAGTCGGTTGCACGACCGCCTGCGGTATTTGCCGAGCGGCAGCGGCTGGGCGATCGAGCGACTGAGCCCGTAGCTGCGGCGGCCAAACTGCGCTCAAGCTCACGCCGCGATTTAGCCGCGCTCACATCGCCCTTAGTTCAGCGCGCGAAGCCCTTCTTTCGCAATGCTCAGCTCCCGATCGAGCGCGAGCGCCGCATTGTACGCTGCGCGAGCGTCCTCCTTCCTTCCCTGGTTGCGGAGCACATCGCCGAGCCGCGCGTGCACGGCCGCGCGCGAGGGGAGCCACTGCGAGTTCTGCCACGACTGATCCGCGAGCAGCTCGCGCAGATACGTCTCCCCACGGGGGAGCTGCTCGCCTGTCGTCGCCGCGAGGCGGCCGAACTGATAGCGCGCCGGCAGACTCGTCGGCTGACGCTCGAGAAAGCCGCCGAGCGTCGTGAACGCGGCCGCGGTCCGTCCCCAGCTGGCTTGACGCTGCGCGAGCGACGCCGTGGGCCCAACGCTATCGGGGGCGACGGCCGCCGCTGCGCGAAGGGCGCGCTCGGTGCCCACGGTATCGCGATTCCGCCACGTGAGCATTGCCTGCGCCATGTGTCCGCGCATCACATTCCGGCGCGCGATTTCCTGCTGTTGACGCCGCGCTTCGGCGGGATCGCCGCCCATCACACCCGGGGCCATCAAGTGGAACTGCATCAAGCCTTCGCGCGCGTCGAGCAATGCGGGATCAAGCCGTACGGCGGTCTCGAACTCCGACTTGACGCGGCGCGCCATGAAGGGCTGCCGCAGAACGCTCGCGGTGGCAGCCTGCGCGCCGACGGCGCGTCCCAAGCCGAGGTGATACTCGCCGACGCCGCGTTCGAGGGAGATGGCGCGTTCGAAGCGCTTCTCGGCGTCAGCAAATTTTCCGGTTTGCATCAGCCGCATGCCATCGGTGTATGCGCTGCGGCCGGCCTGAGCCTCAATGGTACCAGGAATCAGGAGGGCCATCGCAAACAACGCAAAGAATGCAAACAATGGGAACAACGCACCACGAAGGCGCGACGGGGTCTGAGTCATATCATACGTCATGGTTGAGTCGTATCCGGGTCGTATCCGATTCATATCCGATAAATCTAAGTCACATCGACGAGTCTTATCGGCGAGTCATTTTGGCGAGTCCTATCGGCGAGTTGTATCAGCGGGTCTTTTCGGAATCTTGGAGCTCGCCGAGGAGCTTGATGTAGCTCTCGTAGCGTCCGCGATTCAGCACGCCCTTACTCAGAGCCGCGCGGACAGCGCAGCTCGGTTCAATATCGTGCGCGCAGTCTTGGAACTTGCATTCGCCCAGATAGGGACCGAATTCGGGGAAGCACAGATCAAGTGCGCCCGAAGGAAGTCCCCACATGCCGACTTCACGGAGGCCGGGGGTGTCGACCAAGTAGCCGTCGGCGCCGTCGGGGAGTGGGATCAGCTTCGCGCCCACCGTGGTGTGACGGCCCTTGTTGACCGACTCGGAGATTTCACCGATCCGGAGGTTGAGTCCGGGATGCAGTCTGTTCAGCAGCGACGACTTCCCCACGCCAGAGGGGCCGGTCACGGCGGTGACCTTGCCGTGGAGCACGCTTCGGAGCTCTTCGAGGCCGTCGCCGCGCGGGACGCTCGTGCGGTGCACGGGGTACCCCGCCATCTCGTAGGGCTTCGCGAGCGCATCCACCACACTCTCGGACTCGGCGAGTTCGACCTTGTTGATCACCAGATGCGGCTTCAGCTCATTCGATTCGCACACCACAAGGAAACGATCGATCATCCGGATGTGTGGCTCCGGCTTGGCAATCGCAAAGACAACAAGCACTTGATCGATGTTCGCCGCGAGCACGCGCTCCCCGTAGCGCCCGCCAGGCTCTCGACGCGCCAGCACATTGCCACGCGTCGCGATCTCCGTGATGCGCCAGCCCTGCCCCGTCTCCTCGGGCTCCACCGTCACGTGGTCACCGACCGCGAGCTTGATCTTGCTCCGCTCTTCCTGCTTCAATCGTCCGGCGAGTGCGGCGTTGACCTGCGTGCCATCGGTGGCGCGCACAAGCCAGACGCCTCCTGTGCCTTCGACGACGATTCCCTGATGCCCGCTCATCGGTGACCCTCGTCGTCGTCCGCTTCACTGTCAGCTTCATCGTACGCGTCGTCGGCATCGGGCCAGAGCGCCGCTGGGCCGCTGAGCGCGAGTTCCATACTCAACAATTCCTGCGCGCGTGCAAGGGGCCACGCGCCAAGCGCCGAGAGCGCGGCATCGCGCGTGGGCGCGCACTCCAGGAAGTCGGTCTCGAGATGTCCCTCGACTCCCTCTTCACCGATCCGCCTCCAGCGCAGGAACATCAGATACGCGCCATACGCGCCGCGCGGGTCACCCACGAGGCCATCGGAGAGGATCGCGATGCTGTACGAAAAACCATCGGGGCCGTCGAAGGCCGCCGCTCGTCCGTGCACGACCTCATAGCCGCCGACGGTCGTCTCATCCCCCTTCGAATGATCCGCTGGGAGGAATCGGCTCATCGGCGGCCCACGCGCAGCATCAGCGGCCGCTCAGCATTTCCTTCACCACGTTTCCCGTGATGAAGGCGACGTTGGCCGGACGCTCCGCGAGGCGACGCATCAGGTAGGGATACCACTGCGTGCCGAAGGGCACGTACACCCGCATGCGCCATCCCTCGCGCACCAGCTTCTCCTGCAGGTCGCGCCGCACTCCGTAGAGCATCTGGAACTCGAAGCGTTCGGCGCCGATCCCCTTGGCCTTCGCGAAGCGCGTCGCCTCGTTGAGAATCGTCTCATCGTGCGTGGCGAGTCCTGGATACCGCCCGCGCTCCATCAAGCGCTGCATCGCGCTCACGTAGTTGGCATCCACATCCTTCTTGTCCGGGTAGGCCACCGTCGCCGGCTCAAGATACGCGCCCTTGCAGATGCGCACCCGGCACTGCCGCTGAATAGACCACTCCACGTCGTCGAGGGTGCGACGCAGCGCGCTCTGCAGCACCACGCCGACATATTCGGGGAACTCGGGATACAACCGCTGCTCGAAGAAATCGAGCGTGCGCTGCGTGTACTCACTCGACTCCATGTCGAGCCGCACAAAGGTGGCGTACTGCTTCGCCCGTGTGAGGATCGCGCGAATCATCTCTTCGCACAGCGCATCGTTGATATCCTGCCCGAGCGCGGTGAGCTTCACCGAGACATTGGCGTCGAGCTTGCGGCGATGAATCTCGTCGAGGAGCTCGAGATACTGCCGTCCCGTTTCGCGCGCTTCGGCGTCGTTGGTGACGGCCTCGCCGAGCAGGTCGAGTGAGGCAGTGATCCCCTTCTTGTTGAGGTCAGCGACCGCATCGCAGGCCGTCGCGATGGTCTCCCCCGCCACGAACCGCGACGCGAACTTCTTCGCGAGCCCGTTGTGGCGGACGAAGTTGAAGATCTGCTTCTGATGCGAGAGATACAGCAGCGACTTGCGGAACATTGCAGGGATACGAGTAAGTGCGGGTGAGAAGAGGCGCTCAGCGCGCCGGCGGGTTCGGGAGCCGGCCCAGGATCCGGCGGACCGGATGGGCTTGTCCCACGGAGAGTTGGTCGTCGAAGAAATTCCACGTCGTGAGCCCGTCATCGCTCTCGGGTTCGAGCAGGATGGCGGCGAGGAGCGCGTGCGGACCGTCAGCGCGAATCAGGTACGAGGTCCTGGGCGCGAGCGCGATCTGCTCAGGCACCCAGCGCCCCTCGAGTCGCACCTCTTGGTGCCCTTGGAAGGCACGCGGCGCCCGAATGATTGAGTCAATGATGAAACGTTCGCCCTGGGCGCGGAACGTGGAGCGCAACTCTGTGAGCGGAATCCCGTGCAGCGCGAGCCGTTCTAGCACAGTGGTCGCACGCGCATCGACCGCCCAAGCCGCGGGGAGCGGACGCGTGCGAGTGCCTTCGAAGCGGTCGTACACAGGCATCGGTACGGCGGTGAAGACATTCGACCGGCGGAAGCCACGGCGCAGACCCGGCTCGTAGCGAAGGGAATCGCCCGAGGCGATCAACGCCTCCACCAACACCGGCGTCGTGAACGGATCGGTCGTCATCCGGGCGCGGATCGGCACGAGCGTGCCGGCACGCGGCACCGCCGCCCCGCGCGTCCGCGCGATCACCGTGCTCCGCTCTTCGGCCACCGCGCGCAACAACTCCAGCACATAGAGCCGAGTCGCGAGCACACGCCGCTCCAGCGGATCGTGCGAGTACGCCTCGCTCAGCACACTGATGCGATTGCGTAGCCCGACGTAGTTGGTCCCGAAACGCGGCACATGCTCGTACGTCTCCCACCCCGCCTTCTGCGTGGCGGTGACGTCGTCGCGACCGCGGAAGTTGCCGTAGTCGAAGGTCTCTATCCTGTGGCGGTCGCGCATCCGCTGACGCAGCATCGGCAGAAGCGTATCGCGCGTCCATGCCCCCGCCGGCGCCAACCGCGCGTCCATGGCGGCAGGATGCAGCGAGGGCGAATAGGTCAGCGCATATCCGTGATACGACCCATTGGTGGTGTGCAGATCCACAAAAACATCGGGATCCCAGCGCGCGAACATCATCAACGAACCCCGCGTCTCTGGCGCCTCGGCCTTGATGTAGTCGCGATTCAGATCGAGGTTCTGTGCATTCGGTCTGTTGCCGACCGACTGCGGACCATTCTGCGCGCCGCGCAGCCGCTCCTGCGCGCCGAACGCGTCGTTACCGTCGGCGTTGTAGATCGGCACTGCGATCAGCACAAGCGAGTCGAGCACATTCGCGCGCGCGTCCTGCAGGAGATCTCGCAGCAGCGCCTGCAGCGCTTCCTTTCCTTCGACTTCGCCACCGTGGATGTTGCCTTGTACGTAGACGATCGGCTTGCCACTCGCGCGAGCCTCGGCGGGAGTACTCACCAACGGCCTCGAAAGCACGAGATACGGCAACGCGCGGTTCTGAGTCGACGTGCCAAGTGAGCCGCGAGTGAACTGGCGGGGGAACCTCAGCTCGAGCGAATCGAGGAAGCTGATCACATCGGCGTAGGTCGAGGTCTCTGAGTACGAGGTACGCTCGGGCCTCGTGGACTGCGCTTGAACGGCGATGGAGGTGGAAGGTTGAAGGCTGAACGCGACTGCAAGCGCGAAGCCCTTCATCCTCCATCCTCCCGCCTTCATCATGTCGCTCAAACTGGCTTCCCCGTCGCCGGATAGAACGTCTTCCCCGCCTTCGCCATCTCCACCAGCACAGCCGCCGGCTTGAACCGTCCAGGCTGCTTCGCATCCAGCGATTCGAGCTGCTTCACCACTTCGCTGATCCCCACCGAGTCCATGTGCCGGAAGGGTCCGCCGCGAAATGGCGGGAAGCCGATGCCGAACACCGCACCGATGTCCCCGTCGCGCGCCGACTTGATGATCCCTTCCTCAAGGCAGCGCGCCGCTTCGTTCACCATCGCCAGCGAGAGCCGGCGCTGGATCTCTTCCTTCGGGAGCGTCGTGCGCTTCGTCCCACCGGCGTAAAGCTGATACACGCTTTCGTCGACCTCGCCGCGCTTGCCCTTCTCGTCGTACGTGTAGAAGCCCTGTTTTCCCTTGCGACCAAGTCGGCCAGCGCTGAGCACCTTCTGCAACGCCGTGCTCGGCGTCATGCGCGAACCAAAGGCCTCAGCCATGATCCCGCCCGACTTACCGGCGATGTCGAGTCCGACTTCATCGATCAGATTGATCGGCCCCACGGGAAATCCGAACTGGCTCATCGCCTTGTCGATCACATCGACCGCGAGCCCTTCATCGAGCAAGAGTCCCGCTTCGTTGACGTACGGGGCAAGAATGCGATTCACGTAGAAGCCCGGCGCATCATTCACGATGATCACCGTCTTCCCGATGCGGCGGCCGAACTCCACGACCGTCGCCGTGACTTCCGGCAAGGTCTTCGGGGTCACGATGACCTCGAGGAGCGGCATCTTGTGCACCGGCGAGAAGAAGTGCATCCCGATCACCTGCTCGGGGCGCTTGCTCCCGGCGGCGATCTTCGTGATGGGGATCGTGCTCGTGTTCGTCGCAAAGATCGCATCGGGGGCGAGCACTGCTTCCGTCTCGGCGAGCACCTTGTGCTTCACGCCGAGTTCTTCGAAAACAGCTTCGATGACCAGCGGCACTCGCGCGAAGCCCGTGTACTCTGTGGCGCCGGAGACAAGTCCCATCTGGTCCTCGAACTGCTGGCGCGTGATCTGCCGCTTCGTGAGCCGATCCCTGAGCACATCGCGCACCGCCGCCACGCCCTTCGCCACGCGATCGGCCGCGGTGTCCTTGAAGCGCACCGGCACGCCCTGGGGCACGGTGATTGCCGCGATGCCTGCCCCCATGAAGCCGGTGCCGAGTACCGCGATGCGGTCCACTGGACGTCCCTTCACGCCCGCGCCGACTCCGCTGTCCTTCTTGAGTGACGTGGTCGCGTAGAAGAGGAACATCAGTTGCTTGCACACCGAGGTCATCGACATCTCGCCGAACAGGCGTGCCTCTTCGGCGAAGCCCTGCTCTACGGTGCCGGAGAATCCTGCCGCGACCGCATCGAGCGCCGCGAAGAGGGCCGGGTACTGCCCCTTCGACTTCTTCTGCGTCATCTCGCGCGCTTGGCGGAACACCACGGCGCGGCCGATCGGGTTGTCATCAAGGAGCATTTCCTTCGCTCCATGCTTGCGCAGATCCCGCTCACGCGCGACCACGCCACTGGCGAGTTCGCGCGCGCGCTGCATGGCAATCGTGCGCAGGATATTCGGGTGCACGAGTTCGTCGACGAGTCCGATCTGCAGCGCCTTCTTGGCGCGCACGTTCTTTCCCGTGAGGATCATATCGAGCGCGGCCTGCAGCCCGACACGACGCGGGAGCCGTTGCGTCCCACCGGCGCCAGGGATCAACCCGAGCTGCACTTCGGGGAGCGCGAGCACCGTCTTGGGCGTGTCGGCGGCAATACGATACGCGCAGGCGAGTGCGAACTCGAGCCCACCACCGAGGCACGCGCCTTCGATCGCCACCACCACCGGCACACGCCCCTTCTCGATGCGCGTCATCATCGTGTGGCCGAACGCGCTCGCCACCTGCGCATCCTTCGCGGTCCTGAACTCAAGAAACTGATCGATGTCGGCGCCGGCGATGAAGGTCCCCTGCTTACCGGAGATCAGCACCGCCGCCTTCACGCTCGAATCCTTGTCGAGCCGCTCGATCATCGCCGTGAACTCGTTGATCACGGCCGGAGAGAACTTATTGACGCTCTCGCCCGGAAGATCGAACGTGACGACGGCGACGCCGTCGACCATCTCCAACGTCAGTGCATTGCTCGAAGCCTGGCTCATGCGCGCTCCACGACCATTGAGAATCCGAGTCCACCCGCGGCGCACACGGTCATCAGGCCATACTGGCCACCGCGACGCGCCAACTCATTCACCAACGTCGTCGTGATGCGCGCCCCCGTGGCACCAAAGGGATGCCCGATCGACACCGAGCCGCCCATCACGTTGAGCTTGGAGCGATCCACCGTTCCCAGCGGCTTCGACAGTCCCGCACGCTCGGCCCAATGCTGCGATTCAAAACCCGCGAGATTCGACAACACCTGCGCCGCAAACGCTTCGTGCATCTCCACGAGGTCCATATCCTGCAGCGTCAGGCCAGCACGCTGGAGCGCGAGCGGCGCCGCGAGCACCGGCGCCTGCAGGAGTTGCTCACCTGGATCCAATGCGGCGTACGCGTAGCTCCTGATGTAGGCGAGCGCCTTGTAGCCGCGCGCCTTCGCGACATCCTCACGCATGAGGAGTACGGCCGCACCGCCATCGGTGAGCGGCGACGCATTGCCCGCCGTCACCGAGCCGTAGCGCTTGTCGAACACCGGCTTCAGCGCCGCCAGCGCCGCAAGGGTCGTGTCGCTGCGAATACCGTTGTCCGACGTCATCGCCGCCTCGTACTTCGGCGGTAACGAGACCGGCACGATCTCCGCGGTCAAACGCCCATCGGCCGTGCCCTTCGCCGCATTCTGATGCGACGCGAACGCCAGTTGGTCCTGCGCCTCGCGTGTGATGCCATTCAGCTTCGCCATCTTCTCGGCCGACTGCCCCATCGACTCGCCGGTGGTCGCTTCGGCAATGGCAGGGGTGATCGGAATAAAGTCCTTGCCGCGAATCTTGCCGAAGGCCTGCACGCGCTGGCCGAGCGACTTGGCCTTCGACGCCGCCACGAGCGCATCGGAAAAGCCGCGCGAATGAAGAATCGGCACGTTCGTCAGCGACTCGGAGCCGCCAGCGATCGCGACCTCAACGTGCCCGAGGGCAATTTGATCGGCGGCATCGGTGATCGCCTGATTCGCCGACGCGCAGGCGCGCGACACGGAGAACGCGTCGACTCCCTTGGGG
>CAYUMN010000033.1:0-5239 GCA_964445835.1 uncultured Gemmatimonas sp.
CGGCCGGGTGACGACCTCCTCCTTCGCGTTACCATCCCGTGACCCCTCACTTTTGACGCCGGGCCCAAAAGTTGCCACCTTCCTCCTGTTCCTCCGCTCGACGAAATCCACTTTTGCGGTCCCCCATGCAATTCCAGCCCCTCCGCCACGCCCTCGCGCTGGCCGCCGTGATCGGCCTCTTCTCCTGCGCCGAAGCCCCCACTGCGCCCGAACTCACTCCGACCACGCTGTTCACCCCGCGTGAAGCCGCGATTGTCTATCCCGCGGTCGTCATCAGCCAGGTCTACGGCGGAGGCGGCAACTCGGGGGCCACGCTCAAGAACGATTTCATCGAACTCTTCAATCCGGGTGCGACGGCGGTCAATCTCACCGGCTGGCGCGTTGGCTATGCCTCGGCCTCGGGCACTTCGTGGAATACCGTGGCCCTCACCGGCTCGATTCCCGCCGGCGGCTACTACCTGATTCAGCAGGCTGCGGGCTCGAGCGGAACGGTCGATCTCCCCACGCCAGACGCCACCGGCACGGCCACCATGAGCGGCACCGCCGGCAAGGTGATTCTGCTCAACAGCAGCACGGTGCCAAGCATCGCCTGCCCAGTGGGCGGCAATGTGGTGGACCTCGTCGGCTACGGCGGGGCGAACTGCACCGCCATTTGGGGCTCGAACACCCCGACGCTGAGCAACACGCTGGCTGGCTTCCGCGCAACTAACGGCTGCAGCTACACGAACCCGGCCGTCGCGGCGGACTTCACCACCGGCGCGCCCACTCCGCGTAACACGGCCAGCGCCGCGAGCCCCTGTGCCGGCGACGTCGCGCTCCCGGCCTCGGTGACGGTGACCCCGGCCACCGCCTCGGTCTTCGTTGGCGCCTCAACTCCCCTCACCGCCGCGGCGTTCGATGCCGCAGCCGCCGCAGTCTCGACGACCTTCACTTGGTCGACCTCCAACGCGGCAGTCGCCACGGTCAGCACCACCGGCGCCGTCACCGGTGTCTCCGCGGGCACGGTGACCATCACCGCTGCATCCACCAACAGCATCAACGGCACCGCGACCATCACGGTCACCGTCCCCCCGCCGCCAGCGGCGAGCGATGTGGTGATCAGTCAGATCTACGGCGGTGGCGGTAACTCGGGCTCCTTCTACAAGAACGACTATGTGGAGCTCTACAATCGCGGCACCGCCGCCGCAGATCTCACGGGTTGGTCGGTCCAGTACGCCTCGGCCGCTGGTACCTCGTGGCAGGCCGCAGCCATCAGCGGCTCCATTGAGCCCGGCAAGTACTACCTGATTCAGCTCGGCGCCGGCACCGGCGGCACCGCGAATCTTCCGACCCCAGATGCCACCGGCTCGCTCGCACTCGGCGGCGCGAGCGGCAAGATCGTTCTCTCCAACGCGCCGACTGCGCTGACGGGAGCTTGCCCCACTGGTCCGACGGTTGTGGATCGTGTTGGCTACGGCACGAACACCACGGGGACTGGTTGCGCAGTGGAGTGGAATGGCCGCACGGCGAATCTCAGCAACACCAGCGCCGCGCTACGCTTGAACGATGGCTGCATCGATACCAACAACGCCGCGAACGACTTTGTGGTCCTCGGCACCAACCCGCGCACCAGCGCCACGCCGCGCAAGTTCTGCGAGCAGCCCGCGCGCGAAGAGTCCGCGGCGCAGATGCAGATCAACGAACTGATGGGTGACCCAGTCAACGCCGAGTCGGCGAGTTGGGGCGAGTGGTTCGAAGTGCACAACACCGGCGCCACGTCCATTGACCTGCAGGGCTGGACGATCATCACCAACGGCACGAGCCAGCCCGATCACATCATCAGCAGCTCGGTGATCGTGCCGGCCGGCGGCTATGCGGTGCTTGGTCGTGGCAACGACCCGCTGCGCAATGGCGGCATCACGCTCGACTACAACTACTTCACGGGTCTGAGCTCGTCGATCTTCCTCGATGACTCCGATTTCCTGATGCTTGTGGATGGCGCTGGTGCGCGTGTGGACTCGGTGGGCTGGACCTCGCTCCCGCGCGGCATCGCGAAGGGACTGCGTCCGAACCTCGGCCCCATGGCCAATGTGAATGGTGCCGATTGGGCTTTCGCTACTTCGACCTTCGGCGATGGCGACTACGGCACTCCTGACGCCGAGAACGCGCCGCTCTCCGATGTGCCGCCGTACGTCTCGCCGAATCGCATCACCTTCTCGGGACGTAGCGCCACCGATTCGCCGCTTCCGGTGGGCTTTGAGTCGCAGGTCTTTGCGTCGTTGCTTGATGGTGCGAACGTGAACATCAGCAGCACGACGACCTTCACCTGGACGTCGCTCACGCCGAGCATTGGCAGCGTCGATCAGCGTGGTGTGATCCGTGCGCTCGGCGCGGGGGCGGTGCGCTTCCGCGTGACGGCCGCCGAGGGAGCGACGCGGGTATTGTCGCTCACCTTCAGTACGCCGGTGTCGAGCGGGATCGCGTATGGCGATCACGCCGAGTTCGGTGCGCCGGCAGATGACGATGCGAGCAATGATTTCTTGATCACGCGCAGTGAGTATGTGTCGTCGTTCGACAACACGCGTGGGATTCCGAACTGGGTGATCTACAACCTCAACGGCTCGCACATTGTGCCGGGGGCGGATCGCTGCAACTGCTTCACCTTCGATTCCGAACTCGAGGCGGCGGGCTTCGCGAAGTACACGACCGCTGATTACACCGGCGCGGGGACCTTCGCCGGCTACGGGATCGATCGTGGTCACCTCGCGCGTTCGTTCGATCGCACGGGCGGGACGCTCGACAACGCCCGCAGCTTCTACTTCTCGAACATCATCCCGCAGGCCGCCGATAACAATCAGGGCCCGTGGGCGCAGCACGAGAACTTCCTGGGTGATCTGGCGCAGAATCAGAACAAGGAGCTCTGGATCCACGCCGGCGCCAGCGGTTCGATCGGTACCGTGAAGGGCGAGGGACGCATCACCATTCCGGCCTGGACTTGGAAGGTGAGCGTGATCGCGCCGCGCGGCACACAGCTCGAGGATGTGCAGGACTATCGCGACCTACAGGTGATTGCGGTGGTGATGCCGAACGTCCCGGGGATCAACAGCGTGAACTGGCAGACCAACTACGTGGTGACGGCAGATTCCGTGGAGAAGCTGAGCGGGTATCGCTTCCTCGCGAATCTTCCGGCGAATGTGCGTCGCGCGTTGCTGACCAACACCAAGCCGCCGATCGCAAAGGTCGTGGCGACGGCGAGTGGCGTGGAAGGGACGCCGGTCGGCTTTGACGCGACAGCATCGCTCGATCCGAACGGCACGATTGCCTCGTACGACTGGGACTTCGGCGACGGCAACACCGGCAGCGGCGTGACGCCGTCGCACACGTACAGCTTCTTTGGCGAGTACACGGCGCGCGTGGTGCTGACGGACAACGACGGGCTTGTGGACACGGCGTATGTGGCGGTGAGCGTGGCGCAGGTGACGGCGGCGCAGGGGATCGCGGCGGTGCGTGAGGCGATCACGGCGCTGCAGACGGCGGGGACGTTGAACCGCGGGCGCACGAACTCGTTGCTGGTGAAGCTCAACGCAGCGGAGGCCTCTGTGGCGCGCGGCAGTGGAACGTCGGCGCTGAATCAGATTGGGGCGCTGCGCAATGAGCTTGAGGCGATGCGCCGGACGGGTGCGATCTCGGTGGCGCAGTACGACGCGTTGAATCTGGCGATTGAGCGGTTGGTTCGCGCGATTGACTGAGTGTTGCGGTGAATGAACGCGGGGGCGGCGCCGAAGTGGCGCCGCCCCCGCGTTCTCCTGTGCCGGCGGGCACCGTGCTAGCCGAGGAGAATGAGGCCTAGTCCGAGGGCCGCTGGCACCGCCTGTATGTAGAGAATCCGCTTATTCACCGTCGCCGCGCCGAAGACCCCTGCGACAATCACACAGTTGAGGAAGAACAGGGCGATCGGGCGCCCGTCGGCTCCGAGCACAAGCGACCAGATCAACCCCGCGGCGAGGAAGCCGTTGTAGAGGCCTTGGTTGGCGGCGAGCGCCTTTGATGCCGCGGCCTTCTCGGGGGACTGACGGAAGATCTTGAGGCCGAGTGGCTTGTCCCAGAGGAACATTTCGAGGACGAGGAAATACAGGTGTAGGAGGGCGACGAGAACGATTACGATCTGGGCGGGAATCGGCACGGGAGATCCGGAGATGAGGAGGCCAGAGCGTTGGATATATGGCTGTCGCCGTGTTCCGCGCTAGATATCAGGAGTCCGCTTACGGAGAGAAAATGGGGGAGATCCGGTTCATGTTGAGATTGAGGGTGCTGCTTCCGGCGCTGGCCTTCGCGTACTTCGGCAGTGCGGGGGCAGCGCGCTTGGTTGCCGCGAGCGATTCTGCAATCGAATCTGGGACCGAGGCGGCGCCCGATGCAACGCCCGATGCAACGCCCGGTTTGGCGGCCGGTTTGGCGACCGATTTAGCCGTCGATCCAGCCACCGATTCAGTGACCGTCGCCGAATGCGGAGCCCCTCAGCCCGGCTGGATCTTCTGCGATGACTTCGAGGTCGATCGCCTCGACAAGTATTTCGAGTATGTCTCGGATAGCGGAAGTTTCGTTCGCGCGAGTGGAGTCGGCCGCGACGGTTCGTTCGGGATGCGAACGCGGTTCGAATTCGGCCAGGTCGGTGCGGGCAGGCTGCTCTTGGCTGTGGGCAAGACTCCGCAGCGGTACATGCGCCCTGCAGATGCTGGCACAGCGAAGTACCGCGAACTCTACTGGCGGTTTTATCTGCGCCTCCAGCCGGGCTGGGTCGGCGGCGGTGGCGACAAGCTCTCGCGCGCCACCGTGTTCGCATCGCCCACGTCATGGGCCCAAGCGATGATTGCGCATGTGTGGAGTGGAAACTCCGCGACTGCCGCAGGAGACTTCCTAATGATCGACCCGGCTCGCGGAACGGACGAGCTTGGGAACGTGGTGACCACCACCTACAACGACTTCGCCAGGCTCACTTGGCTCGACGCCTCGCGTGGCCGACGCGCGATCTTCGCTGGTACCGATGTCGGTCAGTGGCATTGCATCGAAGTGCGCGTGCGGCTGAATGATCCGGGGCATGCCAACGGACTCACGAATCTCTGGATCAACGGCACGCTCGATGCGCAACGGCTCGGATTGAACTTTCTCGGAAACTTCACTGAGTATGGACTCAATGGTGTGTTCCTGGAGAACTACTGGAACAGCGGAAGTCTGGCGCGTCAGGAGCGGTATATCGATC
>CAYUMN010000033.1:5339-20306 GCA_964445835.1 uncultured Gemmatimonas sp.
CTGGAGAACTACTGGAACAGCGGAAGTCTGGCGCGTCAGGAGCGGTATATCGATCACTTTGTAGTGAGCACGCAACGTATTGGCTGCCTTGCGACGTAAGCGCGCCTACGGCAACTGATCGAGTCCCTGCATCAGCCGCGCAAAGAATCCGACCGCATTCGCATACTCCGTAACCGCCAAGCGTTCATTCACGCCATGAATGCGCGCCTGATCGCCCTCGCCGAGCCGCACGGCGAGAAAGCGGAACACACGATCCGAGTGATCGCCCCAGTACTTCGCGTCCGTGCCTCCCATGACCAAGTATGGCAGTACGGGAATCTGCTCCCCCGGCGCCAGCGTGCGAATGGTGTTGGCAATCAACTGATACGCGGCGGATCTGGTGTCCGACACCGGTGAGGGATCGGTGCGAGCGCTGTCGGTCGGCTCAACACTGATCATCGTGTCGGCAATCACCTCGCGCACGCGAGCGATCACCGACTCCTGCGTCTCGCCAGGGAGAATGCGGAAGTTGACGACCGCCATCGCCTCAGGCGGCAGGACGTTGTCCTTGACGCCGGCGCTCAGAATGGTGGGCGCGATCGTCGTGCGGATCATCGCGGCACCAGAGGACGTCTTGAGCGACATCTGCTCAACGATCGGCGCGGTGACCCAGAGATTCGCGAGCACCATGCGCTGCCCGAACGGCAGGTACGGCGCCATCGCCTCGAACATCTGGCGCGGCGGGCCGGCAAGTGAGGTGGGGAAGGGGTTCTCCTCGAGCGACGCGATGGCGCGGCCGAGTGCGCCAACCGCAGTGCGCTCGGGAGGCATGGACGAATGCCCGCCCTCTGCCTTCGACTTGAGCCGCAACGAGAGATAGCCCTTCTCGGCGATGCCGACAACGGCCGCGGTGCCGCTGATACCGGGCAGCAGGCCGCTCGACATCACTCCACCTTCGTCGAGCACCAGCGCCGGCTTCACCCCGCGCGCAACGAGCGTATCGACCATCGCGCGCGCGCCATAGCGCCCACCGACTTCTTCGTCGTGTCCGAAGGTGAGATACACCGTGCGTTGCGGCACCACGCCCTTCGAGACCAGAATCTCCACGGCCTCGAGAATCGCGAGGACAGTTGTTTTGTCATCGAGCGTACCGCGCCCCCACACATAACCGTCGGCGATAGCACCAGAGAACGGGTCATGCATCCAGTCCGCGCGGTTCTCCGGCGGCACAGGCACCACATCCATGTGCCCCATCAACACGACTGGCTCGAGCGTGGTATCGGCGCCAGGCCACGTGTAGAGGAGGCTCAGCTCACTGACGATCTCGCGCCGCATCGCCGCGTGCGCGTTGGGGAAGCTGCGCGCGAGGAAGTCATGAAAGCCGCGAAAGGCCGCCGTGTCGATCGGCGCCCCAGAGGCATACGAGACCGTCTGAAAGCGCACCGCCTCCCCCAACCGCGCCGCCGCAAGCTCGGCGTCCACTTCAACCGGTGCACCGGCAACAGCGGCCGGTGCGGGGGCAGGAATCTGCAGCGTGTTGAAGACCATCACGCCGCCGAGGGCGAGCACACTCAGCAGGGCGACGGTCAGAAGGAGCTTCATTTTGGGATGGAGGCTGGAGGATGGAAGATGAAAGTAAACACCTCAGACTACGAGGCGCTCTTTTGTCCTTCAGCCTTCATCTTAGAATACGCGCTGCCATGAGTCGTGTCCAAAGGGCGTTGTCGAAGGTTGAGATAGCGGCTGGGCTCGCTGCTCCCGACACGGGGGCTCGGTCGCCGAGTCGGACGACCACTAAGTCCATCGATGGCACGACGTAGAGCTTCTTGTCGTCCGCGCCGAGTGCGGCAACGAGGTCGGCGGGCGCGGATGGGATGAGTGGACCGCTCACAGTTGGTAAGAAACTGGGGCCGGGGGTGCGGTAGGAGATGCCACCGTTGAGCCACCAGAGCCAGCCGTACGACTGATTGGTCGTGCCCGAGTACCGCCGCGACTGCGTGAGGGCGGCGCTGTCGGCGAGTATGATGTCGGTGCCCCATCGTCCGTGCCGTAAGACGAGCAGGCCAAAGCGAGCGAAGTCGCGCGCCGACATCAGAAAAATGTGACCGGGCTCTCCGGTGTCCTCGTTCGCGAAGCTGAGGGCGCGCGTCATCCCGATCCGGCTGAAGAGACGATTGCTCGCGAGGGCACCCGTTGAGAGTCCGGAGACGCTCTCGAGCACGGCAAAGAGCTGATAATACGCGGGATTGTTGTAGTAGAAGCTACTCCCCGCACCGGTGACGGTCTTGAGCGAGTCATCGAGGCCTGAGGCCATCGAGAGCAAGTGCCGCACGGTGATTGCCGACTCCCCACTCGTGGCGCGCGACCAGCCGGCGCCGAGTATGGAAGTAACCGATTGATCGAGCGAGAGCCGGCCTTCGGCGACCATCTGAGTGATGAGCGCCGAGGTGATCGTTTTACCCGCGGAGTACACTGGATACCGCGTAGAGGACACCCAACCATTCGTGTACCGCTCGGTCACAATGCGTCCACGCCAGAGCACCACCACGCCAAAACTCTCCTGTGCGGCCGCCCAGTCCAGCGCCGACTCCAGTGCGACCGAGTCGAACCCAGCCTGCGATGGACTGACGCGCGCCCAAGTGGCATCGCTAGCCGGGAAATACCACGCCACTTGCACCGGCGGAGCACTAGGCCCGTCACCAGAGCAAGCGCTAGCCGATAGAGCAGCGACGAAGCAAAGCAGTGAGAGCGCACGAAAGCGCCCCCGGCCGTTGTCGTTCATCTTCCTGCTTTCATCCTACAGCCTTCATCTGTTGTTCGCCGGTACCTGCCGTGCCGCCTTCGCACACTCCCGCCAAACCGCCGGCTGTCCCTGCGGCGTCCGCGACAACGGATCAATGAGCTCACGCGGCATCCGCTCCGGATCCTCGCTCGCCAGATACGCCATCATCGCCACAAGCGTCGCATTGTTGCGAAGATCAGCATCGACCAGCTTGTCGTACGTGTCGCGATCGGTATGCCACGTGGAGAACGAGTAATCCCACGAGAGCGCGCCAAGGTTGAAGGCTGGCGCCTTGTGACAGATGAAGCTCGCGTGATCGGTGCCGCCCGTTTGCTGCGGACCGACGCCCGTGAAGCGAATGCTGCTCGTGATCTGGTTCGGAATCTGCCCCAGGTACCGCTCCAAGCGATCAGACGCGCCGGGGAAGGGACCCGCCGAAAGATTCACAATGCGCCCAGTGCCGTTGTCCTGATTGAACAGCGCCTGCAATCCAGCGATCACTTCCGGGTGATCCTCGGTGAAGGCCTTGGAGCCGTTGAGGCCCTGCTCTTCGCCATTCCAGTGGCCCACAAGGATCGTGCGCTTGGGATTCGGATACACCTGACGAATGATGCGCAGCGCTTCGAGCATCGTGATGGTGCCGGTGCCGTTGTCCGTGGCGCCCGATGCCGACGACCACGAGTCGAAGTGCGCGGAGAGGACGACGTATTCATCGGGCTTCTCGGAGCCGCGGATCTCGGCGACCACGTTGAACACTGGACGCTCGCCGAGCATGCGGCTGTCGGTGAAGGCGCGAACCTTGGGGCCCTGGTTGTTGCGCGCCATGCGGAAAAGCAGGCCGTAGTCCTCGCAGCCCACGGCGAAGGCCGGGATCGTCTGCTGCAACGAGCCGAAGACCTTCATCACGCCTGGGTAGTTGGAGAACTGGAAGGTGAAGACGCCAACCGCGCCGGCATCCTTCAGCTTCTGCCAGACACTGCGCCCACCACTCATGGCGAGGTTCGCGGCCTGGAACTCCTGCTGCAGCTCCTGCTGCGCCTTCTCCGTCTGCTCGCGCGATTCCGGCGTGGCGAACTGCGCCCACTGGCCGGGCGAGCGGCACGAGAGCCGCGGCGCCGACATGAGAAAGAACTTTCCCTTCACATTCGGAAGCCAAGCCTCGAACTGCTCCGGCGTGGTGATACCCGCCGGGTAGGTGACGACTTCGCCTTCCACGGGACGACGCATGCCCGGGCTGTAAGTGAGCGCGGTCGCTTCGAGCGAGCGCACACGCGGGGAAATGAGGTCCACATGCGAAACGCCGCGCTCCCAGCCCGCCCACGTGCCGTAGCGTTCCTTGCGTGCCGTGATGCCCCAGCTCGCGTACTGACGCACGATCCAATCCTGCGAGGCATCGCTCTGCGGCGAGCCGGTCATGCGCTGACCAAGGGGATCAAGGAACTGCTGCGCGAGCGTCATTGCCTGCGAGCGGGTCATTCCCTCTTCCCAAATGCGAAGGATCACGGGATCGGTCGGTGCATCGCGACGGATGTACGCGGGACTGTTTTCGAGGGCGATGGGATCGGCCATGCGATCGCGGTCGCCCACTGGCGGACGGGCCTGACCGGCCGGGGCCTGCGCCAAGAGTGGCGTCGCCGCAATGGCGACGAGGAGAAGAGCACGAAGGAACACGAAGAACTCCTGAGTGAAGTTGGAGCGGGACTTACAACTCTCTACCAACGTTCTACAACTGGACTGACAATCCATCGGCGAGCGAAGCGCGATACGCCTTCCATGCAGGGAGTACGCCCACCAGCGTGCCAGCGCTGACAACCGAGGCCAGATACAGCCATTCGATCTGCCCCAAGGGGCGCATGGCGAGCGCTAATCCGTAGCGCGCCTCAATAGGCCCGGCAGCCACCGCCAAGAGCGCATAAACAAGTGCTACCCCTGCGAGCGCACCCGTGAACGCGAGGAGCGCCGACTCGGCGACCAGGAGCCCAACAATGGTGCGCGGACCCGCCCCGACCGCCCGCAGAATCGCCATCTCCCGACGCCGGCTTTCGAGCGAGGCGTACAGGGCGACGACCATCCCAAGCAGGCCCACTAGCAACGTGAAGAACGCCACCAACTGGAGCGCCGCTTCGGCGTTGCCGACCGTCTGCCAGAGCTGCGCGAGCGCGACCCCTGGGATAATCGCCGTCAGAGGATCGGTGGGATCCTCGTTCATCTCGCGCTGCAGGCGCAGCGTCTCAAAACGGTTCTTTGTGCCCACCAAGAAGGCGGTGATCGGTGGCTCACCCACCTGCGGCTCGGAAGGAGGACCCATCATCAGGCCGCCCTCGGCGAACTCGTCGGCATGCATTCCCTCAAGACCCTTCAGCGTCACGTACAGCGCGCGGTCAATCGGCGTGACGGTGCGCGCAATCACGCCAGTCACCACGAACGGATGTGCGATATGCTCGGCGAACGAGACCTCGGCCACCCCATGCGCGAGGACAATAGAATCGCCGAGGATGTAGCCGAGTCGCTCGGCGACTTCGCTACCAATGGCGACTTCGAAGGGAGACTCCGGCGCGCGGCCGCTGGCGAAACTCACTGACTGATTGCGAAAGCGATAGCGCGTGAAGAACTCACCGGTGGTGCCGATGACGCGGAATCCGCGGTGTGAATCGCCGAGCGAGTAGGGAATAGTCCACGCGACGGCGGGATGCTGCGACCAACGCTCGAAGGTCGCCCATTGCACGCTTCCCGATGGCGCGGCCATGCCGAAGACCGTGGAGAGCAACACCTGTGTGGTGCCGCCGCGCGCGCCGACAATGAGGTCAGTGCCCTTGATGGTGCCGGCGAAGCTCTGCCGCACACCGACGCGCACGTGTTCGATTCCCACGAGCAGCGTGACACTCAGCGCGATGCTCGCGATGGTCAGCAGCGAGATCGTCGCGCGGGCGCGGAGGGAGCGCGCGGCGAGGGAGAGCAGGAACATCACAGACGCACCACAACGCAACTCATGCGCGGCCGTCCGCGGCGATGCGCGGCTCTTGCGCCGCCGTCATGCGATTGATCGTCGGAAGGGAGATTGTGCGACTGAAGCGTGGCGCCAGGCCGAGGTCGTGACTCACGAACACGAGCGTCGTCGCGCTCGCATCGCAGGAGGCGAAGAGCAGCTCGAGGAAACGGTCACGGCGATCGGCGTCGAGCGCTGAGGTGGGCTCGTCACAGACAATCAATTCCGGTGCGCCGATCAGTGCACGCGCGACCGCCACGCGCTGCTGCTGTCCGACGCTCAGCTTCGTCACGGGCGAGTCGAGCAGTCCCTCGAGCTCAAGCCCCGTTGCGAGGCGAGTGGCCTCGGCGTTCGCGTCCTTGCCATTCAGTCGTGCTCGACGCGCACCGGAGAGGCGCACTGGCAGCGTGATGTTGTCTCGGACCGGGAGATACGGAATAAGATTGAACATCTGAAAGACATAGCCGAGATGTGCGGCGCGGAACCGATCGCGAGCACTGCTGGAGAGAGCGCCGAGTTCGGTATCGAGAATGCGTACTTCACCTTGAGTGGCGCGGAGGACGCCGGCGAGGAGGCCCAGCAGGGTGGTCTTGCCGCTTCCGCTCGGGCCGTGCAAAAAGACATGTTCGCCGCGTGCCACGTGCAGCTCGGGGATGTCGAGTACTGGCGCATTGCGTCCGTATGCGAACTGCACATTGCGGAGCGAAACGGCGCGCGTCTCGCTCGGAGCTTGGTGTGCCGCGTTCGGCAATGGTGACGCAGTCAGACTCAGCGTCCGGTGTAGGGACGCATCGAGAGACCTTCGATCGTATAGCCGACGCTCCCGTAGGGGCTGTCGTAATTCACGATCCGCAGCGTCCCTTCCATCCAGATGGCATCGAAGAGGGCGAGCTTCACGTGCTTGCCATCGACCATCGACACAAAGGCCATCTGGTTCGGCGGTGGCGGCGGAGTGTGCACGCAAGCGCCGTAATACGGCACGAGCAGGAACTCGGCGCCCTGTTCATCGGCGTCATCGAGCGGGACAATGAATCCCGGGATGCGGATCTTCTTGCCGTCGAGCTTGCGCAGCGTGTCCGTGGGGACGCCGCTCACGTAGTCGAGTTGACCAAGGAGGCGCCAGTCGATCAAGGTGACGCCAGGAGTAGGCATCTGCGGAGCGGCCGGGCGCGCGGTCTGCGCCTGCGCCACGGGTGCGGTGGCGAGCAGAGCGGCTACTGCGGCGACCAGCGGAAAGATCGAGTGGAGTCTCATGGACGCTCTACCGTGAAATCGGCTACGAGTTCCGTGCGATCCCATTGCAGCGCGAGCAGACCCTTTCCGCCTTCGGCGCGCGGCCTGATCGTAAAGGCTTCGATCTCGCGAGTGAGCGCGCGTGCACGGAGCGGCACGCGTCCGAGGTCGCGCGTGGAATCGTACTGCTGGCCGTTCTGGCCCGTCTGCTTGTTGATGATCAACACGCCCCCAGTGGCTTCGGGAATCGAGTAGAGGGTGTACTCTCCGGGCGGCACGACCAGGTCACCGAAGCGCAGCGTGCGATCGGTCTTGAAGTGCGTCGCGCGGTTGGCACCGGTGCGCCAGAGCTGACCATACTTCACGAGGGCGCCCCAGATATCACGGCCGCGCTTCATGGGGACGCCGTAGTCGAGGTTGAGCGTGGCGCCGAGTAGGCGAGTATCGCCGCCGCCGCGCCCGGAGAGTTCACCGACGCCGCGGCCAGCGGCATCACGCGCGGCATACTCGCGGGCGAAGGCGGGGACATCGGCATTGCGGCTGCGCGTGACGACCAAGGCGCGCGTGGTGGCGCCGGCATCGAGCGTGCGAATCGCGCCGTCAGGGAGCACGGTGAGGCGCATGGTGCCGCGCGTTGGGTGCGTAATGGTTGCGGAGTCGCGTCCGCTGAAGGCGAGGGGGAAGGGCGAGATGCGATTCCCGCTGAGCATTGGGGCGTCTGTCTTTGCGGTATCACTCGTACTCGCACGGGCATTCGCACGGGCATTCGCACTCGCACTGGCATTCGCACTCGTACGCAGGCGCTGCAGCGCGACATCGAAGGGCCAGTGCACGAGATCCACGAACGGAAGCCATTCACGCGGCGCAGCCACTCGGCGCACCGTGGTACGCTCGGCGCCGACATCGACAATCACGAGGGTGTCGCCAATGCGTTCGTGCGTGACGCGGCGGGTCACGCTGCCCGTGGCGGGATTCAGTTCCGTGATGTCGAGCGACGTAAGCATCCCCGCGACGTCGAGGGTGGCGAGGTGACGTTGCAACGACGTGCGCGGGGAGCGCGTGACGAGTTCGGCCTCAATGCGCGCCGGCGTGCGGATGATGCGTTCGATTGAGATTGTATCGACGCCGAGTCGCGCGGTGAGGACGCTGGTGTCGGGCCGGGTCTGCGCGGCGGCGGGACGGGCGGCGGCCGGGAGAATGATCGCGAGCAGGAGTACGGGCAGGAGTGCGGGCAGGCGCATCTTCGAAACCTATCGGACCTGGGCCCCCCTGTGCACCGCGTGTGGCCTTCGCTAGCCTCCTTCTATGGCTTCCCCCACGGCTTTCTCTCCGCAAATTCCCGGCTTTCGCGCCGTCCCCTTTACGGGTGTCATCTACGTGATGGCCGAGGCGTCGCAGCGCGGCTATCGGTATGGGCATCCCGAGTGGTGCAACTTGGGCCAAGGTCAGCCGGAGACCGGGGAGTTCGCTGGGGCTCCGCCGCGTGTCCGCACGGTCGATATCGCGGTGGACGATCAGGAGTACGCGCCGGTGCCCGGTATTTGGGAGCTCCGCGAGGCGGTCGCGGCGCTGTACAACGCGCTGTACCGGAAAGGGATGGCGTCGCAGTACACGGCGGAGAATGTCTGCATTTGCGGCGGTGGGCGTTCGTCGCTCACGCGTGCGGTGGCCGCGCTGGGCGACATCAACCTCGGGCATTTTCTCCCCGATTACACCGCGTACGAAGAGCTGCTCGACATCTTCAAGGCCTTTGTGTCGATTCCGATTCTGCTGGATCCGGCCAATGGGTATCGCTTCACCGCCGATGATCTGCGGCGCGAGATCACGGGGCGCGGGCTGTCGGCGCTGTTGCTGTCGAATCCCTCGAATCCCACGGGAAAGGTGCTACGCGGCGAGGAGCTCGCGCGCTGGACCGCTACGGCGCGTGAATTGAATTGCACGCTGTTGATCGACGAGTTCTACTCGCACTACATCTGGAGCGGCGAGCCGCGCATGGTGAGTGCGGCGCAATATGTGGAGGACGTGAACAGCGATCCGGTGGTGTTGTTCGATGGCTTCACGAAGAACTGGCGCTATCCCGGCTGGCGGACGACGTGGATCGTGGGGCCGCGCACCGTGATTGATGCCGTGGCGAGTACAGGAAGCTTTCTTGATGGTGGTGGGAGCAAGCCGCTGCAACGCAAGGCGATCGAGCTGGTGCGTCCGGAGATCGTGCTCGCCGAAGCGACCGCGATGCGTACGGTGTTCGCCCGGAAGCGACAGCTCTTGCTTGATGGGCTTCGCGAGATCGGCGTGCGCTTCGATGTGGAGCCCGACGGGACGTTCTATGGATGGGCCGACATCAGCAAGTTGCCGTCCACGATCAATGACGGGATGAGTTTTTTTCGGCGCGCGCTGGAGGCGAAGGTGATCTGCGTGCCGGGGGAGTTCTTTGACGTGAACCCCGGGAAGCGGCGTAGCGGGCGACCGAGTCGCTTTCGGCAGTACGTGCGCTTCAGTTTCGGGCCAGAGGAAGCGCAGGTGGTGGAGGGGGTGCGACGCATCCAAGAGTTCGTGCGCGCGGAAGCGGGGCGATAGCGCGCGGTGATGCCGTGCCAAAAGCGCGCATTGAATGCGCGCGATCATCGCGCGCGATGAAAGCGCGCGTCAGCGAGCCGCGTGCGACACCATGGTATTCCGCACGTTCCGCACGAAGTTGATGCGCGAGTAGTTGCCGAAGCTGGCGATCCCCGTGAGGTCCTCGTTTCCGAGCACATCGTTCCGGATGGCGCGGTCTTCCCAGCCGCGATGGACCCGACTTTCAATCGCGCCCACGGTTTCTTCGATCCAGTCGGCCTTGGCGCGGAGTTGGGCGACAGGATCGGTGAGACGACCTTTGTGCGCATCGAAGAAGCGCTCGGGATGCCAGGAGGCGACGTCGCGGAGCGCCTTCACCTGTCCGCGGATGTCCTCGTCGATGTGCGCGATGCGCAACTTCACGCCAATAAAGAGATCGCCGCCGAACACGGTGCCGCGCTCCGCGTCCCAGATCACGTGGTGATCGGGAGAATGACCGCGCGTCGGGCGCAAGTCGAGCGCACTGTGCGCGAAAGGATTCACGATACCGCGAAAGGGGCGCTGTGTCCCCCACACGAAGCGGCGGTAGAGTCCAATGTGACCCGGCGCGCGCACCAGCGCGTCGGTCGCCGGCGCCATCTGCACGGGGATGCCGCGTTCGACGACCGCCTGGAGGTTGCCCGCGTGATCCTCGTGTCCGTGCGTCAGCATGGCACCATCGATACGCGCGCTCGCGAGCCAGGCGCGGAACTCGCCGCCAATCTGGGGGAACCCAGAGTCCACCAGCACGTCGCGCGTGACGAACGCGCTGACGGCGTAGCGAATGGAACGGCTGCGCGCGGTGGAGAACTGGAGTTCGAGCACGTCCCCGTGCGAGGTCTGGCGAAGCATGCGGGATATTAACGCGGGTGTGGGCCGAGGGTACGGAGGGTGAAGCGGCTGCGGCGGCACCGAGAGCCTTTGGCCGCCTGAGCGATTGCCGCCTGAGCGATTGCCGCCCTCCGCCCCAGCGGCTAATATTCACAGGTCGCTGTGCGAAGTCCGAACGAATGCAGCACAAGTCGCAGGAGACGTTCGGCGCCCGGCCATCACAGGCCGGGCGTCGCCCTTTTCCCCCCGTTCTCTTTTTCCGAGGGCCGCCCCGTGATCGAGGCGCTCAAGCAGAAGCTCACCGACGAAGCCGAAAAGCTCCGCTTCGAACTCAACGTCACGCTCCCCAACGAGATCCGGAAGGCCGTGGAGCTCGGCGACCTGCGTGAGAATTCGGAGTACAAGGCGGCGTTGGAGCGGCAGCAGTTCGTGCAGGCGCGCCTCGGGCAACTGACGAAGCGTCTCTCGAAGCTCTCGAGCATCGACGAATCGCAGATTGCCACCGACGCCGTCGGCATGGGATCGAAAGTCGTCGTGGAAGATCAAGACACGAAGGAACGCGAGAGCTACCACATGATCTTCGGCGACGCCGAGGATTTTGATGAGGGGCAGGTCACGATGTCGTCACCGATCGGCCGCGCCCTGCTCGGCAAAAAGGTCGGCGAACTCACGACGCTCAAGCTGCCGACGCGCATGCGCAAGCTGATGGTCGTACAGCTCACCACGATTCACGACGCGAAGGCGTAATCCGCCGGTTCAGCCGCCGCCGGTTCAGCCGCCGCCGGCTGGGCCCAGCGCGGAGTCGAGGACGGCGCGCAACTTCGCGTCGCTCGCGGTGAGCGCTCCCATGTGCTGCCATCGCACCACCCCCTCCCGGTCCACGAGATAGGTCGAGGGGACCCCGATCGCGCGGAAGGTGTTGGAGACCCGATCGTCGGGATCGAGCCAGAGCGCATACGATGCGCCGAGTTCGCGGGCGAAGCCAGCAATCCGCGTGGTGTCGTCAATCACATCAATACTGACGCCAGCGACGAGCAACCCACGCGCCGAGAACTCGCGATGCAACGAGTCGAGCGCGGGAATCTCCTGACGGCAGGGCTTGCACCAGGTGGCCCACACGTTGAGGAGCACGACCTCGCCCTTTTTGTCGGCGAGCGATACTGGTGTGCCGTCCATCGTGGTGGCGGCGTAGGCAGGGGCGGGGTGCCCGACACCCACCTTCGCGGCCTCGGTTCCGGTGCCGCAGGCCGTCGCCAGTAAGCCGGTCACACACAGCGCGACCAGCGCCGCCGAGCGCCGCGTCACCGTGCTATTGACGCCGCCGATCACGGCGCCGTCCGCAGCGTCGTCATCTTCACGACACTCGGCGCGCCGGGCAGTGTGTACGCAAACAGCAGTCCGTCGTTGAGCCGCGTCATGCGCGGGAACCCGCTCGAGCGCGCGCCGCTCGACGTGGTCACCGTGATTGGCTCACGCGCGACCCCCTCACGCGTCACGGGGCGCACTTGCACAAAGGCGGTGTCGCCGGCGCCGCGTTCGAGCCAGCTCACGTAGGCCTCGCCATTGAGCCATTGCAGTCCGACGCGCCCGGCGGGATTTCCTGCGTCGACGCGCACCGGTGCGCCGAAGGTCGCGCCGGCATCGTGCGAGAAGATGACCTGCACCTTCGCGGTGTCGCGCGCGCCGGTGAACCAGGCGATAGCCACGTCATCTCCTGACGCGACAATCGCCGGGCCGTTCACGGGACACGCATTCAACTCCCAATTGTCAGCGTGCACGATCGCGGGCGCGGTCCACTCGCCATTCACGCGCCGCACAATGGCGATGTCGCGAATCTCGCCCTCGGTGCGGTCGCGGTAGATCACCGCCGCGCCGCGTCCAGTCATCGCCGCCGCGGTCTGGCAGCAATCGCAGGCGAGCGCGTCGAGCACGGACTTCGTGGCCTCGGTCATCGCGGCGTCCCAACTGTTCGCCGAGACGGACATTGGCACGCCATGTTCCTCGTGCGCGTCACCGCTCGCGGGTGCATCACCGGCGATCACGTTGGCCCCACCATCGAGGAACACCACCAGCGCGCCGCCCGCACTATCCGGCAGCAGGCTCACGAATCCGTGCTCCGCCTCGACTCCCGCGCGATGCGGCGTCACCGATGCGCTCCACGTCACGCCCTGATCGCGCGACTCCGCCATCCGTACTTCGTACGCGTACTTCCCCGAGCCATTGCGTTGCAACCAGTGCGCGAGGAAGCGGCCATCTTCAAGCGCGACCACCGAAGGAAAGTCGGCCCAGTTCACGAAGAGATCGCTACGCCGCACGACATCGACTGGTGCGCTCCACGTGCCGTCGGGTCCCATCACCGAGAGGCGGAGGGCATGGGCACCGCTGTCCGCGGGCTCGAGCCAGCTCATCAGCACGCGGCCATCGCGCGCGGTGAAGAGATTCGGCTCTGCCGCGCCCGGGCCGGTTGGCGAGACGACCTCAACAAGTGTCAGCGGTGCCGTGGTCTCGCGTGGGGCGCAGGCCGCGACGGCTAAGGCCGCAACAGCAAAGGCCGCAGCAGCGCTCGACGCACCCGCGAGCATGGCCAGTCGCACGCGTTGCGCGTAGTTGTGCAGCGAGCGGGGGCGGAGTTGTGGCATCTGGTTTTACGGGGTGATGGTAAAAATACGATCGAGCGCTCGCTCGTACTCGCGGATCGCCTGCTGCGTGCCGGCATCGGTCCAGCCGAGTCGCGCCGCCATGCGTTGGGCCACACGTGGTGCAATCGCGCGGCCCTGATCAGGCAACTCGAAGGCCAAAAAGGTGCGTCGAATCATCACGTCGGCGAGCGTCTCGGCGTACTCCGCGTCCACGGCGTGGTCCACATCGCACTCGCGCCAGTCGAGTTCATCGTCCCAGCGGAGATCGGCCCCGGTCGAGGGAGGTCGCTCACCGGGTAGCATGGCCGATGCGGTGTCGCAGGGACGGGCTTTTCCCCCGAGTCGCTGGACGGCGGCATCGACGATCTGTTCCGCCTGGGCGCGGTACGTCGTGAGCTTGCCCCCCGTTGCGGTGAGCACACCGCGCGAGGAGAGTTGAATGGCATGCTCGCGCGACGCGCTCGAGGGATCGCCGTTGTTCTTCGCGGCCACGAGGGGGCGGATTCCGGCCCACGCGGACACGACATCCTCTTCGTTGAGCCGCGCATCGGGGAAGAAGCGATTGCAAGCGTTGAGCAGATAGCGCACATCGGCTTCGGCGGCGCGCACCATGCTCGGATGCTCGGTGGTGGCGGTGTCCGTGGTGCCGATGATCGTGTGGCCACCACTCGCTGGGAGCGTGAAGAGCACGCGGCCATCGTCGGGGGAGAGCATCGTGATCGCGCTCACGTTGCCGACGCGTGCGGCCTTGACGGCGATGTGGACGCCCTTGGTGCCGCGAACGGCAGGGCCGGCCTGTGGATCCTCGAAGCGCAGAATCTCGTCCGTCCATGGCCCGGTGCAGTTCACCACGAGGCGCGCCTTCACCGTGATGGTCTGCCCGCCGATCAAGTCGCGCACCTCAGCGCCATTCACAGCGCCCCTCGCAACGCTCTTCCCATCGCCGTTCCCACCGCCGTTCGCACCGCCGTTCGCACCGCCGGTCGCACCGCCGTTCGTTGAGGCAAAGGTCAGCGCGCGCACGGGGGCATGATTCATCACGATCGCGCCATGGCTCGCCGCGTCAATCACATTTGCGAGGGTGAGTCGTGCGTCATCGGTGCCGGCGTCCCAGTACGTTGCGCCTCCCTGCAGCCCGTCCTGCGCGAGTCCTGGTTCGGCCTGAAGAATCCCGGTGGGCGAGAGACGCTTGTGACGCCCGACATTCTGGAACATCGCGAGTGAGTCGTACATCGTGAGCGCGGCGGCGAGCTGCCAACGTCGCACGCGGGCGCCACGGTACACAGGCCACGTGAAGCGAAGCGGCCGCACGAGATGGGGGGCAATCTGCAGGAGACGGCGCCGTTCGTGGCTCGACTCCCAGACCAAGTGAATGTAGCCGTGCTCGAGGTAGCGTACGCCGCCATGAATAAGGCGGGACGAGCGACTCGACGTGCCGGCGGCGAAATCCTCGGCCTCAACGAGGGCAACAGTGAGCCCACGGCGGGCGGCATCGCGTGCGACCCCTGCGCCGGTGATCCCCCCGCCAATCACGAGGAGGTCAAAACGGCGGTCATCGAGCGCGTGGAGGCGGTCGGTGCGGCTTGCGGGGAGGGCGGTTGCCATCGCCTTCAGAATAACCCGAGGCGCACCCCCCGCGACAGCGGTCGCGCGGGGTGCGCCGTCGCTCGGCAAGATGGGGGGCGCCCCCCTACCTTTAGGGATGTCCATCTACGAGCCGGGACGGCGCGTGGCGATTATCGCCGGCGTCCGCACTCCCTTCGCCAAGTCCGGCACCTTGCTCCGCGCGCTGACCGCGCTTGACCTCGGCAAGCTTGCTGTGAGTGAGCTGGTGCACCGCACCGATCTCGACCCCAAGTCGCTCAATCTTCTGGTGTTCGGCACGGTGCTGCCGAATGTCCTCGCGCCGAACACCAGAAGAT
>CAYUMN010000034.1:0-17394 GCA_964445835.1 uncultured Gemmatimonas sp.
CCTTAACCCGCCGTCGCGACTGCCTCTGCGTACGTCGCGGCAATCCCCTCACTTCCGAGTTGTGCCGCGAGTGGTGAATTGAGAATCACTCGGCGGGGCTGTGCGCCGAGCTCGCTCAGGATCAACCGCGTTCCCTCCTTGCCGCACTGCGTCGCGATCTGCTCGAGCGCGCGAAGACCCGTGGAATCGATTGCCGGTACGGCGCCGAGGCGCAGGATCAGCACGCGTGGTCGCTTGGCCACTTGGCCGAGCCTTTCGCGGAAGGACTCCGCGGCGCCGAAGAACAGAGCCCCGGTGACATAGAAGGCCTGAACATCGGGTGGCAGCGCAATGTGCTGATCGGGCTCGCCAACGTCCGAGTCCTCTTCGCGCTCCGCGATGGCGAACTCCTGCGTCACGGGTCGCACCCCACTCTCCTCGGCCATGCGCCTGACGAACAGGAACGCCGCGAGCATCATCCCCGTCCCGATCGCCACGGTGAGATCGACCAGCACCGTCAGCAGGAAGGTCGAGAGCAGGACGAGCACATCACTGCGCGGCGCACGCAACTCGGCGCGGAAGACGCGCCACTCGCTCATGTTGTACGCAACAACGATCAAGATCGCCGCCAGCGTCGCCATGGGGATCAGGCCGGCGAGGCGCCCCGCGAGGAGCGTGATGAGGAGGAGCACGACGGCGTGCACCATCCCGGCCACCGGCGTGCGTCCGCCGTTCTTCACGTTGGTCGCCGTGCGGGCAATCGCGCCGGTGGCCGGGATGCCACCGACCAGCGCGGAGCCGATATTGGCGATGCCTTGCGCGACCAGCTCCATGTTCGAACGATGCCGCCCACCGATCATGCCGTCCGCGACCACCGCGGCGAGCAACGACTCGACGGCGGCGAGGATCGCAATCGTGAATGCTGGACCGACCAGTGCGGCGATCTGTGCGAACGAGAGCGCGGGTAGCCCGACGTGCGGGAGCGCCGCGCTGATCTCGCCGAATCGGCCGGCAATGGTCTCGACCGGCAGCTGGAGCCAGGCCGCGAGCCCCGTGGTCACCACCAGCGCGACGAAGGGGCTCGGCAACTTCGTGGAGATGCGTGGCCAGAGCAGGATGATGGCCAGCGCGAGCGCGGCGATTCCCGCCGCGAGTGGGTCGACGGCTCCGAGATGCGCGGCGTAGGCGGCGAGCTTTCCAACGAACTCCGGTGGGAGATCGCGCATCCCGAGGCCGAGGAGATCGTTGATCTGTCCCGTGAAGATGATGACCGCGATCCCGCTCGTGAAGCCGACGATGAGCGGATGCGGAATGAACTTGATGGCCACGCCGAAGCGGAGCAGCCCCATCGCGACAAGAATGACGCCGGCCATCAGTGTGGCTACGAGCAGACCATCGAGGCCGTGCTGCTGCACGATGCCATACACGATGACCACAAAGGCGCCGGTGGGGCCGCCGATCTGTACGCGGGAGCCGCCGAGTGCCGAAATCAGGAACCCGGCGACGATCGCGGTCCACAGGCCGCGGTCGGGGGTGACACCGCTGGCAATCGCAAAGGCGATTGCCAGCGGCAGCGCGACGATGCCAACGATCACGCCGGCCGCGAGGTCTGCCGTGAACTGCGCGCGCGTGTAACCGCGGAGGGTCGTGAAGAGCTTCGGGACGAACATGGATCGCTGCGCCTACCGAGTCATCGCGGCGCGCTCGCCAATGCCGCGATCAACTTCGCGAGCTGCTCGATATCCCGCAGGTCGAGCACTTCGCCCGGCGCGTGGCTGTATCGCCCCGGCCAGGCGATCGGCACGTTCGGCGCACCGTAGTAGGTGAACACGGTGCCATCGGTGCCGCCCTGCGTGAGACCGATCTGCATCGGGATGCCCGCCCGCGCGGCAATCGCGAGGAGCTCCGCGCGGGCCGAGACGGCGGCCATGCTCGTCGATTCGATTGCCCGGAGTACTGGGCCGCCGCCGAGTCGTGCGGACGCAACAGATGGCGACTCAAGCGGTGCCGCTGGGCTCACGAAGGTGCCGATGCTGTGCACGCGTTGCACGCTCGCGCCGAGACGATCGGCGAGCGCCGAGGCGCCCGTGTCACCCGCGGCACCCGCGAGTCCGGTGCCCTCCGACGTGGACCACACGAAGAGTACGCGGCGAGTGAGTCGCGCCGGATTGATATCGTTCAGCGCGCGAAGCAGGGCGTAGGACCCGGCGCGATCAGCCAGGGCGCCACCAGTGAAGCGGGTGCCCGCGAGGCGCACCGCGTCCTTGTGTGACGTGACACCGTCGCCCACGCGAACGCCTTGGGCAACGAGCTCGGCAGAATCAAGACCGAACCACGCCGTGAGGCTCTCGGGGCGATCCAATGGCGCGTTGTCGCGCGGTACGAAGACGCCGGCAATCGATGCCAATGGTGCACCGCCGGAGCGCGGGACGAGATGCAGCAACGCGGGCTGACCCTCCCACGCAGACGCGACGGCCCCCCCACGCGAGCGCAGCGTCACCACACCATCGTGCGCAATCGAGACGACATCGAAGGCGACTTCATCTAATTGCGCGATGAACACAATCGTGTCGCGCTCAGGACCCATGCCGAGAATAAGATTTCCCGCGGCATCGGTCACTGTTTGCGCACGGGCCCACGCGGGCATTGCCGTCTTCACGGCCTCGCGCACGCGCCACTCGTCGCCCGGCGTTCCCGGGATATCCGCCAGCGTCTTGAGCTGTGCAGCGGTCGACGCCTGCGCATCCGTGCTCGGGGCGGTCTGTCCGAATGCCGTTGCGGGCGCGGAGATCCACGGCTGCGTGCCCAGCGTGGTCCGGGTCACCCCGGCGGCCTGGACGACTTCCATCAGGACGAACGCCGCGCCACCATCACTGATCGTTTCGACGAGTGACCCGGCGAACCGCACGCCCGGGGTGATCGCCCGGATGGAGTCCACATTGCCCGCACGGAAGACCGCGGCGTTGATGCCGAGGGTCCCACCCGAGCCGCCGGGACGAATCCAGCGCGTCTCCTGCACATCGCGTCCCGCGACCACGACCGTGACCTCATTGACTGCGCCGAGCCGTGCCAACGCGCTGCCGAGTCCGGGCCAGCCGAGGGCACCCTGTGTGGTCATCAGGAAGATGGTCTCGCCCCGCTCGACCATACCGCGCGCGGCGGCAGCGATGGCGGCGCAACCCGCGCGCGACCCCGTCGCTCCACCGGCGACGCCGCCGGCGAAGGGCCAGGCCGGCACACGGCGTTCCACAGGATCTCGCAGTTGAATGCCAAGCGCCACCACTTCCGCGCGCGACGAGGCGCCAACGTCCAACCAGAGATCATCCGCGGTCACCGCCAGCGAGTCGGCGCGATGTGACGCGGCACCGTGCGCATTCGCCGCCGCAATGACGCCGGGTACGGTTCCCCGAGCCGTGATGATGTTCACTTGCTGCGCTTCGTGCGCCTGATCGAAGCGCGGGTGTCCACCGCTCGCCACGCGACCCAAGCGGAGGTATCCATCATCGGTGATCTGCGTGACGGTGAAGCCGGGTCGATCGATGGCACAGGCGACCACGCGGCGCGGAGTCCCGCGGCCACGTCGCAGCATGAGATTGCCATGCCCATCGCGCTGCCACCCGTCAAGCGCTTGTGAGATGGGCACGGTCGCGCGCGCTTCGTGTTCGGTCGGTGCGGTGAGTTGCTGCCACGAGGCGAGCACTTGTTGGACCGGTGACTGCGCGGCGAGCGACAGCGGCAGGGCGAGACTCAACGCGAGCGTAGCGCGTGCGATGCGAAGCGGATGTGCGGGCAGCATGTCGGACATGTGCAGATGACCGTGACGTGAGGGACGTGCAACTGGTCCTCGCAATGTGTGACGCCGGGTGACTGCACGCGAGCGACTAAAAGCACTAGTCCATTCGAGCTAGTACTCACGATGGACGTAGGATCGCGCGCGCGGCAGAACTCGAGACGAAGCGTCTCGGCAGAGACCGTCACGAGCGTGACCGCCGGCGGAATCACCGACTCGCGACCGATACTCTGAGTGGCGCCAGACGCACCGAGGCCTCTGGGGACCCATTCCGATGGGTGCGTCCTCTCGCTATCCTCTCATTGCCTGTGTCGACACCTATCCTCCACATCCTTGGGCCTCGCGCTCTCTGGGTCCGCCGTTGAGCCTCCGCTTCCGAGGGGGCGGGATTCGCGCGCGCTTGCTTGTGCTCGTCGCGCTTGCGGCGGTGCCGCTGATCGCGGCAACGCTCTGGTCATTTGCAATCGAGCGTCGTGACGCGGTCGCCCGTGCACAGGATAATCTGCGACGATTGGTCGTCCAGGCCGAGGTCCAGCACCGGGCGGTGCTTTCGGAAGGCATGGCGGCGCTGGAGCTCCTCACGCTGATTCCAGCGGTCGTCGACGGGAATCGCACGGCCTGCGAGGAGGCCCTCGCGCGGGCGTCTCACGCCGCACCCAACTTGTTGAACCCGACGCGCGTGAGTGCCCGCGGGGTCATTGACTGTGCGCCGGGACGCAGCGTGGGCGCCGAGGTCCGCGCGAACCCGCGGTTCGGTGAGGCCATGCGCGCGGACAGCGCGGTGATCGGGCCGTACATGCGCAGTGTCAGTATCCCAGAACCAGTGGTGCCGCTCAATCGGGCGATGCACGATGGCGCGGGGCGCGCCGTCGGCGTCCTCTCGATCGGCGTTCGGATGCGCTGGCTCGACACCCTCGCGTCTCGACTCTCGCTTCCCGAAGGAGCCGTTGTCTCGATGATGGACGTGACCGGACTCGTCCTCGCGCGCGCCCCCGATGACGGACATGTCGGTGAACGTTATGAGAACGTGCAGTTCACGAAGATCCTGAACTCGGGTTCACCGCATGGGGTGACGGAAGGTGCTGGGGTGGATGGCGTCCGACGCTGGGTCGCGTTTCAGGTCCTCCCGTCCCCTGCCGACACGCGCGTGGGACTCGCCATCGCCGTGCCACTGTCCGCCATCACCGCCTCGGTGGACGAGGCGCTCCGCCTGCGGCTCGCGCTCCTGCTCGCCTCACTGCTCTTGGCCGGTGTGATTGCGTGGAACGTCGCCACGCCGCTGGTACTCCGCGATCTGCAGATGCTCACGAACGCCGCCGAACACATCGGGACCGGCGATTTCACGGCGCGGACCGGGGTTTCGCGCGCGCCGGCCGAGTTGCAATTGCTCGCGCGGACGATCGACGACATGGCCGACAAACTCGGCGAGCGCGAGGAACGCCATCTTCAAGCCCAGAAGCTCGAGTCGCTCGGCCGACTCGCCGGAGGGGTGGCACACGACTACAACAATCTCCTCACGGCCATCATGGGGCATGTGGAGGACGTGCGCGACGGGCTGCCGCCTGGGTCGGAGGAACGGCGCAACTTGGACATTGCCCTCGAGGCGGCACGACGCTCCGGTGCGCTCTCCCGCCAACTGCTGCTCTTCGCTCGTCGTGATGACGTCGCGGTGACCACGGTCCCCCTTGAACCGGTACTCGACGAGACCTCGCAGTTGCTCCGCCGTACCCTCGGCACCGCGATTACCGTCGTCGTCGACGCGCAAGCGAAGCAGTTCGTCGCGACCGATCGTGGACGTCTCGAACAGGCGCTCGTCAACCTCGCGCTCAACGCGCGCGACGCGATGCCCGACGGTGGCACGCTCACGCTGGCGAGTTGCGATGTGCAGTTCGACAGTCCCTTCCCGAACGCAGTGGGGGGACCCTGGGTGCGCCTTGAGGTGCGTGACACCGGCAGCGGCATGACCGCGGAAGTCCAGAATCGTGTGTTCGAACCCTTCTTCACCACGAAGCCCACGGGGCAGGGGACGGGACTCGGACTGGCGATGGTGTACGCGACGATGCAACAGTTCGGGGGCGCGGCGACGGTGCAGTCTGAGCCGGGGCGCGGCACCAGCGTCACCCTCTGGTTTCCGGCCGTCGAGCCGCCGCTGGAGACGCCGGAGCGTGCGCGCCATTCGGGTCCGATTCCCATCGTCGATGGCGCCCATGGACGGGTGTTGCTCGCGGATGATGAACCCGCCGTCCGCAGCTTCGCCGCACGAGCCTTGCGTCGCGCGGGATACAGTGTCGTCGAGGCGGTCGACGGGATGGATGCGCTCCGCCAGGTCGAGGCCAGCGGGCTCGAGTCCTTCGATCTCTTGGTGACGGATGTCGTGATGCCGAACATGGGAGGCATCGCACTCGCCGAGGCCCTGCGCGCGCGTCGCGCGGATCTTCCGATCCTGCTGATCACTGGCTTTGCGGGCGATCAGCGCCCGGGCGCGCTGCTGGCGACGCCGCACACGCGCCTCCTCGAGAAGCCATTCGGCGCGGCCGCGTTCCTCAAAGCCGTCGATTCACTACGTCCCTAGCCGGCCCACCCCGCGTCAGATCCCGACGTCCCGACGGACCGGCGGCTCCACTCGAACTTTCAGCCGCGCGATGTACAGGGTGTGCCAAGGACCTGCGGTCGTGTGGGCACGCACGCGTTCGCGTTCCACCCGCAACTTCGCGCGCTCCAGGGCGTCGACGAACTTGGTGTCGTCCCCGACCGACCAGTACACGATCACGCCGCCGGGACGGAGCGCCGCCACTGTGGTCGCGACGCCGTAGTCGGAGTAGAGCGTCCCATTCTCCGATAACAACATTCCGTCCGGGCCGTTGTCGGTGTCGAGCATGATGGCATCAAAGCCGGCGGGGTTGTCGAGGAGCACCGCGAAGACATCCCCGTGTACGACGCGGACGCGGGAATCGCGCACGATCTCGGCCGAGATATTCCACTCGGGATTGGCGTTCCACTCGATCACCTCCGCCATCAACTCGGCCACGACGACCTCGGCATCCGCGCCCACCTGTTTGAGGGCAGCGCGGAGCGTGAATCCGAGACCGAGTCCCCCAATGAGCGCGCGTGCGCCTGGGCGGTCCGCCAATCCCGCGCAGGCGACCTCGGCCAGGCGATCCTCGGAGAGGTGGCGGCGCGATGACATCAGCTCGATGCCATTGGCGCGGATAAGATACGCCCCGTCGTGCCTCAGGAGCTCGAGGCGGGAGCCGTCGGGAGTGCGGGCCTCGCCGAGGCGTTCGACGGGCTTCATGGATGTGTGGGCCGGGGCATGCTGCAGCATAATCACTTACGGCACAGGTTGCCCCACCACCGCGCTCAGCGCCGGACGTTGCGCGAGAGCGCGAATGTCCCAATAGTGTGCCAGTCGCCTAATCCCAGAGTCCCTCCTTTGTGGGATTTTCCTGCTTTTAAGGAGGGGGTATTCTTAGTGTCATGCCTGACACTCCGGTAGAACGCGAGATCCTTGTCGCCTTGGTTGACGAGAATCGTATGTCTCGAGACCTGCATGAGAAGCTGCTGAACGCTCAGCCGGGCGTGACGGTCGTCTCGGCAGAAGCCACCCTCAGCGTGACCATGCTCGCGGAGGAGGAGCCCGACGTGGTGATGGTCGAGGCGGGATCAAGTGACGTCGTCTCGCTCCGCGCCGCCATCACCACACGGCGTCTGCGTCCCGAAGCGGTGGTGGTCATCACCGACCTCGCACCGCACAACGAGGATATCGCCGATTTCGTGAAGGCCGGGGTCGAGGGCTTCGTGCTGAAGGACGCCACTGGGGCTGAGTATGTCGATACGGTTCGCTCCGTCTCCGAAGGCGAGCATGTGCTCCCCGACGAGCTGACGTCGCCCCTGTTCGTGCAGATCGCTGCGGAGGGGATCGTGCTTGACGATGACGAGGGCAGCCCGCCCATTCGCGCGAAGATCATGCTCGAATTGACCGTGCGCGAGCAGGAAGTGGTCGCCCTGATGCGAGAGGGCCTCGCGAACAAGGAGATCGCCGCGCGCCTCTTCATCTCGCTGCACACGGTGAAGTCCCATGTGAAGAATGCCATGGAGAAGACCGGCCTCCGCACTCGGCTCCTGCTCGCGGTCAGCACGGTCTGACCAGCGGCGGGGCCCACGGGAACTCCGCGGCGACGGGTGAGCTTGCTGTGAGGTATGCTTCTCCTACACCTCTCGCCGGAAACGACCATGATCACGCGCAAGTCCGACGCCCGCTGGACGGGTGACCTCAAGACCGGCTCCGGCCACCTCCGCCTCGGCAGCGGAGCGTTCGAAGGGAAGTATTCCTTCACAACACGCTTCGAAGGCACCCCGGGCGCGAATCCCGAGGAGCTGCTTGGCGCCGCGCATGCGGGCTGCTATTCGATGGCGCTGAACAACATGCTCTTCATCGCTGGGCATGCGCCGAAGGACGTCTTCACGACCGCCGAAGTGCACCTCGACGATGCCGGCGCGGGCACGTCGATCGCCGGCATCACGCTCACGACCGAGGCCGAGGTCCCGGGGCTCACGGCAGAGCAGTTCCAGGAGTTTGCCGAGAAGGCGAAGACGACCTGCATCATCTCGCGCGCGCTGTCGGTGCCGATGACGCTCAAGGCCACGCTGCGCTGAATCGGCTGAGCACGCGAGTAGTTGAACCCTACAGCACCGAACGCTGTTCCCCCTCGGAGTGCATACATGAGCAGCATCGATCGCCCGCTCGTCGGCACCATCATCCTCGCCCTTGGCATCGTGGTCGGCGGACTTTTCGCCGGCGACGGATTTGTCCGGGCGAAGCAGGCGGAGCGCTACGTCACGGTGAAGGGCGTTGCCGAGCGCGAGGCGAAGGCGAACCTCGCGATCTGGCCGCTGCGCATCGTCGCGGCGGACGATCAACTCGGCGGCGCGAACACGCAGTTGCAGTCGAGCGTGCGAAAGATCCGCGCGTTCCTCGGCCGTCACGGCGTCGATACCACGCAACTCACGCTGCAGGAGTTCGCGGTCCGCGATGGCCAGGCCGATCAGTACGGAAACAACCGCGCCGGCCCGCGCTACGTCATCACGCAGACCCTCATGGTACGGAGCACGGACCCCGATGCGGTCGCGGCGGCGAGCCAGAAGGTGCACGAGTTGGTCAGCGAAGGCGTTGTCCTGTCGTCGGGGGAGCAGTACGGCAATGGTGGGCCGACCTTCGTGTTCACCGGACTGAACGAACTGAAACCGGCGATGATCGCGCAGGCCACGGCGCGCGCCCGAGAAGCGGCGACACAGTTCGCGACCGATGCCGGCAGTGCGCTCGGCGGCATCCGCCAAGCGAATCAGGGTTATTTCGAGATTCTCCCCCGCGATCAAGCGCAGGGCATCAGCGAGGCCAGCCAGGTGAGCAAGGTGATTCGCGTGGTGGCCACGGTCGAGTATCTCCTCAAGTGAGTGCGCCGTCGAGGTACGGGCTCATTGGTCGCATCGATCGTCACGAAACGGTACCGGTGGGCGGACACGGCCTCTGAACGCCCCGCGCGTGAGCAACGTTGCGCGGACGCCGTGTGTAGGTTTCTGAAATGAAAGTCGCGCGAGCCCAGACCCGTGGTGAGGAGATCGCCAACAGCATTGTGCATGGTGCCGGACTGCTCGCGAGCATCGCCGCGGTGCCGGTGCTCATCGTGACGGCCGCCGGTCGAGCATCCCCGCTGCTCGTCGTGGCGAGCGCCGTCTTCGGCGCCTCGATGGTGCTGCTATATCTCTCCTCTACGATCTACCATGCGCTGCCGCCGAGTCGCGCCAAGAGCAGGTTCCGTGTGATCGATCACGCGGCCATCTATCTACTGATCGCTGGCACCTACACGCCCTTCGCGCTCGGCCCGCTCCACGGCCCGTGGGGATGGACGCTCCTCGCGGTCATCTGGACTCTGGCGCTGCTCGGCATCGCCTCGAAGCTCTTTATCGGTTTCACGTACCCACGGCTCTCGGTGGGTCTCTATGTCGCCATGGGATGGATGGGAGTTTTCGCGCTCAAGCCGATGCTCGCGGCCGTCGCGCCCGCCGGTCTCGCGTGGTTGCTCGCTGGAGGGCTCTGTTACACTGGCGGGGTGGTCTTTTACGTGACGGACGCGCAGGTGCGCTTTGGTCATGCGCTCTGGCACCTCTGTGTTGTCGCGGGCACTTCCTGCCACTTCCTCGCGGTCCTCTGGTACGCCACTCCCGCGGTGGGCGCCGTCGTGTAGCTTCCGGTAGCCTCTACCGGAGTGATGTGTGCGCCTTCTCGTCAACGGCCAGCCCCACGAACTCGATGTCGAACCGGAGATGCCCCTCCTCTGGGCACTTCGCGACGAACTCGGGATCTCGGGTCCGAAGTACGGTTGTGGTATCGCGGTCTGCGGCGCCTGCACGGTCCACATCGACGGAAGACCGGTGCGCGCCTGTTCGATGCCCGTGGGGAGCGTGAAGGGCGCCGTCACCACGATCGAGGGGCTTGGGACGCCGGAGTCACTGCATGCGGTGCAGGAGGCGTGGATCGCGTTACAGGTCGCGCAGTGTGGCTACTGCCAGGCGGGCCAGATCATGACGGCGGCCGCCTTTCTCGCCGCCAAGAAGAATCCGAGCGACGACGAGATCGACGCGGCAATGGCGGCGAACCTGTGTCGCTGCGGCACCTATCCGCGCATTCGCGCGGCGGTGCGTCGAGCCGCCGATACCATGGGAGGGCGTTGACCATGGGGAAGATCGCCACGATCGCGCGTCGCACGTTTATCATCGGCACCGCCGCCGTCACCGGAGGCATCGTCATCGGAGTGGTCGCCTACAAGTGGCCGCACGAGAATCCGTTGCTGGAGGATCTCGACGACGGCGAAGCATCGCTGAATCCGTACGTCACGATCGATGCCAATGGGATCACCATCACGACGCCGAGGTCCGACCTCGGGCAGGGAGCGTACTCGGTCCAAGCGATGCTCGTCGCCGAGGAGCTCGACGTGGCGTGGGGCAGCTTCAAGATCGATCCCGGCCCCCCTGACGCGGTCTACTTCAACACGCGCCTCCTCGACGAAGCCTTTCCGTTCGCTGCCACCAACGACGGACTCACGGCGCGTTCCGCGCGTCGGTTCGGGGGCGTGCTGACGAAGCTGATGGGGCTTCAGATCACCGGGGGGTCGTCGACCGTCCCGGATGCCTACGAGAAGTTGCGTAAGGCGGGGGCCGTCGCGCGCGCGATGCTTCTCGAGGCCGCGTCGAAGCGAACGGGGACGCCGGTCGCGGAACTGAGAACGAATGACGGGGCCGTGGTCACGCCCGATGGCACGCGCATCGCCTACACCGCGCTCGCCGCGGCCGCGGCGGAGCTGGATCCCCCGCGCAACGTCACGCTGAAGGATCCCTCGCAGTGGCGCTATCTCGGCAAGCCGATGCAGCGGCTCGATATCGTCGCCAAGTCCACGGGCACCGCGCAGTACGGGATCGACATCCGACTGCCGGGCATGGTGTACGCGACGGTCCGCACGAATCCGCGGATCGGTGGTGGTATGACGTCGGTGGATGACACCGCGGCCAAGCGTGTGCGCGGCGTGATCAAGATCGTGCCGGTCAAGGGTGGCGTGGGCGTGATTGCCGACAACACCTGGCGCGCATTTCAGGCCGCGTCGCTGCTGCAACCGCAGTGGGGCCCTGCGCCCTATCCGGCCACGCAGGAGGCGCTCTGGAACACGCTCTCCGAGTCGTTTGTCGAGGATCGCCAGGACTCGCGCTTCAAAGATGAAGGCGATGTCGATGCGTACTTCGAGGCCATCAGCCAGCAGAACAACTCCAACGTGCGTCGCGTCGAAGCGGAGTATCGTGTGCCATTTCTGGCCCACGCCCCGCTGGAGCCGATGACGGCGACCGCGCTGTTCAAGGAGGGAACGCTGGAACTCTGGACGTCGACGCAGGTCCCGCGGTTCGCGCAGCAGGCGGCGGCGAAGATCGCCGGAATCGAGGTGGAGGACGTCACGCTGCATGCGTTGCAAGCCGGGGGAAGCTTCGGGCGACGGCTCGAGAACGATTACGTCGAGCAGGCGGTGGCGCTCGCCGTCGCGTATCCCAACGTCCCGGTGAAGCTCACGTGGACGCGCGAGGAGGATATGCAGCACGACTTCCCCCGTCCTTTCGCCATGTCGCGTGCGCACGGCGCAGTGGCCGATGGGAAGGTGGTGGCCTATGCGCTCGATATCGCCGCGCCCTCGGTGCTCGCGTCGCAGGGCGGGCGGCTTGGTCAGCCGGTCCCCGGCCCTGATGGCGCGATCGTCTCGGGCGCGTGGGATCAGCCCTTCGCGATTCCGCACTATCGCGTCACCGGATATCGCGCGCCGGAGACCGTCCCGGTGAGCTCGTGGCGATCGGTCGGCGCGTCCTACAACGGATTCCTGCACGACGCCTTCCTCGACGAGTTGATCGTTGCGGCGGGGGCGGACCCGCTTCGCGAACGCATCCGGCTCTGCAATCATGAGATCTCTCGCAAGGTGCTCGAGGCCGTTGGCGAACTCTCGGGGTGGGGAACACCGATGGCACCGGGGCGCGGGAGGGGCGTGGCCTTCACGCTTTCATTTGGCGTCCCGGTGGCCGAAGTGGTGGAGGTCACGAACACCCCGAACGGCATCACCATCGACCAGGTGTTTGTGGTGGCCAATGTCGGGCGAGTACTCGACCCCATCAACTTCGAGAACCAAGTGCAGGGTGCGATCATCTGGGGACTCGGGCACGCCATGAACGCCGAACTCACGTACGCGGATGGCAGAACGGAGCAGACGAACTTCCACCAGTTCACGGGACTTCGGCTCGATCAGTCCCCGAATATTATTGTGAAGGGGCTGGAGTTGGGCGAGCACGTCAGCGGTATCGGCGAGCCGCCGGTCCCTCCCGCGGCCCCCGCGTTGGCGAACGCGATTTTTGCCGCGACGGGACAACGGATTCGCGAGCTCCCGATGCGGAAGCACATCACATTCGCGTAATCGACTGGCGGGCTTAGAGGAGCCAGTCGAGCGGGAGAAGCTTGAGCAGCGACACGTTGAAGCGTCGGAGCAGTCCCGCGCGCGGCTCGCTGCGGTGTAGCACCTCGCCCTGCGGCGTCTGCTCGACCCATTGGATGCCGCGTCCACCGGGGCCAAGGATCGCCTCGAACGAGATCTGCGGCACGAGCTCGTCGAACTCGCGATGCAGCTGGCGTGCGAGCGACGGGCTCTGGATCACGAGTCCGAGCTCGGTGTTGAGCATGGCCGAGCGCGGATCGAAGTTGAACGAGCCAATGAAGACGCGTGCGCTGTCCACGGCAAAGGTCTTCGCATGCAGGCCGAGCGGTGCGCGTGAGCGTCGGACACCGAAGCCGCTCCCGCCGCGATGACTGGCTGTCGATGCGGCCTGCCGGGCCTCCGGGTGGAACTCGTAGAGCACCACGCCGGCCTTCAGCAGTTTCCGACGCCACTTCGCGTAGCCGGCGTGGACCGCTGCCACGTCGGTCGCGGCGAGGCTGTTCGTGAGGACGCGGACGCGCACGCCCTGTGCGACGAGATTCGCAAAGGTGGCCGTGCCGCCCGGCATCGGCACGAAGTACGGAGAGACGAGGTCGAATCGCTGCAGTGGGCGCCCCGTGGCGCGCATCATATCGGGGAAGAGCAGGAGCTCCTCGCGCGGCACGAGGGCCCGTGTCTTCGCGGGGTCGTCGTACACGAGCTCGGCCGGCGACCATTGCAGCCGCGGCCGACGCGATTCGAGGTTCGCCACGAGGGGCGTCGACTCGGCCGCGCGGATGTACGCGACTGACGCCGACTCCGCGCGCACGACGGCGAAGCGCGCGAGGAGCGCCGCCTTCTGCTTCTCGCTCGCGGCGCGGATGAGCTGGGCGACCGGATACGACGACGCGCTGTTCCAGTACTCATCGAACTGCCGCGAGACGTCCGCCACGACGGCGCCGGCCGCGACCACGTCGAGGTCGGCAAAGAGCAGCTCCTCGTGGAGTCCGAAGTACGCGTCGCCGATGTTGCGTCCCCCGACGATCGTGACGACGTTATCGGACGTGAACGACTTGTTATGCATGCGGCGGTTGAGTCGCCCAAAGTCGGTCATGAACGCCAGCCACCGGGTGCGACGCTGCACGATCGGATTGTACAGCCGGATGTCGATCTTCGGGTGCGCGTCGAGCGCCGTCAGCGTGCCATCGAGCCCACTGGTGGAGAGATCGTCGAGCAGCAGGCGGACGCGCACGCCGCGTTCGGCCGCCTTCCAGATCTCCTCGAACATCAGTTGTCCAGTCCGATCAGCGTGCCAGATGTAGTACTGAATGTCGAGCGATCGCTCGGCCGCAGCGGCAAGGGCGATACGGGCGGCGAAGGCGTCGAGTGGACTCGCGAGGAGCTGCACCCCCGTCTCTCCGGGACGTTCGAGCGCGGAGGGCGTCAGACCACGCGAGAGGGCCGTGCTTGTTGTGTCGGCGAGCACGGTCGTGACCGCGCGGTTCCTGAGTGGCGGCAGCGAGGCCGCACAGGCGTTCAAGACGAGCGCGACAACGAGCAGCGCGGCGCGGCGAGCCGACGTGGCGCTCATGCGGTCGCGCCGCGGATCACGCAGGGCGCGCAGGGCGGGCGGATGACCGTGCGCGACCGGACGCGGCGCGTGAGACTGACGCGGCGCGCGGAGGCACGGAGCACGAAGGAGGATTGGGAGCACGGCACGTGAAGGGGTGAGATGTCGGACTATTTCTTCTTGGCAGGCGCGGGCTTCTTCGACGCGGGCTTCTTCGACGCGGCCTTCTTCGACGCGGGCTTCTTCGACGCAGGCTTCTTTTCGACCGCCTTCTTTGTGGCGCGGCCCCCCGTTCCCGTCCCGCCCCGCGACGGCTGACCCGCGACCCCGTTCCGCGGGTCGACCCTCGCATACCACGCGAGATGCTCCTGTACCGGAACCCGTGCGATCGCCTCTGCGATCACCTCGAGCGCAAGATCCTCGACCTTCTTGAAACGAATGCAGCTTTTCCCCATGTCCAGCTTCTTGGCCGTCTTTGGCCAGTGCGTGCGGATCCACGCCTCGCCCGTGCTCCCCTCGCCGTACGCGGTCATCAGGTAGAGCGACATGTGCTGCTTCTGCGACGCCAGCGCGGCGTAGGGCAGCGGAATGCTCGGATCGACGTGATACCCCGGCGCAAAGACCTCGTGGGGCACGTACCAGCCGAGCATCCCGTACAGCATTCCTTCTTTGATGGCGGGATCGAGATTCGCACGCACCACTTGGCGCACGACTTCGATTGCCGCGCGACGATCGGCCGGCAGACTCGCGAGATACTCTGTGACCGTCTTCGCCTTGCTCTGCATCGCGCTCTTGCCTCGTGGCTGGTGACTGCGGAACTAGCGCTCGGACGAGCGCTAGTTCGAGCGTTCGGTCGAGCGTTCCGACTAGCGTCGGGTGCCGCGCAGGTAGTCCACCGCCAGCGCGCTCATCGCGCGCACCCCCGTCTCGAGCGCGGCCTCGTCGGCAAAGAAGAGCGGCGAGTGGTTCGCCGGGGCCTGTGCGGGATTGCGGTCGCGCGGCGTCACGCCGAGGAAGAAGAACATCCCTGGCGTCTCCGTGGTGAACGCGGGAAAGTCCTCCGAGCCCATGACGGGATTGATGATGCTCACATTCGCCGCCCCGGCCGCACGACGCAGCGTCGGCAGCATGCGCTCGGTGAGCGTCGTGTCATTCGCCAGCACCGTGCCGCTGGGGTCGATCGTCACGCGCGCCGTGGCGCCCGCCGACTGCGCGATGTTCTCGGCCGTGCGCGTGATGCGCATCGCGATATCGCGGCGCATGGCGTCGTCGAAGGTACGGAGCGTGCCCACCATCACCACGCTGTCCGGAATGATGTTGGCGCGGTTGCCGCCATTGATCTGCCCGACGGTCAACACGCTCGGGAGATACGCCACGTTCACCTGACGGCTCGCGATGGTCTGCAACCCGAGGACGATCTGCGAGGACACGACGATCGGATCGACGCCCGACCAAGGCTGCGAGCCATGCGTCTGCACCCCCTTCACAATAATTGTGAAGTTGCCGGCGGCGGCCATCTCAGGCCCCGGGCGCACTCCAATCGTGCCGACCGCGGTGGGCCACACATGCAATCCAAAGACCGCGTCGGGCTTGGGATTCGCGATTGCGCCATCGGCCACCATCGCTTCCGCGCCGCCCAGTCCCTCCTCGGCGGGCTGGAAGAGAAAGACCACCGTGCCAGGGAGCTGCGCCTTCATTCCCGCGAGGACCTCGGCGGCGCCCATGAGGATCGCCACGTGGTTATCGTGGCCGCAGGCATGCATCACACCGACATCATTGCCCTGCCACTGCGCGCGCGCGCGGCTCCGGAATGGGAGGTCCACCTGTTCGGTGACTGGGAGCGCATCCATGTCGGCGCGGAGCGCGACCGTCGGACCCGGACGCCCGCCGCGCAACACCCCGACCACGCCGGTGCGTCCGACCTGCTCGCGCACTTCGAGACCGAGCGAGCGGAGGTGCGCCGCGACGAGCGCGGCGGTCCGCGTCTCCTGAAAGCTCAACTCAGGATGCTCGTGGATGTCCCGTCGCCACGCGACGACCTTCGGCATCACGCCGGCAATCTGGGAGTCGATCTCGCGGATCGCGGGCGCGACCGGGGCGCCCTGCGCGCCGACCACTCCAGGGAGCACCGTGAGCGCGGATAGGCCAAAAAGTGCGGCGAACGAGGAGAGGCGCATTGGGAGCGTTAGAAAAGGGAGGGACAGCGCGCTCCTGAAGAGTAGCCGTCCTGGGCGCGGGCTGACTGATTACAGAAAGTGCGGTCCCGCCTCGCGTTGGGCAACTCTCCGGACCCGGCCTCGGTGACGGCGGCCCCGACCCGAGAGGTATTGTTCAGCATGCGATTCTCCGTCCGCCTCCTGTCGCGCACCGCGCTTGACGCGCGCACCGGGCGCACCGGGCGCACCACGCTTGCCGTGCGCACCGCGCTTGCCGTGCGCACCGCGCTTGCCGTGCGCACCGCGCTTGCCGCGCTGGCCGTTTCAGCCTGTACGGACATTTCGGCGCCCCCGGACAATGGCCTGACCCTGACCGACGTCTCCCTCGCCTCCCCCGCGTGGACCGTGGGCGCCGAGCGCGATTCGACCTTCGCTGCGGGATATCCCTTCCGGGGTTATTCCGGGGTGAGGACGACCCAGCGCAGCGTTGTGCGAAAGATCGAGGTCCTCTCGGCTCTCTGGACCACCCTCGGGCAGGGGCTGGTGCCGGTTCCGCCCGCGCCCGCGGTGGACTTCGGAGAGGAAATGGTCGTCTTCGTCGCGCTCGGCGAACGCTCGAGCGGCGGATACGCCGTGCAGATCCGCCACGTGACGCTGCTCCGCGATACCCTGTGGGTTCTGGTGACCGAGCGCGCCCCGGGACCCAGCTGTCTGGTGACGGCTGCCTCGTCGCAGCCGACCGACGCGCGGGTCATTCCGCGCACGCTCGTCCCCGTGCGCTTTCGAATCCAGCAGGAGCAACTCGATTGTCGCTGAACGCGGCGCGGTTCAATCCGTGTGGTGAACCGGTGCATCCGGTGCATCCGGTGCATCCGGTGCATCCGGTGCATCCGGTGCATCCGG
>CAYUMN010000034.1:17494-18578 GCA_964445835.1 uncultured Gemmatimonas sp.
GTGCATCCGGTGCATCCGGTGCATCCGGTGCATCCGGTGCATCCGGTGCATCCGGTGCATCCGGGCGTGGTTAACGCCGGTAGAACCGCGCGCGCTCCTCGCCGCCGCGTGAGAGCACGAGCATTGTGCCCTCGAGGCGGAACCATCCGCCCTCGCTGAGCACCTTGCCGTAGCGCGCCTCGCGGATGTTCGCGAGTGAGTCGGCGCAGGCACGCTTGGTCATCGCCACCGGCGTCCCGACAAGATCGAGTCCGCGCAGCACGACGCGTCCGGTGAAGCGGTTGCACCCCGCATTGCCCGAGAGCGTCTTCTCTCCGAGCTCGCCGATAAGGAACCGCAGGGTCGGTTGCAGGGCGCGATCGAGCGTTGGCAACGTGTCGCCGTCGAGTGCCCGCAGCTGCCAGTCACTCACGGCGATGGCCGCGCGCACCCGCGAGGCCTCGCATGATGCGCGCGCTGGCTGCGGGGCGAACGAGTCCACCACGAACGTCTCCGCTTGCGTTCCTGCCTCGCCGCCGGGGCGCGTGACCCAGCGCCCGGTGAGGTCCATGAGGACCGACGATAACGTGCCGAGTGAGTTCTCGCGGTAGGCACGCTGGAGGCGAATGAACGCGCTGTCCCCGGACACGGGGAACTGTTTGCCGCCGTCGCAGGCGACGAGCGTGGCGGCATCGGCCATATAGCGGAACTCGCCACGGACGCGGGCCACGCCATCGAGCGTGGCGGGTGCGACGACGCGCGTGAGCGACCGCGGACCCTTGCTGTCGATCGGATTCCCCTCGGCATCAAGGGCGCTGAGCGTCAACGGATCGCTGAGCGAGAAGTGGCGATTCCCACTGGTGGCGAACAGGGTGATACGCGGCATGCTGTCGGCGCGATATCCCCATCGCCCTATGGAGACGAACACATTGGGCGCGTCCTCGCCCACATAGAGCTCACGGAGCCGGTACGATCCATCGGGATGCAACACGACGGTCGTTTCGATGGCTGCGCAATCGGCGCAGGGGAGTGCGCCGGAGTAGGCGGCGGGACGCGCGAGGAGTGGCAGGGAATCGCCGTCGCTCAATCGGCGCAGCGGTTCGCC
>CAYUMN010000034.1:18678-20121 GCA_964445835.1 uncultured Gemmatimonas sp.
GTTCCTGCATCGGTTCCTGCATGTGTTGCTGCATCGCGCGAATCCGTCCTGTCGTAGGCCCAACGTCCGGGACCGCCACGCGTGGTGCGGAGCGGCCTCGGAATATCACCTAGTTGTCGTCATCCTTGCGAGGCACCGCGCCCAGACTGTCCGTCGGCATCCGATCCAGCGTGAGTGCCCCGTTTGCGGCACTCGGCTCCACGTACGCCGACGCGGCCCCGTACTTGTAGACCATCTCGCCCCCGCTATGCCCCACGCGGTAGCCGGCCACGAGCAGCGCCACCGACCCGAGGGTCGCGACAATGCGCGCGCCCGTCCCAGCTTGGCGCGGCAGGAAGCCAAGGGCCGAAATTCCAAGCACGAGGAGGGTCAGATCGAAGAACTGCTCGGCCGCTTCCTCGTGTGTCTCAAAGGCGGCGTCCGGCACGACCGATCCGACCTTGTCCTCCTGGTCCTCGCCAGTCTCCGTGGCGACCCAGCTGCTGAGCGCCAGGGTGGCCACCAGTGCGGTCGTGACTCCCCAGGTGCCCAGTGGCTTGGCGCCCCTCATAATCGCGATCAGGGCCCCAATGGCGAACAGCGGGACCAGAATGGCGAGCGCGATCGGCAGGTGTACCACGGCCGGGTGGAGGGGGGTCGGGATGAGGGAACTCAGTTGCGCGATCATGGGGATCCTCCGGTGCGAATGGGAGCGCGGTGGCAGAGCGTCGCCGCGTGCAGTGAGGATTGCTCCGCCGGCCTGAGGAGGCCATCCGACATGTGACCTATCTTTGAGTGAAGTCCTCTCCTGATATTGGGGCACGGCATCTGCCGGATACCTCCCAGCCCGACGCATGCGCGAATCTGACGAGACCCCTGAGATCGAGCGACTCCGACTTGTGATGGTCGGGATTCTCGCGTTGGTCGCGGTCCTCGCGGGCGTCGATATCGCGCTGGATGCGCCGACCAACTGGTTCACGCCGCACATTCTGCTGGAGCTCACGCTGGTCGCTCTCAGCCTCGGCAGCGCCCTGTATCTCTTCCTCGGCTGGCGCCGCGCCGCCGGGGACTTGGGTGAGACCCGGTCGCAGCTCGCCGCGCGAAGCGCAGAAGCCGCCGCGTGGCGCGCGCAGGCGACGTCGGCGCTCGAAGGGCTCGGGCGCGCGATAGACGCGCAGTTCATCGCGTGGCAGCTCACCCCAGCTGAGCGTGAGGTCGCTGTACTGATTCTCAAAGGACTCGGTCACAAGCAGATTGCCGGCACCACGAACCGCAGTGAGCGGACGGTGCGACAGCACGCCGTGAGTATCTACGAGAAGTCTGGCCTCGGTGGACGCGCGGAGCTGGCTGCTTTCTTCTTGGAAGGATTGGCGTTGCCGCCGCGCGAGGATCGTTGAGGAGGGGGGTGCTTGACGGAGGGACGAAGAAGGGAAAAGGGAAAAGTGAAAAATGAGGGGTGAGGGG
>CAYUMN010000035.1:0-1983 GCA_964445835.1 uncultured Gemmatimonas sp.
GCTGTCCGCGAGAGTCCGGCGATCTGGCAGGCGGTCACGATGGACCGCCTGTGCTCCTGCACCAGGATCGCCGCGTTCTCCAGCGCCAGGTCGGCGCACATCCGCTTGAGCTTGGCGTTCTCCTGCTCGAGCTCCTTCCGCCGGCGACGCTCCGGCACCGCCGTACCGCCGTACTTCGCCTTCCAGTTGGAATAGGTCGGCCGACTGACCGCGTGCTTCCGGAGCAGCTCGGCGATCGGCACCCCGGCCTCCGCTTCCTGCAACACCGCGACGATCGGGGTCTCGGTGAGCCGTGACTTCCTCATATTCTCTCCGTCGGGCGACGAGAAAGTCTCACTTACGCTGTGTCCGCTGAGGGGAAGCTTACGCACCGAGTATTACTCAGACAGGCAACGCGTCAACCCTCTTGGCGAACCCCGGCGCCATCAGCCCCGCCAGCGACCGCCCATGCGGATCCTGATTCGCCCGCACCCGGTTCACCATCTCCAACGCCGTCTCCGTCAACGGCGGCATCTGTATCGCACTCTCGCCGAGCGGCGTCACGCGCTCCCCCCACTTCACGAGCAGTGAACAGTAGGTGAGCCCGCCGCCAAAGGCCGGCATCAGCAGCCAACTTCCCGGCTTCACGCGCCCCTCCTCGAGCGCCTCCACCAACGCCACCGGAACCGTGGCGGCGCTCATGTTGCCGTACTTCTGCACGGTGAGCATCACCTTCTCCATCGGCACGCCAGCGTACTTTGCGACCGCCTCAATGATGCGCAGGTTCGCCTGATGCGGCACCACGAGCCCGATATCCTCGGCGCGCACGCCATGGGCTTCCATCACCTGCTTCGACGCCGAGGACATCGCCTGTACCGCGCGCTTGAAGATCACCTGGCCATCGAAATCCCACAGCGTGTCGCCGAAGGTGATGTCGAGGCCCGCGTATCCACAGCCGAAGCCACGCACACGCAGCGTATCGCGCGCCTCGGCGTCGCAGCCGAGCACGGCACCGAGCATGCCTTCTTCCTTGTCCGTGGCCTGCAGCACCACGGCGGCCGCGCCATCGCCGAAGAGCACGGCAACGCCGCGATTGCTCCAGTCCATGTAGCGGCTGATCAGCTCCACGCCGATGACGACGGCGTTCTTCACCATGCCGGTGCGAATCATCGCGGTCGCCGTCGCGAGGCCGTAGCAGAAGCTGGTGCAGGCCGTGTTGACGTCGATACTCGCGGCCTTCTTGGCACCGAGGGCGAGTTGCACGCCGGAGGCGCTATTGGGGCACAGCTCCTCGTTGCTGCAACCCCCGTAGATGATCAGGTCCACATCGGCGGCATCGAGCCCAGCACAGGCGAGGGCGCGCGACGCGGCGATGGTGCTCATCTCCACTGCACTCACGTGCGAGATGCGGCGCTCCTTCATCCCCGTGCGTGAGGTGATCCACTCGTCGGTGGTCTCGAGAAAGGTCGAGAGGTCGTCGTTCGTGAGAATGGCGGGCGGCATACCTTTGCCCCAGCCGGTGATGGACGCGTAGGTCATGGTGTCTTCGGTGGGTGCGAGTCGTTCAGAGCGGGACGATCGCGGTGGCCTCAATCTCCACCACGGCTTCATTCTCCATCAGCGCCGAGACTTCCACCGCGGACATCGCCGGGAAATGTCGGCCAATTACCTCGCGATATACTGCACCGATCTCGGGGCCGGCGGCAAGATACGCGGCGCGATCGGTGACGTACCACGTGAGCCGCACGAGATGTTCCGGGCGCGCGCCATCGACGGCGAGCACCGCGACGATGTTCTCGAGCGCCTGTTTGGTCTGCGCGACGAGTCCGCCGGGCACGAGCCGTTGATCGGGGGTCCACCCGATCTGGCCGGCGACATGAATGGTCCGCCCGCTGGCGCACACGCCATTGGCGTAGCCGCGCGGGCGCGCCCAGCCTTCGGGCTGCAGGATACGATGCATCACGATAGCTCCTTCACGATAGCTCCTTCACGATGGCTCCTTCA
>CAYUMN010000035.1:2083-19830 GCA_964445835.1 uncultured Gemmatimonas sp.
GCTCCTTCACGATGGCTCCTTCAAACGGAAGCGCTGGAGCTTCCCGGTATCGGTCTTTGGAAGTGCCGCGACAAACTCCACGAACCGCGGATACTTGTACGGCGCGATAGTCGCCTTCACGAAATCCTGCAGTTCACGTACGAGTGCGTCGCTGGCCTCGATGCCGGGCATGAGCACCACGAAGGCCTTCACGGCCTGGCCACGGTCTTCGTCCTTCACGCCGATCACGGCGCACTCCGCCACGGCCGCGTGTTGGAGCACTGCAGCCTCGACCTCTGGCGCTCCGATGTTGTAGCCCGAGGACAGAATGAGATCGTCGGTGCGCGCCTTGAAGTACACATAGCCATCGGCGTCCATCATCGCGGCATCGCCAGTGATGTTCCAGCCGCCTTGCACGTAATCGCGCTGACGGGGATCGTTCAGGTAGCGGCATCCGGTGGGGCCACGCACGGCGAGTCGTCCGATCATGCCGATGTGAACAGACTGGAGTTGGTCATCGAGAATGGCGACTTCATACCCAGGCACCGCGCGTCCGATCGCTCCCGGACGCACATCGCGATCGGCGGCGGCGATAAAGATGTGCATCAGTTCGGTCGCGCCGATACCATCGAGCATCTCAAGCTTCGTCGCCTGCCGCCAGAAGCTCCGCGTGGCATCCGGAAGCGCTTCGCCGGCGGAGACCGATGCGCGCAGCGACTGCAGCGACCAGCGTCCGACGTTCCGTGACAGCGCGATCGCCATCTGCCGATAGAACGTCGGTGCGGTGAAGCTCACCGTGGCGCCGGTGGCATCAATGGCGTCGAGCAGGGTCTCGGGAGTCGCCTTCTCGATCAGCACCGCCGTCCCGCGCGCGGCGAGTGGAAAGCAGAGCAGCCCGCCGAGCCCGAAGGTGAACGCGAGCGGGGGCGTACCGATGCAACGGTCCGCAGCCATCGTGTGCAGCACCTGCGCGGCAAAGCCGTCGCACATCGCAATGACATCGCGATGAAAGTGCATGCATCCCTTGGGATGGCCAGTGGTGCCCGAAGTGAAGGCAATCAGGCAGACATCGTCGGAGCTGGTCTGCACGGCGGCAAAGGGCGCCGTGTGCTTGGCCATGCGCGCTTCAAGGCCATACGGGGCATCCTCTGAGTCGCTCCCCCACGTGACGACGTCGCTCAGCGTGGTCGGCGACTTCACCGCCTCGCGCAACTCATCGTCGAGTCGCGCATCGCACAACGCGGCCTGACATTGCGCTCGCTCCGCGACGACCCGCAGTTCTTTGGCGCGGAGCATCGGCATCGTCGCAACGGCGACGAGCCCAGCCTTTACGGTCGCGAGCCAGGCCGCAGCCATCCAGCGCCCATTGAAGCCGCGTAGCAGAACGCGATTCCCGGGCACGAGCCCGAGGTCGCGTGTGAGCACATGGGCAATCGCATCGACCTGCTTCTGCAATTCGCCATACGTCGTCTCGGCCCACTCTCCCGCCGCATTCCGCGTGACGAGCGCCGGACGCGAGCGATGCCCATCGCGCACGGCATCATCGAGCAGACGCACCGCCGCGTTGAGGCGTGCGGGATACTCGTAGCGCCCCTCGAGCTTGAGGATCGGCCACTCCTCCGCAGGCGGCAGATGCTTCCGCGGCCAGTGGTCCACGTGCGCGCTGGGCAGGAGATCCTTCGGTGCGCCGGTCGGCATGATGCGCCTCCTACCGAGGAGTGGCGGATTTCAAGGTCTCGCGCCCGACAATCAAACGCTGGACCTCGGTGGCGCCTTCGTAAATGCGAAGGGCGCGGATATCGCGGTAGAGCCGCTCGACCACCGTGCCGACGCGCACACCATTGCCACCGTGCAACTGGACGGCGCGGTCAATGATGGTCTGCGCGTACTCGGTGGCGGCAAGCTTGGCCATCGCGGCCACAGCGGTGGTGCGCTCGGCGCTGGTGTCGCGAGTCCACGCCGCTCGATACGTGAGCAGTGCCGCCGCGTCGAGGTCAGTCGCCATGTCGCCAATGATCGCCTGCGCGAGTGGCTGTGCGCCGAGCGTAGCACCGAACATCGCGCGTGAAGTGGCTTGGTGGAGCGTCTCAAGCAACGCTCTCCGTGCGAAGCCGACCGCGGCCGCCGCAACAGAGACACGGAAGATGTCGAGCGTGCGCATGGCGAGCTTGAAGCCCGTGCCTTCGTCGCCTAGGCGGTGCGAGTCGGGAATCACGCAGCCGTTGAAACGAATGGTCGCCAAGGGGTGCGGGGAGATGGTCGGGATGCGTTCGACGATCTCCAGCCCCGGGGTGTCGGCGGGGACGAGGAATGCCGAGATGCCCTTCGCGCCGGCACTGGCCGCATCACTGCGCGCGAAGACGCAGTAGAAGTCGGCGATGCCGCCATTGGAGATCCACGTCTTCACGCCATCGAGATGCCAGTTCTCTCGGATCCGCGTGGCGCGCGTGGTGAGGTTCGCGGCATCGGAGCCGGCGTCCGGCTCAGAGAGGGCGAAGGCGGCAATCGCCTGACCCGCTGCGACCTTGGCGAGCCAGCGCGCTCGCAGGGCATCGCTCCCTGCGAGCGTGAGCGCGCCGGTGCCGAGTCCCTGCATGGCGAAGGCGAAGTCGGCGAGCGCGTCGTGCGCGGCGAAGGTCTCGCGCAACACGCAGAGCGCGCGCGAATCGATGGTCGGGAGCGCGCCCCCCTGTGCGGCGGGGACGGTGTAGCGCAGGAATCCAGCCTCGCCAAGGAGACGGACCCACTCGCGGCAGGCGGCATCGGGGTCGCGGTCGTCCACCTGCTGCTTGCTCACCCAGCTCGCCGCGCGCGTGGCAAGCTCGCGATGCACGTCGTCGAAGAACGGCCATTCGTAGTGTGCGCTCATTCAGTTGCCCTCGAACACGGGACGCTGCTTGGCCGAGAAGGCGTCGTAGGCGCGGCGAAAATCCTGCGTTCCCATGCAGATGGCCTGCGCCTGCGCTTCCATCTCGAGTGCCTGATCGAGCGGGACGCTCCATTCCTGCAACAGCATCTTCTTGGTCATCGCGTGGGCAAAAGCCGGACCATTCGCCAGCGCTGCGGCTCGTTCCTGCGCGTCTGCCAACAACGCACTCGGCTCCACCACGGCATTGTAGAACCCCCAACGCTCGCCCTCGGCGGCGTCGAAGCTGCGGCCCGTGTAGAGGAGTTCCGCTGCGCGGCCCTGCCCAATGATGCGCGGAAGAATGGCGCAGGCACCCATATCGCAGCCGGCGAGCCCCACCCGCGTGAAGAGGAACGCCGTTCTGGCGCGCGCGGTGGCGAGGCGCATATCGCTCGCCATCGCGAGAATCGCACCGGCCCCGGCGCAGACGCCATCGACCGCGGCAATGATCGGCTGCGGCGCCCGGAGCATCGCAAGCACGGTGTCGCCGGTCATGCGGGTGAAGGCGAGGAGTTCGGGCTCGCTCATGCGCGTGAGTGGCCCGATGATCTCATGGACGTCGCCGCCGGAGCAGAAGTTCTCGCCGGCACCGGTGAGGACGATCGCGCGGACGTCACTGGCGAACGGCAACTCGCGGAAGAGATCACGCAATTCCGCGTATGACTCAAAGGTCAGCGGATTCTTCCGCTCGGGGCGATTGAGCGTGATGGTCGCCACGCGCGCGTCGGCACTCACCGTCCACAGAAAGTGCGTGGCCTGGTAGCCCGCGAAGGGACGTCGTTGGTCGGTCATGGGGTCGGGCGCGCTCATGGAAGCTCCGGAGTCGGACGCACACGCGACTTGAGTGTGCCGAGCGCGCCGTGGAGGTCGCGCCGTTCAGCGGAGGACATGGTGTCGAAGAGGTCGGCGATCAACCGCTCGTGCATGGTGGCCATCGCCTCGAAGTGACGCCGTCCGGCGGCGGTCAGCTTCACCACCGTAGCGCGACGGTCGTCAGCGTCGGGGCGGCGTTTGACCATCCCCTCGCGCTGCAGAGCAGCGACGAGCCAGGTGACATTGCCGTTGGTGGTGAGCGTGCGCTCGGAGAGTTCGCCCATGCGCATGCCATCGGGGGCGCGATGCAATTGCGCGAGGAGGTCAAAGCGCGGGAGCGAGGACCCGAACTCCCGCTTGAGCATGGAGTCCGCGACGCGTTGGACCATCGTCGTGGATGTGAAGAGCCGCAACCAGAGGCGCAACGCCTCGTGGTCGTCGTGCGCGAGGCGCGACTCCGGATCATGCAGGGGAGCCGCGCTCGTGGTCATTGGTGGTCGAGCCCCATCAGCACGCGGGTCTCACCATTGCGCTTGCCCGCCTCCGGCGTGCAGAAGGCGACCACAGCATCGGCGACTTCCTGCGTGGTGACGAGTCGCGGCTGTTGTGCATCTTTGAGAATCGCTTCCAGCGTTTGTGCCTCGGAGAGCCCCGTCTTGGCGGCGATCTTCGTGAGCGACCCGGACACAAGCTCGGTATCCACATACGCCGGGCACACCGCATTGACCGTGATGCCCTTGGCAGCGAACTCCACCGCGAGGGCGCGCGTGAGGCCCACCAACGCATGCTTCACCGAGACATAGTGCGTCACGTAGGGAGCACCGGCGAGCCCCGCGACGCTCGCGACATTCACGATGCGTCCGCGGCCCTTCGTGAGCATCCCTGGAATGACGGCCTGGGCGGTGTGCACGGCGCCCATCACGTGCACGTTGAACATCTGCGCAAACAGCTCAGGGGTCGTCTTGAGGAACGGGACGGTATCGACGCTCCCTGCATTGTTCACGAGGATATCCACCGGACCGAGCGCGGCCACGGCATCGGCGCATCCCTTCATCACCGCGTCGCGGTCGCCGATGTCCGACACCACCGCAATGCAGGTCTTCGTCTTCACCTCCCCTGCGACCTTCTCCGCGCCGGCGCGATCGCGCACCATCAGCGTGACATTGGCGCCGAGTGCGGCGAGGGAGCGGACGACGGCGGCGCCGATGCCGCGGTTGGCACCGGTGACGAGGGCGTGCTGGCCAGCGAGACTGCTCACGTGAGTTCTCCCTTCGGCGGAGCGGTGTTGGCGCCAGCGGCGAGGGTCGCGCGCTCGCGTTCCATCAGTCGGTCGAGTTGTTGCTTGGCGGCGCGATACTGCGGCGGCCAGAGATCGTCGGTTCCAGCATACCCCACGCGCGCCGACTCCGTGAGGGTCCAGCCCGGATTCACGAGATGCGGTCGTCCGATGGCGACGAGATCCGCGCGCCCGGAGCTGATCACGCCATTCGCTTGATCGGCATCGGTGATGGCGCCGACGGCGATCGTGGCGATCCCCGCTTCCTGTCGCACGCGATCGGCCAGAGGCGTCTGCCACATCCGTCCGAACACGGGACGCTCTCCCTTCACCACCTGCCCCGCGCTGACGTCGATCATGTCGGCACCGGCCTCCTTGAAGATGCGCGCGATCTTCACCGCGTCATCTCCCGTATTGCCGTCTGGGGCCCAGTCGTGGGCGGAGATACGCACGGAGAGCGGCTTACTCGCCGGCCACACGGCACGCACCGCAGCGAAGACCTCGAGCGGAAACTTCGCCCGCGCCGCGAGATCGCCGCCGTAGTCATCGCGACGTTGATTCGTGAGCGGCGAGAGGAATGCCGAGAGTAAGTAGCCGTGCGCACAATGCAGTTCGAGCCAGTCGAAACCGGCATCGCGCCCAAGCTCCGTGGCGTGCACGAACTCCTCGCGCACTCGGTCCATGTCGGCGCGCGTCATCTCCCGTGCCTCTTGGGAGACTCCCGCGAGATACTGCGTGCGCGACGGCGCGATCAGCGGCCACTCGCCCTCGGGGAGCGGCTGATCGATTCCCTCCCACATCTTCTTGGTGGCGCCCTTCGCGCCAGCGTGGCCGAGCTGCAGTCCGATCTTGGCCTCTGAATGCTCGTGCACGAAACGCACCACCCGCGCCCACGCATCGCGTTGCGGCGTGTTCCAGAGTCCCGGGCACCAGGGCGTGATGCGCGCATCCGGGGCGGGGCAGGTCATCTCGGTCATCACGAGCCCAGCGCCACCCACGGCGCGCGCGCCAAGGTGCACGAGATGCCAATCGGTGATGATGCCGTCGGGCGTCGCCGAGTACTGCGCCATCGGCGAGACGACCACGCGATTGCGAAGCGTCACGCCGCGCACGGTGTACGGAGTCAACAGCCCCGGAGGAGCGACCTGATCCGCGCGCACGGCGAGCCCCGCCTGCTGCGCGAACCAACGCTCGAAGTGTCGCACGTAATCGGCATCACGCACGCGGAGATTCTCATGTGAGATGCGCTGCGAGCGCGTCAGCAGCGAGTACGCGAACTGCGCCGGGGCGAGCGTCGCGTAGCGATCCACATGTTCGAACCACTCGGTGGAATTCCGCGCCGCGTTCTGCAGCTTGAGTACTTCCACCGATCGCTCGGCCTGATACCGCTCCAACGCGCGTTCCATATCTGGCTCGGCGGCCATGAGCTGATCGAGCGCGATGGCGTCCTCGAGCGCGAGCTTGCTGCCAGAGCCGATCGAAAAGTGCGCGGTGTGTGCGGCGTCGCCGAGGAGCACCACAGGCACGCGCTTGGTGGGGCCAGCGAGCCAGTGCACCCAGGAGCGGCAGGTGACGCGCGGGAAGCGGATCCACTGCGCCGAACCGCGGAGATGTTTCGCGTTGCTCAGAAGTGGCGCGCCCTCGAGGCAATCCGCGAAGAGGCGCTCGCAGAAGGCGATGCCATCGTCGGCAGACATCTCATTGAGGCCGGCGCGCTCCCACACCTCCTGCGGCGTCTCGACAATGAAGGTCGAAGTGGAATCGTCGAACTGGTAGGCGTGGGCCTGGAACCAGCCGAACTCCGTTTCCTTGAACGCGAAGGTGAAGGCGTCGAATCGGCGCGGGGTGCCGAGCCAGACGTAGCGGCAATGCCGGAGATCGGTGTCGGGGCCGAAGGTCGCGGCGTAGCGATCGCGAATACGCGAGTTGAGCCCGTCGGCGGCGATGATGAGGTCGACATCGCCGCCGGCTGCGAGGGCATCGAGGTCGGTGGGGAGCTCGTCCTCGAAGCGCACTTCGACGCCGGCTTCGTGGCAGGCGTCCTGGAGGATCGCGAGGAGTCGCTTGCGGCCGATTCCGCTGAAGCCATGGCCGCCGGAGCGGATGGACTCGCCGCGAAAGTGGACCTCGATGTCGTCCCAGCGGTGCAGGCCAGCGGCGATACGCTCGCCGGAAACGCGGTCGGCGGCGCGAAGGTTGTCGACCGTTTGGTCGGAGAGGACGACCCCCCAGCCGAAGGTGTCGTTGGCCCGGTTCCGTTCGTAGACGGTGATGCGGGACTGCGAGTGGCGCTGCCTGAGCAGCAGGGCGGCGTAGAGACCCCCGGGACCACCTCCGACGACGATCACGCGCACGGGCAGCAAGCTCCGGGTGGGGGGACGAGCTTAAAGTGGGGCGAAATGGTTCAAAGTTCAAGCAACGAGATGAAGGGAGGAGGACGGCGGCTGAAAGAGTGCCCCGGAGGGGGCCAGGTGGCTAGATTGCTCGGGTGCAGACTCTGACCACTACTCCAAGCTCCTTTCTATAAGATGACCGGTACCAGCAAGCGTGGGGGCCGAGGGCGTCGGGGGGGCGCGGCCACGGCCGCGTCGACGGCCGCGGCCGCTTCCGCGGCTACGCCTGCCGCCGGACCGGCCAAGGGGCGGAGTCGTCGTGGGCGGGGCGGTGGCGGAGTCTCCCGGCAGCCCGCGCTGACGTCGGTCCCGACCGGCCGCGCGGCGTATGTCGAGACGCGCCGCTGGTTGCTCGAGCAGCACGGCCCCGTGTGCGCCTACTGCGATCGCACGGTCGCCGAACGCACGGTCACGCTCGACCACGTCACGCCGCGGCGCGGGCTCACGGCCTACGACCGGCGCGACAACCTCGTGCTCTGCTGTAAGACCTGCAACTCGGCCAAGGCCGACAAGCCGATTCTCGTCTTCCTGCTCGGGAATCGTGCTCGCGTCGTGGCGCTCTATAAGTACGGCCAGCATCTCTCGCACCAACTCGTGGAGATGGTGAAGGATCTGCTGCCGGAACAGGAGCGTCCGCCGATTCCTAAGGGACCGGCCGGCGCGAAGGCGAAGCCGCGCGGACGTCGGATGAAGTGGAAGGAAATGCATCCGCACGACAACGACGGCGCTGATCCGTATCTCGCCTGACCACTCGCGAAGCTCGATCCGCGACCCACTCGCGCGCACCGCACCCGCCATGACGACGATTCGCCGCATTCTCACGACCGATGCTCCCGTGCCGGCCGGCCACTACTCCCAGGCCACGGTGCACAACGGCGTCGTCTATGTTGCCGGCCAACTCGCGATCGATCCCGCCACGGGCGAGAAGAAGCTCGGCTCGATCGAAGAGCAGACCGAGCGCACCCTACGCAACGTGGAAGCGATCCTGCACGCGGCGGGGAGCGACCTTGAGCATGTGCTCAAGATGACGGTGTACGTTGGCGACATCGCACTCTGGGGCGCGGTCAACGAGACCTACGCCCGCATCATGGGACCGCACAAGCCAGCACGCGCGATCGTCCCGACAAAGGATCTCCATCATGGGTTCCTGGTGGAGATCGATGCTATAGCAGCCGTGAAGGGCTCGTAAGCGACTAGCGATACGTCGACGTATTGGCTGCGTCGATCAGTGCCGTGGGCGTGTAGGCCCGTCCGAGCCGCATCACCAGGTACACGTTGCGCGCATCACGAATGCGCTCGTGCGGCTTGCCGTCAATAATCACGAGATCGGCAATCTTCCCCACGGCGATGCTGCCATACTCGCGCTCCGCGCGCATCACGCGCGCCGAGGTGATGGTTGCCATCTGGAGGACTGCCGCCGCCGGAATCCCTGCGCGTTCGTAGAGTTCGATCTCCATGTTGAAGCTCGAGAGATCGGTCCCCGGGACGATCGTGACGCCGGCATCGTACAGCCGTTTGAGGAGCCGGAGATAGGCCCGATTGTTGGCGCGCGCGCCGAGCGAGTCGGCGGTGGTGGTGTCCTGCATCCAGAGGTTGAAGGTGCCATCGATCACGGTGTTGTGCGTCTTGAGCACGTTGATGAGGTTGGTCATCGCGGGGCCATCGACATCGGTGTTCTTGGCGACGCCGGCCGCGACGAGCGAGTAGGCGCGCATCTCCGGCCAGTAGAGCGAATCCTGATAGAAGGTCGAGAAGAGAAAGGCCGCGTGATTCACTTCGTCGAAGCCGAGTCGGATGGCGGTCTCGAGCGTGAGGCCGCGCGGGATGTGTCCGCTGAGTCTCATCCCCCGTGCGTGCGCCTCGGCGGCGATGGTGGGGACGAGGTCGGGATGAATGACGTTGTAGAGCTTGATCTGCGTGTAGCCGAGCGAGTCGTAGCGAGCGACCCAGGCGCGGGCTTCGGTTTCGGTGCTCACCAATACGTCGGAGGGGCCGGCCCAGCGCGTGGGGCCTTCCATGAAGCCCGCGAGCACCACGTTCGATGCCACGATGCGTCCGGCATTGGCGCGGTCGCGGATCGAGGTGCCGACGTCGGTATCGGCGGCCATGTCGCGCATGGAGGTGATGCCTGTCGCGAGGTCGCGGAGCAGGCGCGTGGTGGGGCTGGTGAGCTGGAAGTGCATGTGCATGTCCCACATGCCGGGAATGACGGTTTTGCCGGTGGCATCAATGACCGTGGCCCCGCGCGGGGCGCGTGTGGTGGCCGCGGGGCCCATCGCGGTGATGCGATCGTTCTGCACGATGATAGTCTGACGCGGCAGGACGATGCCGCGCTCGCTGTCGAAGACATCGGCGTTTCGAATGACGACCGTGCCCTGCGCGGCAATAGGAGTACGTGCCGCAATCGTGGCCGCGGCGGCATCGCGATAGGCGGTCTCGATGGCGCGCATGGCGGGGAGCGCCGGAATGAACTCCGGACGCACGGTGATGAACCATTCCACCGCTCCCGCGACGAGCTCGCCCTGCCCGTCCACCCAGACAGCCTGCGGGGTCGCGCTCATGCCGTGCAGCATCGCAAGTCGGACGCGGGCGCTGCCGCGCGTGGTGGCCACGGTGGTATCGGCGGCGATCTCCAGTCGCGTCACCGTCGTGCCGGGAAGTGCGACAGCCGAACGCGTGGGTTGCGCCAGCAGGTGCCGCACTTGTAGTGCGCGGTCCCAATCGGTGGAGTTCGAGAGGGCGTAGTAGCCCGTGCCGCGAGGCATTGTGCGGGTCACGCTGTTGCGTGTCGTGCGGATGGAATCGCCAACGATCTCGTAGCGATCGCTCGCGGGGCTCACCACGCCCTGCCGCGTCATTGGGCGCGACTCGCCACTCACCACGCGTCCCGCGGCATCGAAACCGTAGCGGTTCTGCACCCAGCGTCCGCGGTTACGGTCGATGTGGCCGTACGTGATCACCAATGAGTCGGCGTCGCGCACGAGGGACATCTCGCCGGCGGGGCGCCCGTGGTTGAGGACCACGTACGTCGTGGTGTCGGCCGCGAGCGGGGCAACGAGTGCGAGCGAGAGTGCGAGCGAGAGTGTGAGAGACAGAAACATCAGGCAACCTGAGGGCGGGAGGAATTGGAACTCGTTGGCGCGCGACGTTGAAGGGCACGAGGTGCGGAACTTGCCCACACTCGTGCTGGCGCGAAAGGTGTCCCAGACGTACGGTACTCCTCATGCGACCGCACACCCGCTTCCTCCCGCTCGGCGCCGCACTCCCGCTCGCCGCGGCACTCTTGCTCGCCGCCTGCCGCGGTTCGGACCCCTTCGAATCCGCCGGCCTCTCCACGCCCTCACCACAGCCCTCGCCGACCGCGGGCGTGGTGGGCGTCGAGACCGTGGTGCGGGGACTCGAGAACCCTTGGGGCCTCGACTTCCTCCCCGACGGACGGATGATCATCACCGAGCGCCCGGGGCGCCTCCGTATTGCCGCGGCCGATGGCACGCTCGGCGCCGCGGTGACGGGAGTGCCCGCCGTGTACGCGCGTGGGCAGGGCGGACTTCTCGATGTCGGGCTCGATCCCGACTTTGCGACGAATCAACTCGTCTACCTCACCTACGCCGAGCCCGAGGGTGAGCTCGCGGGGACGAGCGCGGCGCGCGGACGACTGGTCGGCAATGCGCTGGTCGATGTGCAGGTGATCTACCGGCAGCGTCCCAAGTACGAGGGCGGCGGTCACTATGGCTCACGTCTGGTCTTCTCGCGCGATGGCATGCTCTTCATCACGCAGGGTGATCGCATGGATCATCGGGAGAAGGCGCAGGATCTCTCGCAGACACTCGGTAAGGTGGTGCGCATTCATCCTGATGGGCGCGTGCCGACGGACAATCCGTTCGTCGGACGATCGGACGTCCTGCCGGAGATCTGGTCGTACGGCCATCGCAACGTGCAGGGTGGCACCTTGCATCCCGAGACGGGGGCGCTGTGGACGATCGAGCATGGCGCGCGCGGTGGCGATGAGTTGAATCATCCCGAAGCGGGCAAGAACTATGGCTGGCCCATCATCACCTATGGCCGCGACTACTCCGGCTTTCGTATCGGTGAAGGGGTGGCGAAGGAAGGGATGGAGCAGCCCGTCTACTACTGGGATCCCGTCATCGCGCCGAGTGGAATGACGTTCTACACGGGCGACAAGTACGAGGGGTTCCGTGGCGATCTGTTCATTGGCTCACTGAGTCCGGGTGGGCTCGTGCGGCTCTCGATGCAGAACGGAAAGGTCGTGCGCGAGTCGCGCTACCTCGGCGAACTGCGTGAGCGCATTCGCGATGTGGTGCAGGGGCCGGATGGCTATTTGTATCTGCTCACGGACAGTCGCGACGGGCGGGTGCTGCGTGTGGTTCCGGATACCACGCGCTGAGCGACACGCTCACATCAACAGCAGCGTCGCGAGCCCGAGCAGCATCCCCATCGACGCGACGTCTGTTGCGGTCGTGAGGAAGATGCTCGACGCCGTCGCCGGATCGAGCCCCACGCGCTTGAGCGTGAGCGGAATCAACGCCCCCGCCACGCCACTGATGATGCACGAGCCCATCATCGCGACCACGACGATTCCCGAGAGCGCGAGCGCATTCGGATTGCCCTGCGCGCGCGCGACCATGAACATGCCGCCGCCGGCGACGAGCCCAACAAGAAATCCGTTCATCGTGCCGAGGAGTGCTTCCTTGGCGATCAATCGCTTGCCGATTCCTGCTTCCATCTCGCCGAGTGTCATGCCGCGCAGGGTGACGGCGAGGGCCTGGCATCCGGTGTTGCCGGACTGACCAGCGAGCACCGGCAGGAAGAGTGCGAGGATGACCATCTGGTCGAGCGTGCCCTGGAAAAAGCCGACGACGCCCGCCGCAAGGAACGCGGTGAGAAGGTTCAGCTGGAGCCAAGGATGGCGGAACTTGAGGCCACGCACCCAGGGCGTGAGCAGACGCTCTTCTTGATCGACACCGACCATGCGGCCGGGCTGTGCGGACATCTCGAAGGCCTGCTCCTGGAACATCGCGCTGCCGCGTACTTGGCCGAGGAGGCGTCCGGCATCGTCCACCACGGGATAGACGGGGAAGTGCTTGAGCACGACGGCGCGCATGGCGTCTTCGAGCGGAATCGCCGGCTGCAGCGTGAACACATCGCGCAGCATGACCTCCTGCAACTGCGCGGAATCGTGCGCGGTGAGGAGATCGCGCATCGTCACGAGGCCGATCAGCACGCGATCGTTGTCGACCACGAAGGCGTAGGTGAAGAAGACATTCTTCGCGAGCTCGCGCACCCGTTGCGTCGCGGTGCCCACGGTATCGGTCGCCTTGAAGACGGCCGGGGGCATCTCCATCAACCGGCCGACGCTTTGGTCCGGGAACGAGAGGTTCAGCGACCACTGCTGCGTGACGCCCATGGGCGCGACGCGGAACATCGATGCGCGGCGATCGTCATCGAGCTCGCCGATGATATCGCCCGCGACCGCGGGATTCAGGGCTTGCAGGACCGCCGCCGCGGTGACGTCGTCGAGCGCCTCGAGGGCATCGGCGGCCTCGGCCTTGCCCAGTCCGCTCAGCGAGCGAGCGAACTGGTCGGTGGTGCGGCGATGCGGCTTATCAGACGTGCCGTTGGACACGGCGGCTCCGGGTGTGCGAGTGGGAATCTGGAAAGTTGTGCAGACGGAGGCCGAGAGTCGAGGACTGGCGTAGCTTATTCGGAGTCCAGGTTTTTGAAGGTCAGGTCTTGACCCAACGCCCCCGTGCTCCGGTGCGTTGTCGAAGCGTCCGAGGCTCCATTCACCGCCAGCCCCTCCGCCGATGCGTGTCCCCTCCCGTTCCGCCCTCGTGGCGTGCGCTCTCCTACCGCTCCTCGCCGCCCTCCCGCTCGAGGCCCAAATGGGTGGCGGTCGTGGCCCACAGGCCCCGCGCGACACCCTGCGTCGTGTGCTCACGATCCCCGGCCAGCGCGACGGCAACTCGACCCTCCCGCTGACGAACTATCGGGAGGTCACGCCGAGGGTCTGGGGGGTGATGGATTTCCAACATTATCACACCACGGCGGAGATGAACTACTGGATGGAGCGCTGGGCGCGCGAGAAGCCTGAGCTCGTCCAGTTGGTCGAGGTGGGGCGTTCGTTCGGCGACCAGCCCATCTGGCAGCTGATCGTGACCAACACCAGGACCGGGAAGCACACCGATAAGCCGGCCGCGTACTTCGAGGGCGGACGGCACTCCGGCGAGATCACGGCGAGCGCGAGCATCATGTATCTCGCCTGGCATGTGATCGAGAACTACGGTACCGATCCGGCCATCACGCGGCTCCTCGACACCAAGGCCCTCTACCTCCGGCCGAACAACAATCCGGATGGCGCCGATATGTACAAGCTCACCCCGCTCGCGAACCGCAGCACGGTGCGCCCGCTGGACAGCGACGGCGATGGGCTGATGGACGAGGACGACGGTGAGGATCTCGATGGGGACGGCTTCATCCGCCAGATGCGCCAGCATGTGGGCGCCGGCAAAGGCACGCACGTCGTGGATTCGCTCGACGCGAAGGGTCGTCTGATGCGGTTCGTCGGCATGGGGCGCGGCGAGTACCTGATGTTCCCCGAAGGCATCGATAACGATCGCGATGGCCGCTACAACGAAGACGGCATCGGCGGGCTCGACCTGCACCGCAACTATCCGTACAACTGGCGCCCGATGACCGCGGCCACCGGCCGCGGCAACACGCAGTTCGGCGCTGGTTAGTATCCGCTCTCGGAGCCGGAGACGCGCGCGGTCTTCCTCTGGCAGCTGAACCATCCGAACATCAGCGTCACCAACTCAATGGACACGCAGGTGCCGATGCATCTCCGCGGCCCGAGCACCTGCTTGCAGACGGAGTGCGTCTTTCCGTCCGACCTGAAGCTCCTGCAGCACTTCGACTCGGTCGGGCTCTCACTCACGAACTACCCGTGGGCGGGCGACGTGTACATCACGTACGCGAACCGCTTCCTCCCGCGGGGGCAGACGCCGCGCGGCGAGCCGCTCTTCGGCCATGGCCCGGACTTCGGCTACTTCCAGATGGGGCAGGTCTGGTATGGCGACGAACTCTGGAATGGGGGTCGTGAGCGCGACTACAACGGCGACGGCACCTGGGACCAGTACGAAGTCCTTCGCTACAACGACGAGATGTTCGGTGGCGCCGGCTACCAGATGTGGACCAAGGTGATGCACCCAGCGCTCGGCGAAGTCGAAGTCGGTGGCCCGAACCCGAAGTTCTGGTCGCAGAATGGTCCGCCGGAAGTGCTCGAGAAGTGGGCGCGCAATCAGGCGATGTTCAATCTCGCGATGGCGATGGAGCTCCCGCAGCTCAGCATCACGAACGTGCAGGTCGTGAAGGTGCGCGCCTCGGCCGACTCCGCGACGCATGAAGTCCGCGTCACGGTGCGCAACAGCGGGTTGATCCCGACGGCGCTCGAGCAGGCCAAGCGCGTGCACATCGTGCGCCCGGACTTCCTGACCATCGAGGGAGGCGGCGTGCGTTCGGTTGGTCGCGGTACGGAGTTCTACGTGGGCGGTCGCGAGACGAAGACCATCGCCGTGCGCGTGCGGGTGCCGGCGGGTCAGGCCGCCGAGGCGAATGCGCGAGTGACGAGCACGCGTGGCGGCATTGCCGACGCGCCGGTGCGCATCACGCCGTAGCGGATCGTTCCGGAGCGGAGTGGTCCGAAGCAGGCGGTGGGAAGCGCGTGTCGAGCCATTGCTCGATGCGCGCGAAGACCGGGGCGGCCAGCGTTGGTGTTTCGTTGAGGATCTCGTGATACAGACCATCGAACCTGGTGGCCTCCACGACCTCACGCGGGGCGCTGGCCGCGAATCCCTCACTGCCGCGCGGTGAGACGAGCGCATCGTCGCCGGCGTACACCACGAGCGTAGGCACGCTCCAATCTCTGGCGCGCATACGCGCAATGATGCCGGCCTCAATGATGCAACGTGCGAGACGCGCCGAGATCCGGTCATGCACCATCGGATCCTCGATGTAGGCGCGCACGACCGCTTGGTCGTGGGAGATCATCTTGGGATCGAGCCCATTGTTCTGCGCGACCCCTGGCAAGAGGTGCTCGCCAACGAAAAGCTGGAGGTGCTGCAGAACCGAGAGGTCTGTCTCAAGCGCGGGCGACGACAGGATCAACCCATCGACCGGCCGTCGCGCGTCGGCGACGAAGCGGGCGGCAATCGCGCCCCCCATCGAATGCCCCAAGAGCACGAACGGCCCGTCCGCGGAGCGCACGAGATCGATCATCTCCGCGAGATCCTCGGCCAGCGCATCGCGGGTGGGAATGACCCCGCGCGGCCCCTGCGACTGCCCGTGCCCGCGCTGATCGTACCCGATCACCCGGAAGCCGCGGGACGAGAGCCACTGCGCCACGTGGCCGTATCGGTCGATATGCTCCCCGAGTCCGTGGACGATCAGGACCGTGCCACGCGGCCCCTCGGCCGACCACTCGATCAAGTGGAGGGACGTGCCGTCAGCAGCCGATAATGTGGGGGGCAAGGGCACGTTCGGGGTACTCCAAGTGGGTCTCGTGGATACTGTTAACGGGAACATGTTCCTTCCACTCTTGAACGGATAGATGCGGCTCCTCCTCTCTTTCGTTGTCGCCCTGTGGTTGGCCCCCTTGGGGGGGTCCGCCGGCGCGCAAGAACCGCCCACCGCCGTGGCTGCGTCCCTGCCCGTGCCTTGGCGGGTTCCGGAGCGGGAGCTGGTCGTGTTGCTGCACGGAATGGGTCGGACCTCCTATTCGATGGCCCTCCTCAAGGAGGCACTCGTACAGGCGGGGTTCGATGTGCTCAACATCGGATACTCGAGTTACTGCTGCTCGATCGCCGAGCTCGGCGAGTCCGTTGGCCGTCAGCTCGAGGCGGAACGTGGGAGCCACACCCGAGTGCACTTCGTGGGGCATAGCCTGGGGGGCATCATCGCCCGCTGGCTGATCGTGCAGCCCGTGCCGCCCCTTGGGGTCGGGCGTCTCGTCATGTTGGCGCCCCCCAATCAGGGGTCCCGATCGGCGGACTTCTTCGCCCCCGTCGCGGGCTGGCTCATGGAGCCGTTGTCTGAACTTCGCACCGATTCCACGTCGACCGTGCGTCGACTTCCTGCGCCGCGGGGTGTTGAGATCGGCATCATCGCGGCGCGTGATGATGGCAAGGTCGATCTCGAACACACGCATCTGGTGGGCGAGACGGCCCACGTGGTGGTCGATGGCACCCACACGTTCATCATGAGACGCGCCGACGTGCATGCGCTGACCATCCATTTCCTACGGGAGGGTCGATTCGTGACGCCATTCCCCATGGGAGACGGACGATGAGCTATTCCCAGCCAGCGCCGATCCTGGTCTACGATGGCGACTGCGGCTTCTGCACGCGCTCGGTGCGCTTTGTGCTCGACCGCGACCGAAAAAGGCAGGTCTGCTTCGCCTCGCGCGGTGGACTCGCGGGGCGGGGAGTGCGTGAACGGCATCCGGAGCTGGAACTGGTCGATTCCCTGCTCTGGGTGGATCGCGTCGGTGGGACCGAGCGGGTGCTGATTCACTCCGATGCCGTGATTGCTGTTGCTGCGTACCTCGGCGGTATCTATGGCGTGCTCGCGAAACTCGGCGGCTGGGTCCCGCGCGTCCTTCGCGATCCCGCGTACCGTGCGGTCGCCAAGGTGCGAAAGTCGATCATTCGCGGCGCGCCGAGTTGCCTGTTGCCGAGTCCGGCGGAGTTGGGACGGATGCTGCCGTAGCGAGAGGCTACCGCACGCCCTCGTACTCCTCGGGCGTGTCCACATCCAGCAGCGCTCCGAGCGGCCAGTCGTGCATCAGCGCCTCCGCCTGATGCGCACGCACGACCGCCTTGCCGCATCCTTCGCCGTGCCAAGCGAGCAACTCCGGCCAGAGCGCACGCCGAAAGACCAAGGGCGGCGCGAGCACATCGCCGTAGCGCGAGACGCCGAGCGGTGCTTCGCCTGACGCGATTCCCACGACGAGGGCGCGAATCATCGGCGTCGTGACCTGCACCATGTCGCTCAGCATCACGAGCGTGGCCGCGGCGTCGACCGGCAATGCCTGGAGCCCTGCGTGCAGCGACGCGCTGGTCGGGCCTGTGGGGTCGGGACTTGTCGCGTAGATCACTGGGAGCCCGATCAGGGCCTCGCGCACACGCTCCGGCTCGTACCCCGTCACCACCACGACGGGCTCGCATCCGGCGTCAATCACCCGCCGCACCGTGCGACGCACCATCGGCTCGCCCTCCACGGGGAGCACCAGCTTGTTGGTCCCCATCCGGCTCGACGCGCCGGCGGCGAGTACCACGGCGGCAACGCGAAGCGGCACCGCGTG
>CAYUMN010000036.1:0-19465 GCA_964445835.1 uncultured Gemmatimonas sp.
GGGTGGGGTGCAGCAGCACTCCGGTTGGGGTGACTGGATTATGCTTCATCCACCCTCTCGCGCGCGACCCTTTCTGCGCGCGTGCTGTTCAGTGCGGGCCTGTGAAGCGCCGTCCTGCTGAGCGCGATCCTTCGACGAACCAAGCGAGCGCCATGCCCGAGTCCGTGACGATTGTCGAAGTCTCCCCGCGCGACGGGCTCCAGAACGAGCGCGCCGTGCTCGACGCGGCCGTGAAGGTCGCGCTCATTGACCAGCTCGCGGCGGCAGGCCTCCCGATCATTGAGGCGACGAGCTTTGTCTCACCGAAGGCCATCCCGCAGCTCGCGGACGCCGAGGCGGTGATGGCTGGGATTACTCGCCGGCCGGGGACGCGCTACACGGTGCTGGTGCCGAACGAGCGGGGGCTCGACCGCGCGCTGAGCACGAAGCCCGACGGCATCGTGGTGTTCGGCGCGGCAAGCGAGACGTTTTCTCAGCGCAATATCAATTGCACGATCGCCGAGTCGATTGAACGCTTTCGCCCGGTCGTGCGGCGCGCGAAGGAGGCGGGGCTCTGGGTGCGGGGGACGATCTCCTGTGCGCTCGGCTGCCCCTACGAGGGGGAGATCACTCCTGCCGCGGTCGCGCGGCTGGCGGGCGAGTTCGCGCAGCTCGGTGTCGATGAGCTCTCCGTGGCCGACACGATCGGCGTCGGGACGCCGGATCTCACGCGTCGGGTGTTCGAGGCGGTGTTCGCGCATGTGCCAGTCGCGCAGGTGAACGCGCACTTTCACGATACGTATCAGCGGGCGCTGCTGAATCTTGATGCCTGCTTGGAGATGGGCGTGCGGAGCATTGATGCGAGTGCGGCAGGGTTGGGCGGCTGCCCCTTTGCTCCCGGTGCGACGGGGAATATCGCGACGGAATCGGTGCTCGAGCTCGTACAGGTCCGAGGTCACGAGACCGGCGTGGATCTCGAGGCAGTGCGTGCGGCTGGCACGTGGATTCGGAGTCAGCTCACGTAAGGCGCGGGCTCGGGTTCGGTTCGTCCGTCAGGTACCAGCATCCGTTCGCGCTGCGCCTTTTTGCACCCTGCCCGTCATTCCCTCACAGGCGAACCCCGACACGGCCGTTGCCAATCCCCGACTGACTCACCCCGTCTCCATTCCGATTCTTCGAGTGGCCACTCGAATGGAGGCAACAGATGTCGCGGTTCACGGGGAAGGTGGCGATAGTCACGGGCGCGGGGAGTGGCATTGGCGCCGCGACCGCACACCAACTGGCGGCCGAGGGCGCGGCGGTGGTGGTGTCCGACATCGTCGCGGCGCACGCGGAGTCGGTGGCGAAGCAGATCACTGAGAAGAAAGGGCGTGCGATCGCCGTCACGACCGACGTCACCGATGAAGCACAGGTGGCAGCGTTGATCGATCGCGCGGTCGCCGAGTTCGGCGGACTGGACCTGATGGTCAACAACGCGGGAATCGCCGGGGATCAGGGTGATATCGACACCTCAGAGCTCACGCAGTGGCAGCAGATCCTCGACGTGAATCTGACTGGCGTCTTTCTCGGTCTGAAGCACGCGGTGCGCGCAATGAAGGCGGGCGATCGGAAGGGCTCGATCGTGAACGTCGCGTCGATCCTTGGCCTCGTGGGCTTCGCCAACGCGGCGGCCTACACCGCCAGCAAGCATGGCGTGATGGGACTGACGAAGGCGGCCGCGCTTGAACTCGGGAAGGTGGGAATCCGCGTGAATGCCGTCGCGCCGGCGTTCATCAAGACGCCGCTGATTGCCGGGATGGAAGACGCCGTGCTGCCGCTGCATCCCATTGGGCGGCTCGGCACGCCGGAAGAAGTCTCAGCGATGATCTGCTTCCTTGGCGCGGATGAGTCGTCGTTCCTCACGGGAGCGAGCTACCTCGTGGACGGCGCGTACGTGGCTCAGTAACCGGCGCCGACGCGCTTCTGTATATGCAGGCCATCGTGGAGTGCGCGGAGCAGGAAGTCCGCGACATCCTCGACGCTGATGCGACGCCCTCCCTCGGGGAGATACTCCTCGAGGGCGCGGTACACGCCGGTGCGTTCTCCCGGCACGATGTCGCCGGTGGCGATCATCGTCCAATCGAGGCCGCTGTCGCGCATCGCGTGCCAGGCCTCCTTGTGGCGTGAACTGACCTTCTTGAACACCGCCGGAAAGGTCGGCTGATCGTGGCGCAGTCCACCGTCCACGGAGTTGAGGATGCCGCCGCCGGCAACGCCAAGCACGCGGCGCACCCCATGCTGCTGCATGCCGGCGACGATGTTGCGCATCCCCTGCGACTGTGCTTCGCCGGGGTCATCGACCCCCGCGCCCCCGAGCCCTGAGACGACGGCATCGGCGCCGGCGATCACGCGCGCGACCGTTGCCGCGTCGAGCACATCGCCCTGTACGACCTCAAGCCCAGCGCGTGGCGCGAGCTTGTTCGCGTCGCGCGCGAGGGCTTTCACGGTCTGGCCGTCCGCGAGTGCGTATTCAATGAAGCGGCCACCCACCCGGCCAGTGCCGCCGAAGACTGCGATCTGCACTTACTTTCCTCCGCCCTGCGATTCGAGTTTCTTGAGTCGCTCGCGTGCGGCGGCGACTTCGGGCTGCAGCTTCGGTTCCGCCTGCTCGCGCATCGCGATGAACTGCCGCAACGCCTCAATGGCGCCTTCGCGATCGCCCGTGCGCTCCGCGAGTCGTGCGATGCGGCGCTGGCGATCTGCGGCGTACATGGCATAGGCGGTCTGCCAGTCGCGGCGCCCGATCACTCGCAATGCGCTCACCGGATCGTTCGTGGCTTCGTAGAGCGCGGAGAGGACGAGGTTTCCCGTCATGCGCGTGCGGCGGTTCATCCCAGGCGTGTCGAGTAGCAACGAGTCTGCGCGTCGCAACTGTGCGCTCGCGTCGGGCGCGCGCCGTGCGACGGCGAGTTGCGCGGAGAGGAGCGCCTCGAGCACTCGCGCGGAATTCGCGGCCCAAAGGCGCTGCGGTGGCGGCGTCACGGATGCCAGTTCGCGACGCATCCGTTCGGCGGTCGCGGTGTCGCCGATGGCGAGGCTCCACATGCCGAGCGCGGCGCGGGCAAGCGCGGCATCGGGATCTGGGTCGCTCGCCGGACGCGACCGCAAGTTGGCGGTGAGCGTCGCCGCGCTCCGTGCGGCCTGCGCACTATCGCCGTCCCAGAGCAGTGCTGCGGTCAGCTCGTCACTGACCGCGCTCAGCGAGTCGCGGTCCGCTGCTGCGGCCACGGCGCGTGACGGACGGCCCGCATTCCACTCGATGTCGCGGAGGCTCGAGCCAAGCCCACCGTCGACCGAGCGGTCGCCGCGCCGCACACGGCGGGCAAGGATGGAGTCAGCCATTGCGATGTCTGCCTGCAAGCCGATTCCACCATCGGCCGCGACGGCATTCGCCGCAAAGAGGAGCCCGTGCGGCATGCGTGCCTCGAAGTCATCGAGTGCGCGGAGTCGTTCGGTCGCGTCTCCCGTCGAGTTGCGGATGATGAAATCGTTGAACTTATAAAAGTCCCCGGCCGAATCCAGCGCCGCCTGACGCATGAGCGCGGCGCGCGCGTCCGGCTTGGCGCCGAGCATCATATAGATCTGCGCCTGATGTTCAAGCGCACCCGTGAACGATGAGTCGAGGGCTTCGGCCCGCTTGAATGCGTCAAGTGAGCGCGAAAGTATGTCCGGCTCTTCCGCGACCAGGCCGTCGTGGAACAGGTGGTCCCCGTAGACCTGCCAGAGCTCCGCGCTTTTGCTTCGCTCGGCGAGTCGGCGCAGCGATGCCATACGCGCCCTCATAGGCATCGGCATCGGATACGTCTCTCCGACCTGCGAGATAAGAAGGAGCGAATCGGTGCCGCTGAGCCGGTCGCGGTGGGCCCATGCCCGAGCGAGCCACGGACCCGGAATGCCATCGTTGAGCGCCCACCCATTGGTGAACGAGATGCGGAGCGCGGCAATCGCAAAGGTGGTGTCCACCCGATATGCCTCGGCAAATGCCGCCCCCGCCTCGCCGTAGCGGCCACGACGAAAGAGCTGTTCCCCCGTCAGGTACGAGGCGATCGCCGCCGGCTGCGCCGAGAGGACGCTCCGCAGTCGCTCCTGCGTGGCGCCATCGCGCAACGACAGCAGCGAGGTGAGGAGTCGCGTGGCCAGCGCCGACACACTGTCGGCTGAGCCTTCGACGCGCGCCGAGGCGAGTTCCTTGCCATCCCGTACGCGTAGCAAGCGCGCCGTGACGCTCAGGCGATCGCGTGTGCCGACGATCTCACCGATCAGCAACTGCCCTGCGCCGGCGGCCGTTGCCACTTCCCGCGCGCCCTCGTCATCGAGATCGTCCTCGGCGGAGCCCGCGGCGCGGCGCCACCGATCGAGCACCACGCGCATACTGGCGGCGGAGAGATCGGGAATCGCCTGCAGTTGCGGGACCATGACGTCGGCGAGTCCTTCTCTCAGGTACTTCGCCTCCGGGACGGCGCCGCCCACGCGGAAGGGTGCGACCGCGACGACGCGCTCGTCGGCACTCGGCGCGCGCTTGTTCCAGAGCCATCCCGCCATGGTCGCGACTACGATCAGTGCTAGCACGGCGGTTGCCGCTTTCCGTGAGTTGGCGGGGCTTATCGCCGGCGCCTCTCCCGAGGGAAGATCGAGCACGCCGAGCAGTTCGCTCGCCTGACTCGGTCGATCCGCTGGCGCCTTCGCCAAGCAACGCATGACGAGATTCGCGAGCGGGGCAGGGACCTGCGGTGCCACGCTCTTGAGTGCGGGTGGCATCTCGCTGAGCTGCGCCCGCGTGAGGGCAGTGCCGCTGAGTTGCGCGAAGGGGCGCTGGCCGCTGAGGAGCTCGTAGGCCACGACGCCCCACGCGTAGAGATCCGCGCGATGGTCGAGCGAGGGATCGGCGGCGATCTGCTCCGGCGACATGTACGCGAGCGTACCCACAGAGACGCCGACGGCGGTCATCATCCCCGTGCCTTCCGGGCCCTGCGTGGCGAGGGAGAGCGCCTTCGCCACACCGAAATCGGTCACGAGCGCCGCGCCCGACGAAAGCAGGATGTTCTCGGGCTTGATGTCGCGATGCACGATGTTGCGCGCATGTGCGGCGCTCAGGGCGCGTGCGACATCGCGCAGGATTCCGACCGCTTCGCTGACCGGGACCGGCCCCCGCGCGATGCGCTCGCGCAGCGAGGCCCCATCCACCCACGGCATCGTGAAGTACGGCAACCCCTCGGCGTCCCCCGCGGTGAGCACCGGGACGATGTTCGCGTGCTGCAACTGCGCCGCCGTGAGAATCTCGCGGTGGAAGCGCTGTGCGGCACTCGCACTCCAGGCGTCGTCAATCAGGGTCTTGATGACGACTTGCCGCCCCAGCGCACGCTCGGTCGCGAGGAAGACCCGCGCCATCCCGCCACCGCCGAGCTCACGCTCGATGGTGTGGGTGCTGCTCAGGGCGGCGGCGAGCCGGTCGCGGACGGAATCGGACAACGGCGGATGGAGGCTGGAGGATGAAGGGAGAAAGATGGGGGCTGGGGGGCGATTCGGGGAGGCTCATTGCCTGTTTTCTCCACGCATTGTTCCAGCGTTCATCCTCCTGCCTTCATCTGTAGTTATGTCCCTTCACCGACTGCTCTCCCACCCCTGCGTTCAGTGCCGTGAACTGCTTCGCCCGGATGTTGTAGACGCCACTTTCCACTTGGAGGATTCCGCGCACGAGCAGCAGCGGCGTGCGGGAGATCAACAGCGCCTGCCGCTCAAAACGCTGTGGAGTGATGACGACGTTAATGGTCCCCGTCTCGTCCTCGAGGGTGAGAAAGACAAAGCCCTTCGCCGTCCCCGGGCGCTGCCGACAGATCACGAGCCCCGCGTGCGCCACGGGCTCGCCGTCCTTCATCGAGAGGATCTCCCGTGAGGAGCGCACGCCATTGAGCGTCACGAGGGGGCGCACATGCCGCATCGGATGCCCATTGAGCGAGAGCCCCGTGAGCCGGTAATCCGCCTCAGTGAGTTCAGGCGCCGAGAAGCCCGGTAACACGGCCGGCACCGCCGACTCCGGAAAGAGTGCCAACGGCCCCGGCGCCCCCCGCTCGGCTTCCAGCACCCGCCACAACGCCACCCGCCGTCGCCGCGCAGGAGGTTCATCCTGCACGAAGGCATCGAACGCCCCCGCCTCAGCGAGCGCACGCAACGGGCGTCGGCCGAGTTTGGAGCGATGCACGAAATCGGATATTGAGATGAAGGCGGGGTGAAGCGCCGTTTCAATCTTCCCCCGCGCCTGCGACCCAAGCCCAATCACCGACCGAAGCCCCAACCGTACAAAGGGCGCCGAATGCCGCCCCACTCCCGGCTCCAACGTGTGATCCCAAGCACTCCGCGTGATATCCACGGGCCGCACCTGCACCCCGTGCCGCTTCGCATCCTCAATGAGCGTTCCCGGCGCATAGAACCCCATCGGCTGCGCATTGAGCATCGCGCAGAGAAACTCCGGCGCGTAGTAATGCCGCAGATACGCACTCGCATACACGATCAGCGCGAAGCTCGCCGCGTGACTCTCGGGGAAGCCATAATCCGCAAAGGCATTGATCTGATTGTAGATCCGCTGCGCGACATCGGGCGGAATGCCATTCGCTTCCATCCCCGTGATCATCCTCTGGCAGATATCCGCCATCCGCTCGCGACTGCGCTTGTGTCCCATCGCCTTGCGCAGAAGATCCGCCTCCCCCGGTGTGAAACCAGCGGCAGTGATGGCGACCTGCATCCCCTGCTCCTGAAAGAGGGGGACACCGAGTGTGCGCTTGAGGATGGGTTCGAGCGAGGGGTGCGGGTAGGTCACTTCCTCCGTTCCTGCTTTGCGCCGCAAGTACGGATGCACCATGTCGCCCTGAATGGGGCCAGGGCGAATGAGCGCGACCTCGACCACGAGATCGTAGAAGCAGCGCGGCTTGAGTCGCGGCAGGGTGTTCATCTGCGCGCGACTTTCTACTTGGAAGACGCCAACGGTGTCTGCTTTGCAGAGATCGTCGTACACGGCTTGATCGGCGCAATCGAGTTGACCGAGGTCGATGTTCACGCCGCGGGTGCGCCGGATGTAGGCGAGGCAGTCCTGGAGCACGGTGAGCATGCCGAGTCCGAGAATGTCGATCTTCACGAGGCCGACGGGGTCGAGATCGTCCTTCTCCCACTGAATGACGGTGCGGTCCTCCATGCTTGCGGGCTCGATTGGCACGACGGTTCTCAGTGGCTCTTCCGTTAAGACAAAGCCGCCGACGTGAATGCCTCGGTGTCTTGGGGCGGCGTCGAGTTGCTCGACGATGTCGGCGAGTTTGCCGGTGCGCGGATCGTTTGGATCCATGTTGGCGCGTTTGAGGAGCGACTCGGTTTGGTGTGCGCTTGAGCTTTTGTGCGCGTCGGGGCGGCCGTGGGGCCTCCCTGCACGAAGCTCAGGTATGGGCTTCGCTTCGGGAGGCCCCACGGCCTTCCCTCCACTGGCATTCTCGGCGCTACTCCTTCCTGGGTCTCGGCTCGCGTCTCTGCCTGCGACTCGGCTCGCGTCCTCTCTGCGCATGCTCTCTGGAGCGCCGCTCCGAATGGCGCGGACTGTGCGGTGCTCTCCGCGCGCGCGCTTGCTGTAGTTCGCGGGGCCCATCGCGTCCGACCGCTCGGGAGCGAATGGGTCGGCCTTCGCTGCCTCTGCTTCGAGCGAGTCCTCTGCGGCGGCGCTCGGCGTGCCAACGCGCAATGCGGCGGCGGTGCTCTTGGCGCTGAAGCGATCGCTGAGCGCGGCGAGCGTTCCCGCTTGCTCCGGGGAGAATCCCAGCACGCGCGCGGCATCACGCACGGCACTGCGCCCGCGCCACGTGATGTGCTCGCACACCATCGCCGCGTGCTCGCGCCCGTAGCGCTGGTACACATACTGCAGCACCCGCTCTCGTTCGCGGTGCGCGAAATCAATGTCAATGTCCGGCGTCTCGGCGCGCTCTGCGCTTAAGAAGCGCTCGAACAACAACTCCAGCTTGATGGGATCGACCGCCGTGATCCCGAGGCAGTAGCAGACCGCGCTGTTCGCCGCCGAGCCACGCCCCTGACAGAGAATTCCCTCGCGCCGCGCGAAGCGCACGATGTCCCACACGATCAGGAAGTAGCCCGAGAGCCCGAGCTTGGCGATCAGCGTGAGCTCGTGTGTGAGTTGTTTGTCGTGACGCGCGGTGCGGCGCCATCCCCAACGCTCCTGCGCCCCGTCCTCCACCAAGCGTTCGAGATACTCATCCTCACTCACGCCGGGGGGCAAGGGGAAATGCGGGAGCTTCGGCTTCAGCATGTCGAGCCGAAACACACAACGTTCGGCCACCATCAACGTCGCGGCGAGTCCTTCCTCGCGCCCGCTCCAACGGCGCGCGAGTTGTGCGTAGCCCTTGAGATGCCACTCGCCATTCGGACGGAGCTTGGTCCCCATTTCATCGAGCGTCGCGCCATGTCGCAGCGCCGTCAGGACATCGTGCCCGAGTCGCCCGCTCGGCAATGCGTAGTGCACGTTGTTGGTCACGAGCCACGGAAGATCGTGCTGCTGAGCGAGCGGCATCAAGCGCGCGACGAGTGCGCGCTCCTCCGGGAGTGCGTGATCCCAGCACTCCACGGCGATGCGTCGCTCAAACAACTCGGCGAGTTGCCCCGTGGCGGCGTGCGCGAGCCGGTCGCTGTCGGTCACACTGAGCGCGGCGTGGGCGCGTGTGCCGTCGGGGGTCACACCGCCGGTGCCGAGTGCGAGGAGTTGGGGGATCCATCCACGTGGGCAACCCGTGAGGGCGAAGAGTCCAGTGGTGTGTCCGCTGAGTTGGTCGAGCGTGACGCGTGGTTGCCCACGCGGATGATCCAGTCGCGCGCGCGTGATCAGCGTGCAGAGGTTCCCCCATCCTTCGCGCGATTCCACGAGTAGCACGAGATGCGTGCGCAGGCGCGGCACGCCATCCTCCCCCACCACGCGGCCGGGGATGATGGCATCGCCGCGCTCCAGGCCCGCAGGCAACGGCACATCCACCGTGAGCTCGGCACCGTGCAGCCCTGCGAGTCCTGCCTCGCGTGCGGCCGTCGCGAATCGCACCGCACCACCAACGTCATCGTGATCGGTGAGGGCGAGCGCCTGCAACTCGAGCGCGAGGGCGCGCTCCACCAATCGTTCGGGATCGGAGGCGCCATCGAGCAGCGAGAAGGTGGAGTGGCAGTGGAGTTCAGCGTAGCCGCTCAGTCGTACCATCCTTGCAGATGCCATCCGCCGGCATCGCGATACAGCAGGAGGTCTTGGCCGAGCTCATCGCTCTCGCAGCGCCAGTAATCGCGGGCGAAGGGCGCGGCCTGCCACCAGTCGCCGGAGAGTCGCTCGGGGCCATCGGCGCGTTGCAACAGAATGCGACGGCCGCGCCAATACATCTGCATTGGAGTGCCGCGCTTATCTGTGGTGATGGCGATGGACTCGGGAGATTCGAGCAATCGCGCAGCAGGGAAGGGGCGTGCGGTGGCGATGCGCAGCGTATCAAGCGGCACCGCGCGCGCCGCTTGCTCCACTTCTGCCCACCCTCCGGCGCGTTCGGGTGCGTGCGAGTCGCGCGCGATCGGACGCACCACACTTCCCGCGCCGAGTGTTGCACGCAGGCGCGCCAGTGCGGCCTCCGCTGCGGCCGGATCGCGCCATGCCGATGCCAACAAATCTCCTTGCTCGGCTGCTGAATGCGCCGTTTCACTGACGCGCAGTTCGACGGCGGCGACTGATGCGTCGAGCGTCCAGGTGTCGAGCGTCGCGCGACAGCGTTCAAAGAGCGGCACCACGCGTGCGATGGGGCGCGCGGGGCGCACCTCGCGCGTGACCGTGCGACCATCGTCGAGCGTGAGAGTGATGGTGAGCGCGGCCGCGGCGAGCCCATCGGCGGCGAGATGGCGCACGAGGCGGTCGAGCGAGGCGCGCAAGAGAAAGAGCACCGGCTCGAGCGTTGGTGAGGCGGTCGAGAGTTCGTGCACGATGGTGCGCGGATCATCGGTGCGCGCAAGGGAGGCGCGTCGCGGATCATCCGCGCAGGCGAGTCGCCACGCGGTGAGCCCATCGCTTCCCCAGCGGCGTTCGACCTCGAGTGGGTCGAGCGTGGCGAACGCGCCTACCGTGCGCAGCCCGAGCGCGACGAGTGCGTCACGCAGGTCCCTGTCCATCGGGACGAGGGCGATGGGGACGCGCGCGAGGTAGTCACGGTCCCCGCCGTGCGCGATGTGCAGTGGCTCGGTGGCGGCGCGCGCGCTCCAGGTGGCCGCGTGCGCCGTGATGCAGGAGTCGGCGATAGCCACGCGGGCGCGCGGATGCCAGACGCGGGCGAGCGCGAGGAGTCCGGTGGCGAGCGCACGTTCTCCGCCGATGGCTTCGAAACCATCGGCACCGACCCACCACGTGCCTGGTGCATCGCGCACGGGGCTGACTTGTGGGCTGGTGGAGAGAAAGGCGGCGCTGGCGCGTGCGACTTCGCGGGCAATCACTGCGTTGTTCCAGGGAAGGAGTGCGATGCCCGCACACTTGGAGCGTGCCTGTGCAACGGTCATCGCGACGCGCACGCCGCTTTGTGTAGCGGCGGCGGTGACGGTGCGAAGGCGCGTGCCCTCAAAGAGCGCGATGGGCCGCGTGTCCCAGTGCGCGTTAACGTCGGGCACGCCGGCGAGCGGTCCCTGTACGAGCTGCACCGCGCCGATCGGGAACCTCGGGATGCGCACACACGCGACGCGCGATGTCGCGGCCATGACCGACCTCCAACTGCAGGGGAATGTGTTGATGGGGACCACCCTTCTCGACCGTCGCCAGCACCGTGCGCGCATCGCGACGTTTGAGCACGAGCCGCAACGCGCCGCCGATCTCCGAGGCACGAGAGCCCTCACCTAAGAGCAAGAGCGCCGCATCAGCATCGCGCGTGAGTTGCGAGAGGCGCACCGCGACCGCGCGCGGCAACACGGGCGCCCCATCGAGGACCACGAGCGCGAACGAGCCCGTGCGCAGCAGGAGATCCGCACACCAGGGCGCGCGCGAGGCCTCGCCGGGACGCACCACCCAAAGGGCATCGCTCCCCGTGGGATCGACCGTGACCCAATCGCGCGGATCGAGGGTGCGCGTGGCATCTACCCACGCGACCGCTTGCCCACTCAGGAGGGTGGTGGCGGCGAGCACCCGCGCGAGCGTGGTTTTTCCGACCCCCGCGGGTGCGAGGAGCTCAGTGATTCGTCCGCGCGGAAGTCCGCCCCCCGGCAGCACTGCATCCAAAGCCGTCAGTCCCGTGGGGAGCCCGGGGGTCGCACTGGGTGTCCCCGCGACAACGGCGGCGAGCTGCTGACGCAGGTCCTGCAGGGCGGCGAGGGACATCGTTCAATACCGAATAAAGACCGAAGTGACTGGGCTTATAAATACCGAATAAACACCGAAGTCCGCAAGGGGACGGTGGCAGGTGCAACAGAACGGTTCGGGGGAAGACGGCCCGTCAGACTGCGGCCGCCCGCTGCGAGTCTACCCGAGTTCGGCCAGTAACTCCAACAGCACCAACGCACTCGCCGGCCGCTCCGCCGGCGACTTGGCGAGCAACTGCAACACCAACGCCGAGAGCGCCGGCGGCACATCCGGATTCCCGTCGATCGGCGGCGTCGGCGCGCTCGACAGCACCTTCGCCATCAGCGCCATCGGCGAGGGTGCCTCAAATGGCGCGTGTCCGGTCAGGCACTCATAGAACACGCCCCCCAGCGCATACAGATCGGCGCGCGCGTCCACTTCCTCGCCCATCAACTGCTCCGGCGCCATGTAGCCGAGCGTGCCGACGGTCATCCCGGTCTGCGTGCGCGTCGATGACGCCTCGGCGAGTCGGGCAATCCCGAAGTCCATCACCTTCAGCACCCCGTCGTTGTCGATGAGTGCGTTCTCTGGCTTCACATCGCGATGAATCACTCCTGCCGCATGCGCGACGGCGAGGGCCTCGGTGAGTTGCCGAATCAGCGCGATGGCACTGGAGACGCCGAGTTTGCCGCGCGTGCGGAGCAACTCGCGCACGGTGATCCCTTCCACGTACTCCATCGTCACGAAGGCGGTGCCATCGGACTCGCCGAGATCGTGCGTACGCACGACGTTGCGATGCGAGATGCGTCGCGCGAGGCGGATCTCTGAGCGGAACTGCTCGGCGACCACGGGATCGTCGGCGAGCAGGTCGGGGAGGATCGCCTTGATGGCGATCACTTCCTTGAGTTCGCGGTCGTGTGCGCGGTATACGACGCCCATGCCGCCACGCCCGATGACGCGGATGATCTCATAGCGCCCCGCGAGGAGCTTGCCTGGCGGAAAAAGATCGCTGTCGTCGCTGAAGGCTTCCATGGAGCGATGTTCGCTCGTGGCGATCGAGACATCGGTGCGAAGTTCGCGGAGCTGTTCCCGCAGACGCTGTTCCCGCGCACGGATCCCCGCGGCCATTGAATCGAACACGCGCGCGAGGCGCCCGAGTTCGTCATCACGCGCCGTGATGGAGGCGAGGCTGCCGGGCGCATAGGTACCGACCTCGACGGCGCTCGCCGCTTCGATGACATGCGCCACCTGTCGCATGTAATCGGCCTCGCGATCATGCCACCGCTTCTTCTCGAGCGAGACGCCAATGCGTGCGCGCAGGAGCACGGGGTCGAAGGGCTTCGCGAGATAATCCTCCGCGCCATGTTCGATGCACCGCACCACGCTCGCCATGTCGTCCAACGCCGAGATCATGATGACGGGAATCGCACGGGTCGCGGGATCGGCTTTGATGCGTTCGAGCACCGTAAAGCCGTCGAGTCCAGGCATGAGTACATCGAGCAACACGAGATCAAAGCCCCCGTCGGCGATGCGCTCGAGCGCTTCCTCGCCGGACGCCACGCTGTCGACGCTGTAGCCCTCGCGCGCGAGGCGGCGCCCGAGGACGGTCCGATTCTCCTCGACGTCGTCGACAATCAGGATGCGGCCCTTGGGTGTCCCGTCAGGAACCGAAGCCGGCGTGGAGGCCGAGGGTGTCTCCGCCGGGAGCGGCGCCGGGATCGACATCCGTGGATTGGTCCGACCGCTTGGCGGCAACGGCCATGCCGTGAGGCGACGTGCGGCCTGTGCGATACGCTCGGCGTCGGCCACGATCTGTTCGTCCTCAGCGGAGGCCGCACCCACTGCCGCCGCGGCGGCAAGGATCGTCGATTGCGGGCCCCGCAATGCGGTCAACAGTGCGGTGAGGTCGTCGTACATCGCGATCCCCGTGGGCGGGAGCGCGGTGTTGATTCGCACCAGGACATCGCGCGCCGCGGCAACGATGCGATCGAGTTGCACGGCCGCGGGCGAGTCATCGGCCGCGTCCTCGCGCAACATCTCCGCATAGCCGATGATGTGATTCACCGGCGTGCGCAACTCGTGACGCAGCTCGCCGGCGGTCTCGCGGGGGATCGGGGAACTCATCGCGATGCGATTGGCGTGAGGATCGTCGGGCTCACGTCGTCGCGGGCAGCAACGTGTGCATCTTGCCGAGCAGGCGCTCGAGGTCGACTGGCTTGGTATCGTAGTCGTTGCAGCCCGCTTCGAGCGCTTTGTCGCGGTCACCGCTCATGGCATGCGCCGTGAGCGCGATGATCGGCATGGCGCCCGTGGTCCCCGCCGCGCGAATCTGCCGTGTGGCCTCCCACCCGTCGACTTCGGGGAGGCTCATGTCCATGAGAATGAGATCCCATCCGCCTTCGAGGGCGCGGCGCACCCCTTCGGCGCCATCGATGGCGATCTCGACGGTGAACCCGCGACGCGTGAGGCGACGCGAGAGCATGTCGCGGTTCATTTCGTTGTCTTCGACGAGCAGGATACGGGGCATGCGGAACTCAGGCTTGGGGCGGCGCCGAGCGCGTCCGGCGCATCAGCAGGCGAATGTCGCGAACCAGATCGAGCTGCGAGTACGACCCCTTGGTGAGCACTTCACTCACATGGCCGCTGAGTCGCGTGCGCTCTTCGGAGGAGAGGTCCTTGGCGGTGACGACGATGACCGGAATCTGGCGCCAGGCTTCAACGGCGCGAAGCTGCGTGATGAACTCCCCGCCATCCATCTCCGGCATGATGAGGTCGAGAATGATCAGCGATGGCGTGCGCACCGCCATGAGTTCGAGCGCCACGCGGCCATTCTCCGCTTCCATCACGCTCCACCCTTCACGGGCGAAGCCGCGCGCGAAGCTCTTCCGCATGGCGGTGTCATCCTCCACCACGAGGACGGCGCCGGTGGGATCGCTCGAGGGATGGCGACTCAGGATGCGCCGCAGTTGCGCGCGGTCGATCGGCTTGGTGACATACTCTGTGGCGCCGAGGGCGAGGGCCAACTGCTGCTCGTGGAGGACCGAGAGCATGATCACCGGCGTGTCAGCGAGTGTGGCATCGGCGCGGATGCGCTGGAGCACTTCCCAGCCATCCATGCCCGGCATCAGCACATCGAGCGTGATGGCGTCGGGGCGGAACTGCGCCGCGAGCGCGAGCCCGCTGGTGCCGTCGGTCGCCTCTTCTACATGGAAGCCATCGGCCACGAGCACCGTGCGCAACAGGCGACGGGCATCGGCATCGTCGTCAATGATCAACACGGTACCGGCGGATCCATCGCCTTGAGGTGCGGGTGCACGATCGGCGGGCTCTGCCGTGCCGCCGCGCTTGCTGGGGTCCACCACGGTCGGGAGTCGCAGCGTGAAGATCGACCCTTCGCCCGGTGTGCTCTCCACGGTGACGGTGCCGCCGAGCATTTCGGAGAAGCGACGTGTGAGCGCGAGTCCAAGCCCAGTGCCGCCGTAGCGACGCGAGGTCGAGGACTCGGCCTGCGTGAACGACTCAAAGAGGCGCCCGAGCTGGTCCGGGGTCATGCCGATGCCCGAATCGCGCACCGCGAAGGTGAGTTGCGGACCATCAGGCCCGAGTGCGCGGTGCACACTCACGGTGATGATCCCCCCGTCGGTGAACTTGCAGGCGTTCGAGAGAAGATTCAGCAACATCTGCCGGACCTTCACGAGGTCGGCGTGCATGGTGTCGAGTGGCGTGTCGCGCTCGACGACGAGCCGGTTGTTGTTCTTCGCGGCCATCGGAGCGATGGTCGCGAGGACTTCCTCGAGCATCGCGTCGACATCGAAGGTCTCGAGGAAGACCTCCATCTTGCCGGCTTCGATCTTCGAGAGATCGAGTACGTCGTTGATCAGCGCGAGGAGATGCTTGCCCGCGGTGTTGATCTTGGCCAAGTCGGGAATGAAGGTGTCGACCCCGATATCCTGCGCTTCCTCCTGGAGCATCTCGCTGTAACCGATGATCGCATTGAGCGGTGTGCGCAGCTCATGGCTCATGTTCGCGAGGAACTGGCTCTTCGCGCGGTTCGCGCCCTCGGCCTCGCGGCGTGCTTCGGAGAGTTCGCTGATGTCGTGGTACATCCCCATCAGCGCGACGCGCGATTCATCGGCAATGACGGGGACGCCGAGGATCTCGACATCCACGAAGGTGCCATCCTTGCGTCGCCGCCTGCCGATGCCCTTGACCGGGCGATCCACGGCATCGCGGCTGTACTGCGCCGCTTCACCGAGGGTGAGGGTGTCGGTGATGAGTTCGTCGAGATTCCGGCCGCGCGCTTCGTCCTCGGAGTACAGAAAGAGCTGCTCGAAGGCGGGATTGCACGACGCGACTTTGTAGTCGGTGTCGAGCTGAACGATGGCGACGGGACTGTTGTTGAGCAGGCTACGGAAGAACTCGCGCTGGCGCGCGGCCTCTTCGTAGAGCCGCGCACCTTCAATCGCAATTGCCGCCTGCGGCGTGAAGAGATTGAGCAAGCGCAGGTCGTCGGCGCCGAACACGCGGGTCGGGTTGGCATCGACAATGGCAATCGCCCCGACGAGGCGGTTGTCAATCAACAGCGGCGCGGCGACGACCGACCGCACCGGCACATCCGAATACTTGGTCGATTTGCCGAGCCAGGCGTGATAGTCGGGAATGATCAGCGGTTCCTTCGACTCTGCGACGAGCCCCATCGCTCCCTCGCCGAGCTTCAGGCGAATGCCCGTGGTATCGATGCCCACCTGATGGCTGGCGGCCACGACGAGTTCTTCCCGTGTGGCGTCGAAGATCGCGAGCTCGCCGCCGGTGACGCCCAGCAGGGCGACGGCGCGCACGAGCGTCGCTTGCAGCGTGCGCGGCAGCTCGCGTTGTGTGAGGAGATCGGCCATGGAGGCGAGCACCGCCTGCTGTTCGTCGGCGCGGCGGCGTTGCGAGACAATCAGCCGTGCCCGGGCGATCGCGATGCTCGCCTGATTGGCCGCGGCGGTGAGAATCTCGAAGTCGCTCTCGCCGAAGGCATCGGGCTTGGTGCTCTCCACCGCGAGCACGCCAATGGCGCGTCCGTCGATGATGAACGGCACATCGACTTCCGAGCCGCTGTTGAGCGTGGGCTCATAGTTCGATTCGCGGCGCACGGCGGGAGTGTAGTGCAGCTTGCCGTCGAGCATCGCGCGTTCGGTGATGCCGTGCCCCTTGGTGAGGCGGAAGCCGGGTCGCGCGGCGGTCCAGCCGACGCTGGCGACCATCACCCGATCGCCGGTCGCATCATCAAGGAGAAAGACGCCGAGGAAGGTGTAGCCGAGCGCTTCGTCGCGGAGCCCGTTCACGACGCTGTCGCAGATCTCCTGCTCGTTGGTCGCGGCGGCGATCGCGGAGCTGAGGCGGAGGAGGGCGGACTGGCGGCGCGAGGTGGCCGCGGTCGCCGAGGTCGCCGAGGTTGCAGCGGACTTGGCCTTGGGCCGCGAGGTCGGCTTGGTCGGCTTGGTCGGCTTGATCGGCTTGGTCGGCTTGATCGGCTTGGTCGAGGCAGCCGGCTTGGCCTTTGGCTTCGCCTTGGATTTGGCTTTTGGCTTCGCTTTGGTCTTTGGCTTCGCTTTGGTCTTTGCCTTCGCTTTGGTCTTCGCCTTGCTTTTCCGTGCGCTCGCCATGCGTTCCCTCGGTGAGAGGGGGCAGAAGCTAGCGCGGCTGCAGTGCCGCCGATAGACGTGCGCGCACGTCCGGCCACTCGGCCGCGAGGATGCTGTACATGACCGTGTCGCGCGCGGCACCATCACGCCGCGCCTGATGGTGCCGGAGCACCCCGTCGCGATGCGCCCCGAGCCGTTCAATCGCCTGTTGGGATCGCGTATTCGCGAGGTCGGTCCGGAGTCCCACCACCGCGGTGCCGAGGGTGTCGAAGGCGTGGGTCATCAACAGGAGCTTGCAGGCCGTGTTCACGTGGGTCCGTTGCCAGCGTGCGGCGTACCAGGTGTAGCCGATCTCCACACGATCGATCGGGGCGACGATGTCGTGATAACGGGTGCTGCCAATGATGGCCCCCCCCGCGAGTTCGCGGATCGCCCACGGGAGCATTGAGCCCTCGGCTTGGCCTTGAAGGGCCGCGCCGATGTAGTCGTCCACGGAGGACGGGGAGGGAACGGAGGTGAACCAGAGCTCCCAGAGCGCGCCATCGCTGGCGGCGGCCGTGAGTACCGGCGCGTGTGACGCGGCGAGGGGCTCAAGGCGCACGTTGTGGCCTTCGAGGGTGATTGGCACGGGAGGGCGCATATGCTGAAGATGGGGTCCGTCCGATGGACAGTCCACGGGTAACTGGGGTAGGATTCCCCTATGTCCATGCGCTTTCGTTTCCTGTTGCTGGCCGTCGCGCCACTCGCGCTCGCCGCCTGCAACGCGCTCTCTGAGCCCACCGATCAGGGCGCGCGCGACCGATCGCAGGTGTCTCCAGCCGAGATCTTCGGCGGCGGCACGTGGACGCAGGTGGCGGCTGGGTTCCAGCACACCTGTGCACTTGCCTCCGATGGGAAGGCGTGGTGTTGGGGTGCGAATCAGTACGGCCAACTCGGCGTGCTCACGGTGAGCTCGTGCTCGGAAGTCGGCACCTGCGCGCGTCGTCCATTGCAGGTCAGTGGTGGCTTGACGTTCACGAGTATTGCGGCTGGTGTGACGCACAGTTGCGGACTCACCGCGGCCGGTGCCGCGTGGTGTTGGGGCGGCGGCAATGAAGGCGGGAATGCCGGCTTCCTCGGCAACGGCACGATCGTGAAGAGTTTCGCCCCGGTGCGGGTGCTCGGCGATTCGGCGTTCGTGCAGATCTCCATCGGCCTGAGCAATAGCTGCGCCCTCACCGCGAGCGGTCAAGCCTTCTGCTGGGGGCGCAACACGCGAGGCGAGTTGGGGGATAGTTCGCAGACGCCTCGTGCGTCGCCGGTCTCCGTCCGGACTGCAGTGCGCTACGTCAAGATCTCGCTGGGTGTGGAGCACAGCTGTGCCCTCACGACGACCGGGACGGCGAACTGCTGGGGACACGATCGGTTCGGCCAACTCGGTCGTGGCGCCGTCGCGTACAACAGCTTCGGTCTCGTGCGCACGGCGCCGGGGCGCGTGAGCAGTACGGTCGCCTACACGGACATCTCCTCCGGGGGCGAACACACGTGCGCGCTCCGCACCGACGGCGTCGTGGAGTGTTGGGGAATCAACGTCAGCGCGGGGCAACTCGGTGATCGCTCGGGGCTGACGCATCGCGGGGTCCCTGGAGCGATTCTCGATTCACTGACGTACACGACGATGAGCTCGGGAACCTCAACGATCTGCGGACGCGCGGAGAATGGTGCGCCCCGCTGCTGGGGCGGCAATATCTATGGTGCCATCGGCAACGGCGACCGCTCGGTGTTGCCCGAGCAGTCGCCGGTGGCGAATCTCGGATCGGGCTTTACGAGCTTCAGTGGCGGCGGGCAGCATATGTGCGCGATCAATGCGGCGCAGCGGTTGTTCTGCTGGGGCGACAAGAAGTTCGGGCAGATCGGGAACTGAGGAGACACGACGCGGTGATTGCCGCGGCGCGTGTTCATCGGGATCATGCTGAACGACCCAAACGGGTCAGACAGGTGTGGCCGGTGGGTGCGATGGCCCACGCCCCGTTCCCGCCACCTGCAGAGTTCACCCACGCCCAGTGCACCGACGGTCCGCCATCCGGCACACACTCGTCCGTCGCGCCGGTGGCAAGGTCCGGTAATCCTGCGACCGCGATTCGCTTCCCGCGAACATCGTAGGTCGCGGTCTCGCCCATCGGGCCCGACCGGCTGATCGGCCGGTCGGCGATGTCATAGCCCCACACGGTCTGTGTGAGCTGGCCGACCCCATCGTACGAGTGGACTTGCCTGCCCCAGGTGTCGGAGTGAGTCAGACGCCGTCCAGACGGATCGTATGTGAACGAGAGACCCGTGATATGCAGAACGGTGAAGTTCGGGTCCGCCGCCGTAGAAGAGGAGAAGCGCAAGATGGTCGAGTCGGTCTTGCGCGCGCCATTCGCGAAGGACGAGCGTCAGATACCCCTTGCTCGTTGTCTGCCTGCGTCATTCGCCCAAGCTGATCGTAGCCGAAGACAGACGTCTCGACTGG
>CAYUMN010000037.1:0-19055 GCA_964445835.1 uncultured Gemmatimonas sp.
AGGGACGCGAAGCCCGTGGTGTTGTCTCCCTGCAGCCGCACCACCGACCCGGCCGACGCCGTGAACGCGCCGGTGATCGCGGTGGTGGCGTTCGCCACGACCAGGCCCTGATTGACGAACGGCGCGTTGATCGTGCTGTTGACCAACGACAACGTCCCGTTGTTCGTCAGCACGCCTGGACCGTTGATGGTGCTACTTGACGCGCTCACCGCTCCGTTCGCGCCCACGATCATCGACCCGGCGACCGTGAGCGTGCGGCTGGTCATGGCGAGCGTCTGTACGCCGCTCGCGCCACCGAGAATCGCGCGCGCAACGTTCGGGCTTGGCACATCCACGGTGACGGTGTACGTACCAGACAACGTGATGACGACGGTATCCCCTGCCACCGGCACGCGGGCTGGCAACCAGTTCGATGCATTACTCCACGCCCCGCCGCCCGCGCTGATCCACGTCACCGAGCCCGCGCCGACCACGAAGGCGTTGCTCGTGACCGTCGGCAATCCCGCAATCACCGCCTGCAACGTGTAGCCGACGCCGATCGCCGAGAGGCGCACGTCGCTGAAGGTGGCCTCACTGCTCGCGAGGGCCACGGTCAGGGTTCCCGCGAGCGACGCGCCACCGGGATTCGCCGCCAGAGCGATTGTCGCGTTGCCCGCGAAGGGCGCGGTATTTCCGAACGCATCGACCACGCGGACGCGTGGGGCCGGGACGAGGGCGACGCCCGCCGTGCCCCCCACCGGTTGCTGACTCCACAGGACCGCTGACGCGGCCGCCGGCGTCACGGTGAAGACATTCGACGTCGCCCCGCTCAGCCCCGCCGCCGTCGCGGAGAGTGCGTACCCCGCGCCCGCGACCGCCATGCTGAGGTCGGTGAACGCGGCCACGCCATTCACGGCGTTCACGGTCACGGTGCCAGTGATGACGCTACCCCCGGGATTCGCTGCGAATCCAATGGTGATCGGTCCATTGAAGTTCGTGGCGAGCGCCCCCAAGGACGTGCGCGCCGTGATCTGAACCGCGGGGGCGATGCTCACGCCGGCGACGACTGCGCTCGGCTGTCCGGTAAAGGCCAACTGTGTGGCCGCCGTCGCCGTCGCAGTCGCGTTGAAGGTCAGCGGACTGCCCGTGAGTCCCGCCGCACTCGCGGTGGCCGACTGCGCGCCGACGGTCGTCCCGAGCGTCCAAGTCACCGCGGCGTCTCCCGTCGCACTCGTCACGACGGCAGCACTGGAGACCGAGCCCCCGGAGGACGTTGCGAAGTTCACCGACACGCCGCTGACGCCGAGCCCATCTGCAGCGGTGACACGCACCGTCACTGGCGCACTGAGCGCACTTCCCGCCGGTGCAGTCTGCGCGTTGCCACTCTGCACGACCATCGCCGTCGCATTCGGTTGTACGCTCACCGACACCGTGTCGGCAGGTCCGGCAAGCAGCCGACCGATCACCAGGGTGCCGCCGCGCTTATTGCGCGCCACTGCGTTCCCCGTGGCGCCGACCTGCACGATGCTCGTATCCAAGCTGGTGAAGATCACCGCGGCGTTGGGCACAATCTGATCGAGCGCGTCAAACGCTTGCGTCGAGAAGGCGATGGCCTGCGTCCCCGTGAGCTGCACCGAGGAGGATCCGCCAATCACGAGGCGGGTCGCCTGCGCGCCCGGACCAACGTACGTGACCGGGACTTCCACCGGTTGCGGCGGCGGCCCCGTCGCGCCCTCGGCCCGCGCGAAGACCGGCACCGGCCCGCCTTCGAACAACACCACGCCATTCGCCGCCAACAGGCGCAGGGTGAGGTTGAAGGACTCCCCTGCATCAGTCGCGTTGTCGCCAAGAGGGACCGCGACCGTGAGCGCGAGGGAATCGGCGGTGGACGGAAAGGCATACGTGCGGTCGAGCGCGGTGACACCGCTGGCGCGCTGAAAGACGAGGCGCACCGACTGATACAACACGAGACTGGCGCCATCGACACCGCGCACCGCCTGCGGCAGTCTCGGGGCGAGCGCAATGGCCGCGCTGAGTCGCGGACCGGACCGCGACGGTCCGGTGATCTCGCGACCACAACTCAGGCTGGAGGTCGCGAGCATGGCGACCACAATCAGCATCCGCCGCCAGGACAGCCGCATCAGTTAAGGCTCCTTCGAGTCTCCGTCAGCAAAACGATACAGTACTTCGCCGGGCTTCACCATCCCGAATTCCTCTCGGGCAATGCGCTCCTGCACCACCGGGTCCGTCTCCACAGCCTTTTTGTAGGCCGCCAGTTCCGCCACGCGCCTCTCCAGCGAGTCCACGATGGCCTGCTGCGCGGCGAGTTGCCCTCGTTGTGACAGCAGGTCGCTGGTGCCATACTCCCCACCCTGCACGGCAAAGGCGACCGCGGAAAGCGCCATCGCCCCGAGTGCGACGCGCAAGGCGATCCATCCGGGTGTGCGCGGCGCCGCCGGCCCCGCGCCCGCCTGAGCCGCCGCACTCGCGCGCTTCTTCGCCGCCATTATCCCTCCATCCCGTAAATGCCACCACCCGGATACTCGGCGTGCGCGCCGAGCTCGGCTTCAATGCGGAGCAGCTGATTGTACTTGGCCACGCGATCGGTGCGGCTCGCCGAGCCCGTTTTGATCTGGCCCGCATTCGTCGCGACGGCGAGATCAGCGATGAAGGTGTCCTCGGTCTCGCCCGAGCGATGTGAGATGATCGAGCGATATCCGTTGCGATCGGCCATCTCAATGGTCTCCAGCGTCTCGGTGAGCGTGCCGATCTGGTTGACCTTCACCAGAATCGCATTCGCCACGTCCTCCTCAATGCCGCGCGCGAGGAACTTGGTGTTGGTGACGAACAGATCGTCGCCCACCAGCTGGCACCGATCGCCCAGTGCTTCGGTCAGGCGGCCCCAGCCCGCCCAATCACTCTCGGCAAGTCCGTCCTCGATGGAGACGATGGGATACTTGCGCAACCACTTCGCATAGAGCTCAATGATCTGGTCGGCGGTCTTGGTGCCGGCGCCGCTCTTCTTGAAAGTGTACTTCCCCTTGCTGAAGAGTTCGCTGGCCGCACAGTCGAGCGCGATCGCGATCTGCTCGCCCGGCTTGTAGCCGGCCGTCTCAATAGCCTCCATCACGACGGTGAGCGCCTCTTCATCGCTCTTGAGATCGGGGGCGAAGCCGCCTTCGTCACCGACACCGGTGCTCAGCTTGCGTTTCACCAACACCTTCTTCAGCGCGTGGAACACTTCCGTGCCCATGCGCAGCGCGTCCGAGAAGTTCTCGGCGCCGACCGGCACGATCATGTACTCCTGGAAGTCCACGGTGTTGGTCGCGTGCGCGCCGCCATTCAGAATGTTCATGAGTGGCACCGGAAGCGTCCGCGCGAGCGGGCCGCCGAGGTAGCGATATAGCGGAAGGTCCACGGCCGCGGCACCGGCACGCGCCGACGCCATCGACACAGCCAGCATCGCATTCGCACCAAGCTTGGACTTGGTCGCCGTGCCATCGAGCGCAATCATCGCGCGGTCGATCGTCATCTGGTCCACGACGTCGAGGCCGATGAGTTCGGGCTCAATCAGTCGGCGGACGTTCGCGACGGCCTTGCGCACGCCCTTGCCGAGGTAGCGCTTGGCATCGCCATCACGCAGTTCGTTGGCTTCGTGCGCACCGGTGGATGCACCGCTCGGCACGGCGGCGCGACCATAGGTGCCGTCCTCAAGGACGACCTCGGCCTCGACAGTGGGATTGCCGCGGGAGTCGAGGATCTCGCGGGCGACGACGGCGATGATAGTGGCGCTCATGATCAGGACGGAGGCTGGAGGATGGAGGCTACGTGCAAACTAAGGGCTTAGGCACCACGGAACGGGGGCGAGACAACGCCGTACTCTCGCTCGAGGCAGGCGGCCATGGACTCGTACGTCAGTCGGGCAAGCTGGTCACGATCCTCGTAATTCATTCCCGTCGTGGCGATGGGCGGGAGATAATGCATGTGGATGATTCCCGGCCTGACGCTGAACTTCCCCACTGGCTGGACCTCTTGCTGGCCGTAGACCAGTACGGGAATCACGGGGGCCTGCGCTTGGATGGCCAGCACGAAGGGGCCCTTCTTGAAGGGACGTAGCGGGTAGGCGTTCCCCCGCGTTCCCTCTGGGTAGACGGCCACGGAGGCCCCCGCTTGGATGCGCTTTGTGGCGAGGGAATACGATCCGAACGCGGCCTTGCGGTTGGCGCGTTCAATGGGAATCATCCCCGCCGACAGCATCGCCTTGCCGAAGCCGGGAATCTTGAAGAGCTCGGCCTTGGCCACGAATTTGATCCACCGCAGCTTGGCCGCGACCGCGAGCACGTCGTAGTTCGCCACATGATTCACGGCGAAGACGTGTTGCGCTCCGCGCTTTCGTTCGGCGTCATGTTCCACGACCTTCACGCCGGAGATCCAGAGGATCGACCGCCCCCAATAGCGCGGGGCTTTCGCGTACCACGAGTTCGGCCCGTCGGTCATGCGGAACAGCGCGGCGAGAATCGCCATGCCGCCGCAGACGAGCGTACAGAGTGGAGCGGCAACGAGCACGATGACCGCGCGAATCATGGCGTCCTCTCGATGCAAACGGCGCAACCGGCGCGAGCACTCCTGACGAGCGCGATCATGCGGCGAAGTGGTCGTGCGCGCGCGGCAGCGCCGTGGGAAGCGCGGTGGGACGTCCCGCGCGCTCCGCCGTGACATTCCTCGCGCCCGGCGCACCATTCGCACGCTCGATGCGTCCGACGGCGGTCAGGGAGAGGCCGTCGTGCGCCGCGGCGAACGCCTGCGTATCGAGCCCGGGCGCGGCGATCAACAACTCGTATTCTTCGCCGCTGGCGAGCGCGGCGCCGACGTCAATGCCGGCCACGCAAGGAATGGCATCCAGCTCGAGCACGCAGTGCACCCCACTCGCGGCCGCGAGATGTGCGACATCACCGGCGAGCCCATCGGAAAGATCGATCGCAGCCGTCGCCCCATGGGCGGCCAGCCATTCCCCCGCAGCAATTCGTGCGATGGGTTTCGCAAAGCGCGCGCGGGCGGCGGCACTCGGGGTCGTGCCCGACTCCCACGCCGCCAGCGCGGCGCCAGGACCGCCAAGGGCACCCGTGAGGTAGAGCGTATCGCCGGCCCGAGCCCCCGCCCGCGAGAGCGGCCGCTTGGCATGCCCAAGCACGGTGATGGCGAGCGCGAGACGATCTCCCGCGGTCACATCCCCACCCACGATCGGGGCGCGCGCGGACCGTGTGGCCGCCGCAATACCGTCGGCGAGCGCACTCAAGTCCTCGCGCCAGTTCACCGGCACCGTGAGCGCCAGCAGCACCCCGAGTGGCGATGCCCCCATCGCCGCCAGATCGCTCAGCGCGGCCTGCGTCGCGCGCCAGCCGATCTCTTCGGCACTCAGCCAGGAGCGACGGAAGTGCACGTCTTCGACCGTGGTGTCGGTGCTCACGACCAGCCGCGAGCCGCTCGGCACATCGAGCACCGCTCCGTCATCACCGACGCCCTCGGCCGCGGTGCCCCACTGCGCGAGGAGCGCCCGCACGGCGTCGAACTCGGCGCCAGGTCCCATCGGCACATGACGGCTCATCGCGACCGACCGGTGGAGGGGAGCGCGCAGAGCACCGGACGGGCAGGCGTGGGATCGTCGAGGCGCCAGACCTCGCGCAACGCGACCACAACATCCTCGAGCGAACTGCCGCGTACCGACCCGCGCATCGCCGCCAGCTCGCCCGCGCGTCCGTGCACCCACGCTGCACTCGCGGCCGCAGCGAAGGGATCCCCTGTCTGCGCAAGCAACGTTGCGACGATGCCGCCCAGAACATCACCGCTCCCCGCCGTCCCGAGTGTCGGGCTGCCGGCCGCGCTCACGGCGACGCGGCCATCGGGCGTGCTGATGACGGTCGGGACGCCCTTGAGCAACACGGTCGCCCCGAGTTGCTTGGCCAGTTCGAGCCCGACCGAAAAGCGCGCGGCGCTGACGACGGCGCCGGTGCGGCGCAGCAGTCGGCCGGCCTCCACAGGATGCGGCGTGACGATGGCCGGACGCGCCCCAAGGAGCGAGCCAAGCGTGCGAGGCTCTCCTTCGAACACATTCAGCGCATCGGCATCGAGGACCACGGGCCCCTTCCACTCCACGAGCAGCCGTTCCACGAGCGCGCGCGTCATCGTGGTGCGTCCGAGGCCCGGGCCGATCAACAGCGTGTGTGTCCAGCCAAGGACGCGCTGCTGGTCTTCGGCGGTCACCGGCCACCGGGCAGCCATCGTTTCTGGAAGTGCGGCCTGCACGACCGGCACGTTGTTCGGTGAGACGAGCAGGCGGACCATGCCGATGCCGCTGCGCATCGCACCGCGCGCGGCCAGCATCGGGGCACCAGCCATCCCTTCCCCGCCGCCAATGATCGCGAGGCGACGACGCACCCCTTTGTGCGCATCGGCTGGCAGCGGCGGGATCGCCTCACGCACCCAGTCGGCATCCAGAAGAATCGGCGCTTGGTCCGGAATCGCCGCGTGCGCACCGAGTCCGATGTCGAGACAGAGAATCTCACCTGCCTCGTCGCGCCGCAGCAGGAGTCCGCGCTTCACGGTGCCATACGTGCACGTCAGATCGGCGCGCACGACGACGCCACCCGCGCCGGTGTCGGCATCCATACCACTCGGGAGATCGAGCGCCACGACCGCCGCCCCCTGCGCCCGCCACTCGGCGATGGCGCGGATCTGCTCCGCGATCTCCGCCCGCGCCTCACCCCGCGCCCCGACCCCCAACAGGCCGTCGACAATCACCGCGGGACGTGGTGGGTCGCTCACCTCGTGCACGACCGCCAGCGCTTCGACCTGCGCACGCCGCGCGTCCTCGCTGGACGGTGCCGCCTGGGCGATGACCGTGACCGGGCAACGCGCCTCGGCAAGCACTCGCGCGACGACGTACGCATCGCCACCATTGTTGCCACTCCCAGCGTAGACGATGGCGCCGCTGATGCGCACGTCGGGATAGCGCTGCAGGATGAGCTGCGCCGTGGCCGAACCCGCGTGCTGCATCAATGTCCACGACGCGACCCCTGCGCTGATCGCGGCAGCATCGCGTGCTGCCGCCTGCTCCGCCGTCGTGACACGTACCGTCATCGTGGGTCTCCGAAGGGAATTGATGCGCCGGTCAGACGTCCGCCGGGGGATTCCACGGATACGTGCGGTCGAACGCCTCGTGGAAGTCGTACACGCCCACAAAGTCTGCCTTGTTGTCCTGCGGCTGGCTCATCAAGAGGCCGGTGTCCACGAGCGCGAACACGACCGCGCCGAAATCCTCGGTGGCACGGATCCCCCAGTGCTCGAGGACCGTGCGCGCGAGCACACCGTACCGGCCCAGTGCGAGTTCCTTGCACCCCACGGCCAATTCCCGTCCCGAGAGATGACGGCGCTCCGGTAACTTCTGTTGCACGTACTCGAGCGCCGCGAGGATGAACAGATACGCGCGTTCATCATACCGGTTCTCGCGCAAGCGAATCCGGTCCATCACGCCATCGCGGAACGCGAGATCAGGCATCGGCAACTACAAGTACAGCGGGAACGCGGCCGCCATCGCCTGCACTTCTTTCTTCACGGCGGCCGTGACCGCCGCATCATCGGGCGCGACCAACACCCGATCGATCAATGCGGCGATCTGCACCATCTCGCCCTCCTGCATCCCACGCGTTGTGACCGCCGGTGTCCCGATGCGGATGCCGCTCGTCACGAACGGCGACTGCGTCTCCTTCGGCACGGTGTTCTTGTTCACCGTGATTCCCGCGCGATCAAGCGCCTGCTCGGCCACCTTGCCCGTGAGCGAGGCGTTGCGCGTACGCAGATCACACAGCATCAGGTGATTGTCGGTGCCCCCCGACACGATATGCACGTGGCGTTCCATCAGTGCACCCGCCAGCGCCTGCGCGTTCTTCACGACCTGCACGCAATAGTCCTTGAAGGTCGGGCGCAGGGCTTCGAGGAACGCGACCGCCTTGGCCGCGATCACATGTTCCAGCGGGCCCCCCTGCGTTCCGGGGAACATCGCCTTGTCGACGGCCTTCGCGTGCTCCGCCTTGCAGAGGATCAATCCGCCGCGCGGGCCACGCAATGTCTTGTGTGTCGTGGTCGTTACGACATCAGCAAAGGGAATCGGGCTCGGGTAGACCCCGGTCGCGGCGAGACCGGCGAAGTGTGCCATATCCACCATGAAGATCGCGCCGACTTCCTTCGCCGCGTCCGCGAACTGCTGGTAATCGAGCACACGCGAGTACGCGCTGTAGCCGGCAATGATCATCTTCGGCCTCTCGCGACGCGCCATTTCGCGCATCGCGGCGTAATCGATGATCCCGTCATCGTTCACCCCGTAATGCACCGCGCGATAGTTGAGCCCGGAGAAGTTGACGGGGGAGCCATGCGTGAGGTGGCCACCCTGCGAGAGATCGAGGCCCATCACCGTCTCGCCGGGCTTCAAGAAGGCGAGGTAGACCGCCGCGTTGGCCGAAGCCCCCGAGTGCGGCTGCACGTTCGCGTGATCCGCGCCGAAGAGTTGCTTGGCGCGATCGATCGCCAACTGCTCCACCTTGTCCACCACCTCACACCCGCCGTAGTAGCGCTTCCCCGGCAGCCCCTCGGCATATTTGTTCGTGAGCGACGAGCCCGTCGCCTCGAGTACCGCCGGCGAAACGAAGTTCTCGCTGGCGATCAGCTCCAGCCCCTCGCACTGGCGCGTGGTCTCTGCGGCAATGAGCGCCGCGATCTCCGGATCGGTCTGTGTCAGGGCGTCACCCGGCAGGCGACGGTCCCACTGATTCCAGCCTAGCTTCACGATTCCCCCGCGGGCGCATGGCCCGACGCTTCGATCTTGGCGACTCGACCCTGATGCCGTCCACCCTCGAACGGCGTGTCGAGCCAGATGCGCAGGATGCGCACCGCGTCCTCTTCACTCACAAATCGCGCGGGCACCACGAGCACATTCGCATCGCCGTGCTTGCGCGCGAGTTCCGCGATCTCCGGCGCCCACGCCACCGCCGCGCGCACGCCGTGATGGCGGTTCGCCGCGTACGACATCCCAAGTCCCGTCCCGCAAAGTAACACGCCCCGCTGGGCCACCCCCGTCTCCACCTGCTCGGCCAGCGGATGCGCGTAATCGGGATAATCGGTGGACGCCGGCGAGTGCGTGCCGAGATCCTCCACCTCATAGCCCCACTCCCGCAGCACACGCGTGAGATGTGCTTTCATCTCGAACCCGGCGTGGTCCGACGCGATCGGAATGCGCTCGGTCATCGTCAGCTCTTCCGCGGCCACTGCGGCCACGTGCGCAGCATGCCGTGCACGGCGGCAATGCGACGCTCAGCGAGCTTGTCGGCCGCGTCGTACGTCAACATGCCTTCGTTCTTCGCGATCGTGTACACGCCAAGGACGGTCTCAAAGATCTCGTCGGCCTTGCGAAGCGCACGCTCGCGCGTCCAGTCGGCGACCTCGCCGTACACGTTGATCACCCCGCCGGCATTCGCCACGAAGTCCGGGGCGTACAGGATGCCCCGCTTCTCCAGCGCCGCGCCGTGCTTCTCCGGCTCGAGCAACTGGTTGTTGGCCCCACCGCACACGATCTCGACCTTGAGCTTGGGGATGGTGTCGTCGTTGAGAATCGCGCCGAGCGCGCAGGGGGCGAAGATATCGGCGGGCGCCGAGTAGATGTCGTCGCCCTGCACCGCCGTTGCGCCGCACTCATCCACCACGGCCTTCACGCGCTCGGGGCGGATGTCCGTGACGATCAGCTTCGCGCCGGCCGCATGCAGTTCGCGGCAGAGATACGTGCCGACATTGCCGAGGCCCTGCACCGTCACCGTCTTTCCCTGCAACGAGGGCGAGCCCCACTTGTGCTTCGCGGACGCCTGAATGGCCCGGAAGACGCCGTGCGCCGTCACTGGCGACGGGTCCCCCGACTTGTTCGCCAGACCAGCGACGTAGTCGGTCTCCATATGGACGAAGTCCATGTCCGACGTGCTCGTGCCGACATCTTCGGCGGTCACGTAGCGCCCGCCGAGCGACTCCACAAAGCGGCCATGCGCGCGGAAGATCATCTCACGGTTCGTCGTGCGGTTGTCGCCGATGATCACCGACTTGCCGCCACCGAGATTCAAGCCAGCGACGGCGTTCTTATACGTCATCCCGCGCGCGAGGCGCAGCGCGTCCGTGATGGCTTCTTCTTCAGAACCATAATTCCAGAAGCGCGTGCCGCCGAGGGCGGGGCCGAGCGTCGTGTCGTGAATGCAGATGATGCCGCGGTAGCCAGCCGACTCGTCGGCGCACATGACGAGCTGCTCGTGGCCAAGTTTGGACATCGTTTCGAAGATCTTCATAGAACTGCGGATGGAGGCTGAAGGATGAAAGATGAAAGATGAAAGCAACGGCGCGGACATGCGGACTGAGGCCAGGCGGTCGTACGCATGCAGCCTCCATCCTCTGTCCTACGTCCCGCTAGATACCGCCCGCCCGATGACCACGCGCTGGATCTCGCTCGTGCCCTCGTAGATCTCCGTGACCTTCGCATCACGGAAGTAGCGCTCCACAGGATAGTCCTTCACATACCCGTAGCCCCCGAAGACCTGGACGGCCTGCGTGGTGACCCACATCGCCGTCTCGCTCGCGAAGAGCTTGCACATCGACGACTCGGCGGAGACATCCACCCCGTGATCCTTCGCGGCCGCGGTCTGGTGCAGCATGGCGCGCGCGGCGGTGATGCGCGTGGCCATGTCCGCCAACTTGAACTGCACCCCTTGGAACTCGGCGATGGGGCGGCCGAACTGCTTGCGCTCGTTCGCGTACGCGGCCGCGGCCTCGAACGCCGCACGCGCGATGCCGATCGCCTGCGCCGCGATTCCCATGCGGCCATGCTCGAGCGACTGCATCGCGTAGATGAAGCCCATGCCTTCGGCGCCGAGCAAGCGATCCCCTGGCACGCGCATGGTGTCGAAGGTCAACTGCACCGTCGGCGAGGCGCGCATGCCGAGCTTGTCTTCCTTCTTGCCGATATGAAAGCCCGGGAGATCCGGCGTCAGGATGAACGCCGAAATGCCCTTCGAGCGGCGGGGTGCCTCGGGGGTGTCGGTGCGGATCATGGCGATCACGACACCGGCATGCGTGCCGCTGGTGATCCACGATTTGCTGCCGTTGATGATCCAATCGTCCCCGTCGCGCACGGCTTGGCAACGAATGGCCGAGGCGTCCGAGCCGGCATCGGCCTCGGAGAGCGCGAAGCCGCCGAGCAGGTCACCGCGAGCGAGCGGGGCGAGGAACTTCGCCTTCTGCGCCGCCGTCCCGTGCGTGTTGAGCATCACGGTCGGCAGGGAATTGTGCACGGACAGCATGACCGCCACGCTCGCGTCCGCCGCCGCGATCTCCTCGAGCGCGAGAAGATACGTCATCGAGTCGAGACCGAGGCCGTCGTACTCCTGCGGCAACAACATCCCGAGGAATCCGAGGTCGCCCAGTTTCTTGACGAGCGTCGGGTCGAAGTACGCATCGCGATCCCACTGCGCCGCAAAGGGACGCACATGTTCGTCGGCGAACTGCTTCGCCGTCTCGACGATCGCCGCCTGCTCTTCCGTCATCGCGGTGATCCCGCGATAGATCAGCGTCTCCCCAGTCATCGTCGTTGCCATGTTACGCTGCGTAGGTGTAGAAGCCGCGGCCGCTCTTCCGACCATACCACCCCGCCGCGACGTACTTCTTGAGCAACGGGCAGGGGCGATACTTCGGGTCGCCGAGCCCCTCATGTAGCACTTCGAGAATCGCGACACAGGTATCGAGGCCGATAAAATCGGCGAGCGTCAACGGACCCATCGGATGATTCATGCCAAGCTTCATCACCTGATCGACCGCCTCGGGGGTCCCGACTCCTTCCATGACGGCGTAGCAGGCCTCATTGATCATCGGCATCAGAATGCGATTCGCGATGAAGCCCGGAAAGTCGTTCGCCTCGACGGGGGTCTTGCCGAGCGCCTTGGCGAGCTCGACCGTCCTGGCCGTCGTCGCCTCGGAGGTGGCCAGTCCGCGAATGACCTCCACCAGTTGCATCACCGGGACGGGATTCATGAAGTGCATCCCGATCACCAACTCAGGGCGCTTCGTGACGGCGGCGATCTCCGTGATGGAAATCGAACTCGTGTTGGTGGCGAGGATCGCGCCCGCCGGGGCGATCCGGTCGAGCTCGCGGAAGATCTGGAACTTGAGATCCTTGCGTTCCGTCGCGGCCTCGACAACAATCGTCGCATCGGCCACCGCGTCCATCGAGGTGTTCTCCTTGAGGCGAGCGAGCGCGGCATCGCGGGCGGCCGCTTCGAGCGCCCCTTTCTTCACCTGACGGTCAAGGTTCTTCTCGATCGTCGCACGTCCCTTGGCGAGGGCCTCGGACGAGACATCGATCAGCGTGACATCAAAGCCGCTGGTCGCGCAGACGTGGGCGATTCCATTGCCCATCTGGCCCGCGCCGATCACGGCAAAACGGTCGGTATTCGGCATCCTCCAAAACTAACCGCGCGAGGGGGGCATCGGAGGGGGCGTTCACCCCAGCAACCTCCCGCACCTCGGGCCGTTACGGACGCGCCGGCGGCGGTGGGGCATAGGGAACCGGACGCAGCAGATACACCGCCGCCCCAAGCAGCATCGCGGCGGCCACGAGTCCCCCCTCCACCCCCCAGCCACGACCGGAAAGCCACGCCGGCTCGGCGAGCGCAAGGAAATAGCGTGGCGGCATCTCCAACTCGAGGCCCGACACCCCCGAGTGAAGGACTCCAACTTGGACCCAGCCGAGCACACAGTGCGCAAGCCAGGGCGCGGCGATTCCCCCGGAACGCACGCGCACCGCGCCCAAGAACAGGCCGAGACAGAGCACCGCCACCAGATTCATCGCCGACGGCGCCGTTCCACCAATGTGGAACAGGGTGAAGAGCAGCGTCGAAACCGCCACCGCGACCCACGCGCCCCAGCGACGCGCAACGAGCCCATGCAAGTAGCCGCGGAACGCGAGCGCCTCCGTCAGGGTCGAGAGCGCCACGAGCAGCAGGGCGTGCGATGCATACGGTACGATCGCGCCCGCGGGCAACGGCGTGAACCTCGCCAGTCGGGTCGCCAGCAACACCCCCGCCGCGACCGCCGCGAGACCGCCACCGCCGAGGACGGCAAGCAAGATCCCGCGAGGACGCCAGCCCTCGGGGGCGAGGCCAAGAATCGCCCAGTCGCCGCTCTTCTCCCAGAAGGCCGCCGCCAACGTTGCCACCCCGAGCCCGAGCGCGACGATCAGCAGATACAGCGGCTTGCCCTCCCGACCGAACGGGAGACCTGTTGGGAACACCGGCTTGAGGACGAATCCCATCGTCAAGATGACGGCAACAGCGACACCGACGAACAGCACGAACCGCCAGAACACGCGAGTGATGTCGCTGAACGTCGACCTGGTCGGCGGGGGCATCTACTGAGCTCCGCGGGTCCTCAGACCATCTCGACCGAGAGCGCCACCGCGTTGCCGCCGCCCAAGCAGAGCGTCGCCATTCCCGTGCGCTTCCCGTGTGCGCCGAGCGCGTGCAACAGCGTCACGAGTACACGCGCCCCCGAGGCGCCGATCGGATGGCCCAGCGCGATCGCGCCGCCATTCACATTCACGCGGTCCCAGGCCCAGCCGAGCGCATCCCCATCGGCCAACGCCTGCGACGCGAACGCCTCGTTCGCCTCGATCAGATCGTAGTCGCCGATCTTGGCCCCGGTCTTCTTCATGAGATTGTTCACGGCAACGATCGGCGCAAAGAACAAGTCCTGCGGGTCGCCACCGCCCGAGGCGTAGCCGGTGATGCGAGCAAGGATCGGGAGTCCATGCGCCTTCGCGTACGCTTCGGAGGCCACGACCAACGCGGCGGCACCATCATTCAGCCCCGGCGCATTCCCCGCCGTGACCGTGAGTTCCTCGGGCTTCATGTCCTTGGGCGCATCCTTCGGGAACGCGGGCCGCAGCTTGGCGAGCGCATCCATCGAGGTGTCCTTTCGTGGCGACTCGTCGGTATCGATCACGACCGGCTTCTTCCCTGCGATCTCGACCAAGGCGATCTCCGCCTTGAACTTCCCGCTCTCGATCGCCGCCACCGCCTTCTGATGCGACGCGAAGGCGAACTCATCCTGCCGCTGACGCGTGATGCCCGCCTTCTTGGCCGTGTACTCGGCGTGTCCACCCATGTGGCGATCGTAGAACGCGCACCAGAGGCCATCGGTCAGGAGGCCGTCCTGCATGGTCTGCGCGCCGAACTTCACCCCGTTGCGCATGCCGCGCACATAGTGCGGGGCGTTGCTCATCGATTCCTGTCCGCCCGCGATCAGCAACTGCTCATCCCCGGCGCGGATCGCCTGCGCCGCCAGCATCACCGCTTGCAACCCAGAGCCGCAGACCTTGTTCACGGTATAGGCGGGTACCTCGCCCGGCACGCCGGCACTGATGGCGGCCTGTCGCGCTGGCGCCTGGCCGAGCCCGGACTGGAGCACGTTCCCCATGATCACTTCGCCGATCGCCGCGGCGTCGATCCTTCCGCGCCTGATGGCTTCACGGATGGCGACGGCACCAAGCTCCGGGGCGGTGAGCGGCGAGAGTCCGCCAAGAAAGCGCCCGATCGGGGTGCGCGCAGCAGAGACGATGACGGGCGTACGGTCGGCGGACATGAGATTCCGTTCGGAAGTGATGAGAAGCGCCGCGTGACTACTTCGCGCGGCGCGTGGAGTTGAATGCAATGGATGCGCCGAGGGACGGCAGGAAGGCGATCGCGTTGGCCATCGCCCAGCGCCCAGCGGTGCTCATCCCAGCGCCTGGACGTTCGCTCGGCCCAAGCAGCGCGCGGGAGAGTCCCCACGCGGCCATGAAGCCGACCCCAGTGCCCAGATACGTGGTGGCGAAATCACCGGTCTGATCGCCCATGCTTCCGATCCCGTACACGGTCCCCGCCGTGGTGAGGCCTCCGGCGAGCACCCCGGACGCATGGCCGAGTCGGCGTCGCGTGTCCTCGGAGGTCACGCCCACCAGTTCGCCGACGCGTTCGCCCACATAACGGCCGATAATGAAGCCGCCGATCCCGGTGTAGGTGCCGACTATGATCTCGGCCGTGACGCGCCCCGCGCTGAGCGGCGGCCGCGCCTGCTGCGCCCCAAGGGCGGTCGTCCCGAGCGTCGCCGTCCCGAGCGTCGCCGTTCCGAACACGAGCCCGAGCCCGAGGCCCCGCCACGAGGCGTTCACTGCTCCTCGCCGGCAGAGGAGGGCGTGAGCGCGCGCGTCCGCACTTCCTCAGCGATGCGCGCAACGAAGTCGTCGACGTTCACGACCTCCTGCTTCTTGCCGACGCCGCGGACACGCACGGCGACCTGTCCCGTCTCGGCCTCGCGCTTGCCGCAGACCACCATGTAGGGAACCTTCATCATCTCGCCATCCCGGATCCGGTAGTTCAACGTGTCGCTGCGGTCGTCACAGATTGCACGGATGCCGGCGTTGCGGAGTTTCGCCGTCACCTCTCGGGCATACCCCGCGACGTCGTCAGAGATCGGCAGGACCCAGACCTGCTCGGGCGCCAGCCAGACCGGGAAGGCCCCGGCGAAGTGTTCGATAAGGATGGCGATGAACCGCTCGAAGCTTCCGCTCACGGCGCGATGGATGACCACCGGACGATGCGCGGCGTTGTCCTCGCCCGTGTAGCTGAGGTCGAAGCGCTCGGGCGCGTTGTAGTCGAGCTGGATGGTGCCGAGCTGCCAGGCACGGCCGATCGAATCCATGCCGTCGAAGTCGATCTTCGGGCCGTAGAAGGCGCCGTCTCCTTCCTTCAGCTCGTACGGACGCCCGGTACTTTCGAGCGCCGCCTTCAGCGCCCCCTCGGCGCGGTCCCACAGTTCGTCGCTGCCGATCCGTTCCGCTGGCCGCGTCGCGAACTTGAGCCGCGCCTCGAGCCCGAAGGTGGCGTAATACCCGAGAATGAAGTCCATCAGGAACTTCACTTCGTCGGCGATCTGATCTTCGCGCAGGTACACGTGACAGTCGTCCTGCGAGAACTGCCGCACGCGCGTCAGGCCGCTCAGCGCACCACTCAACTCATTGCGATGCAGCACGTCGAAGGTCACGAAGCGCTTCGGCAACTCGCGGTACGAGTGCTTGCTCGATCCGAAATACAGATGGTGCGAGGGGCAGTTCATCGGCTTCAGCGAGATGTCGTGCTCACCGCTCTCGTTGTCGAGCACGAGGAACATGTTCTCGCGGTACTTCCCCCAGTGCCCGGACTGCTCCCAGAGCTTCTTGGTATACAGCAGCGGGGTCTTGATCTCGAGGAACTCGTCGCGCTGCCGCTCGCGCACGAAGCCCTCGAGCGCATTCCACATCGCCGTCCCCTTGGGCGTCCAGAATGCCGCCCCCGGTGCCTGCGGGAAGAACTGGAACAGCTCCAGTTGCTTGCCGAGCACGCGGTGGTCGCGCTTCTTCGCCTCGGAGAGCCGATGGATGTGCGCCTCAAGCTCTTCCTTCTTGAAGAACGCGGTCGCGTAGATGCGCTGCAGCATCTGCCGCTTCTCGTCGCCACGCCAATAGGCCCCGGCCGCGCTCAGCAGCTTGAAGTGCTTGAGATACGACGTATCCGGGACGTGCGGCCCACGGCAAAGGTCCACGAACGGACCATCGGTGTAGGTCGAGATGATCTCGGACGGATCATTGAAGTCGTCGAGGCGCTCGAGCTTGAGCGGATCGTCGGCGAAGACGGTCCGCGCCTCCGCCTGCGTGACCTCGGCGCGCACGAAGGAATATTTCTCGGCGACCACCTTGAGCATCTCGGCCTCGAAGGCCTCGAGATCCTCCGGGGTGAAGGGCTTGGCGACCTCGAAGTCGTAGTAGAAGCCGTCATCGATCGCCGGACCAAAACCGATCTTGGCCTCCGGACGCAGCCGGCGGACCGCGGTCGCCAGAATGTGCGCCCCGGAATGGCGGAGCACGCCCAGCGCGCGCGGATCTTTGTCGGTGAGGACTTGGAAGGCGCCGCTTTTTCGCATCGGCGTCATCAGGTCGAGGATCTCGCCATCGACGGCGACGGCAATGGACGCCTTCAGAAGCCCCGCCCCGATGCTCGCGACGACATCGCGGGCCGGCGTTCCCGGCGGGACCTCGCGCGTCTTGCCGTCGGGAAGGGTCAGCGTGATCAACTCAACGGCCGCGCTCATGTGGTCACCGTATCGAGCAGAATCGGGGCGGTGGGGCCATGCAGCAACGCGAGCCCGAGACCGGCCGCGAGCATGAGGGCGAACACGACCCACAAGACCCCATTTCGCCAGGGATGGCGGGAGGGATCCGGGGACTGAGAAGACGGGGAGAGAGCGGACATTCGACAGCTCGGGGGAAGCAGAACGCGCCAGCACCGCACAGAGCAACGCTTGCCCCCACGGGTGCGCGTGGACACGTTCAAAGTAGCCGGGGGCTGACACCCCCGCCAAGCGCGGACTGCACGAAATCCCGTGCCAACCCTGCTCCAGGCAACAGCATGCGCGTCATCAAGGTCGACGAGAGCACTCGGAACGAGCGCTGGATTCTCTGGATCGTGGCTGGGACCGCCATCGGTCTCACCGCTGGCGTCCTCGCGGCGGAGAAGTTCAGCGGGCGCACGCCGAGCGCCAGAGGCCTTCTGCGACGCGCCCGCGCGCTCGTGAATACGGCCCGCACCGAGTTGGGGCCAATGCTCGCCATGGCGCTCGAGCTCAAGGACGCCTTCTCCAATCGCGCCTCCCTCGGCGTGGGCGACGACGAGGAGGAACTGGACGAAGCACTTGCGGACGAGCTCGACGACGATCTCGACGACGAAGTCGACGAGGAACTGGACGAGGAACTGGACGAGGAACTGGACGAGGAACTGGACGAGGAGCTCGACGATGACGTCGAGGAGGACGCCGAGGAGTCGGACGAGGACAGCCTTGACGACGAAGGGCTCGACTCGATCGACAACCCGCTGATCGGCCGGCGGGTCCTTGAGGCATTCGAGAACGACCCCATCCTCTCCGAACGAAACGTCGAGATCGACGCCGATGACGACGCTGGGACGGTCACCCTGTTCGGGTCGGTCCGCGCCCCCAAGGAGGTCGCCCACGCCGTCACGCTGGCGCGAGGCGTTCCAGGGGTCACCAAGGTCCGGCAGCGGCTCGAAGTGGTGCGGCGCCGGCGGTAGTTCGGGCCCCGCCGTGCGGCTAGCTTTGAGGGATGTCCGAAACGTCTGATCCGATCGCCGCCGAGCTCCCGACGCTCTTCGATTTTGCCGCCGCCGAACCGGGCCTGACCAAGGCCTGGCAGGAGGCGGGCTTGTTTCGTGCCGAGCCCGCCCGCACCAAGCGCTTGGGCGGGGACCGGGATCCTTTCACGGTCCTCATTCCTCCCCCGAACGTGACGGCGGTGCTGCACGTCGGACACGGCCTCAACAACACCGTGCAGGATGTGCTGATCCGTTGGCGTCGCATGGCCGGCGATGAAGCCCTCTGGCTCCCCGGCACCGACCACGCCGGCATCGCGACGCAGAACGTCGTCGAGAAGATCATCGCCAAGGAAGGCAAGACGCGCTTTGACTTGGGGCGCGACGCGTTCGTGAAGCGCACGGAACAGTTCGTCGAAGAGACGGGCGGCGTCATCCTCCAGCAGCTGAAGGCGATCGGTGCCTCAGCCGACTTCTCGCGCACCGCCTACACGCTCACCCCGGCGCTCTCGAGTGCCGTGCGTGAAGCCTTCGTGCGGCTGTACGCGAAGGGGCTCGTGTATCGTGGACACCGCGTGATCCACTGGTGCCCGCGTTGCCTCACCTCGCTCTCGGACGAAGAAGCCGAGTTCCACGACAGCGAAGGCGCGATGCATCACGTGCGCTATGTCGTCGCCGACGATCCCTCCGAGAGCATCACGATCGCCACGACGCGTCCCGAAACGATGCTCGCGGACGTCGCTATCGCCGTGCATCCCGAGGACGAGCGCTACGCCGCCGTCGTGGGGAAGGACGTGCTGCTCCCACTCACCGGCATTCGCC
>CAYUMN010000038.1:0-4095 GCA_964445835.1 uncultured Gemmatimonas sp.
GAACATCGTGTCGCGCGGCTTCAACAACGCCTTCTCGACGTCGATGCTGATGCTGCAGGACTACCGGTTCGCCGGCGTCCCGTCGCTCCGCGTCAACGTGCCCTTCCTGTTCACCGGCGCCAGCGAGGACATCGATCGTATTGAAGTCCTGCAGGGTCCGGCCTCGGCGCTCTACGGCCCGAACTCCGGCGCCGGCGTGCTCCACGTCATCACCAAGTCGCCGTTCCAGAGCCAGGGCACGACCCTGACGCTCGACGGCGGCGAGCGCTCGATGGTCCGCATGGCGGGCCGCCACGCCGGGGTCTTCGGCGGCGGCAAGCTCGGCTACAAGTTCTCGGGTGAGTACTTCCAGGCCAGCGATTGGCAGTATCGTGATCCCAATGAGCCGGCCACGTACAGCACGACCGATACGCGCGTCCCGGCCTCGCGCCGCGGTCAGCCGGTCGCCCGTGACTTCGGCCTCTCGAAGTACAGCATGGAAGGCCGCCTCGACTGGCGTCCGAACGACGATACCGAAGCCATCACGACCTTCGGCTACACGATGGCCGGCACCGCGCTCGAGATCACCACGACCTTCGGCGCGACCCAAGTGCAGAACTGGAGCTACATGAACTTCCAGCAGCGCTTCCGGCACAAGCAGTTCTTCGCGCAGGTGTTCTATAATCAGTCGAACGCCGGCAACGACGGCCCAGGCGACACGAACGGCACGTACTACCTGCGTACCGGTATTCCGGTGGTGGACCAGTCCTCAGTCCTCGTCGGTCAGTTACAGCAGGGCTTCCGGCTCGGCAACACGAAGTTCACGGCCGGCCTCGACCTGATCCAGACGACCCCAGTGACCGAGGGGACGATCAACGGCCGCAACGAGCAAGACGATAACATCAGCGAGGCGGGTGGCTACCTGCAGGTGACGCAGCCGCTGACCGAGAAGTTCGATTTCCTCGGCGCCGTGCGCTTGGATTACAACTCGCGCATCGACGGCGAGCAGTTCTCGCCCCGCGCCGCGATCCTCTACAAGGCGTCGCCGACGCAGAACTTCCGATTCACGTTCAACCGCGCGTTCAACTCGCCGGCGTCGTTCGCCTTCGCGCTCGACCAGTTCTCTGGTTCGAGGGCGAACCTCGGTCCGGCAATCAGCCCGGTGGGTGGCACCGAAGTCCGCATCTTCGGCAACCCGTCGCAGCGTGGGTGGGATTATGACCGCAGCTGCGCCGGCACGCAGACGGATGCCGCCGGTCTCTGCATGCGTTCCAACTTCACGGGCGGTGGTCCGACGCCGGTCGCCGGCTCCACGATGTTCCCCGCCACGATGAACGCGCTGGCTGGCCAGCTTGCGGGTGGCCTTGCCGCACTCGGCGTGAGCCCCGCACAGCAGGCGACCATCGCGGCTGCGCTCCGCGCGCTGACTCCGACCAACGCGCAGATCCCGCTCATCCTGCGCAATGTCGCGCCGGGTGCGGGAAGCGCGATCGTGCCCTTCTCGGGCGTGCAGGACTTCGATCCCCTCGGGGCGAACTTCTCCAACACCTGGGAGCTCGGCTACAAGGGAATCATCGGCAACCGCCTTCGTCTTTCGGCGGACTTCTGGTATCAGATCCGTCCGGCGGAGCCGACGACGCAGGTCATCAACTTCGATGACATCGTCTTCTTCAACCCGGCGACGCTTGGTGCCTATCTTGGCAACCCGGCCACTGGCATCACGGCCACGCTCGCTGGCAACGGCGTGCCGGGCGCCGCGATCGGCACCGTCCTCACGAACTGGGTGACCACGCTCGCCGGCCTCCCGACGGGCGCACTCAACTTCGACAACCCGATCTACGACAAGACCTACCTCGTGTTCACGTACCAGAACGCGCAGGGTCAGGTGGACGTCCGCGGCATCGACCTCGCCGCCGACTACATCATGAACGACACGTACACCATCGAGGCGACGTACTCGCAGCTCTCGCGTAACGTCTTCGCCGATGCCACTGGCGCGACCGCGGCCAACCCGCTGACCGCCAACACCCCGAAGCACCGCGCCTCGCTCACCGTTCGTCGGACGGACGAAGCGCGCGGCATGACCCTTGAGGCCCGCGGCCGTTATGCGGATGCCATGACGGTCAACTCGGGCGTCTTCAACACGTACAACATCGGGACGCCGGTGCGCTATCCGAACATCCCGGTGAACGCCTTCCTCGACCTCGGCTTCTCCTGGAAGCTCCCGGTCGCGCAGAACGTCCGCTGGTCGCTCAACATCCAGAACGTGCTGGGCAACGAAGTGCAGTCGTTCGTCGGCGTGGCCCCAGTGGGCCGCTTCGGCACGACCCGCGTCTCGTACACCTTCTAAACGGCACGGCAGGAACAGCAGGCCGCTTCGGCGGGACAAAGGGGGGCGGACCGCAAGGTCCGCCCCCCTTTGTTTATCTTCCGGTGTGCATCTCCTCGACCACTCACGCCGCCTTGTTATCGGGCACCGCGGCGACCGCGCCAATGCCCCAGAGAATACGCTTCACGCGCTGACGCAGGCGGCGGCACTCGGCGTCGATGGGCTGGAGTTCGATCTCCGGCTCTCCAAGGACGGGGTCCCCGTTGTCATGCATGATCCGACCCTCGACCGCACCACGGCGGCAACAGGACCGGTGGGCGACTACACGGTCGAGGCGCTCCGACGGGTCGACGCCGGCGCGCGATTCACGCCGGACCAGGGGCGGTCCTTTCCCTTCCTCGGCGCGGGAATCCACATCCCGACGCTCGAGGAGGTCCTGGCGATCATTCCCGATCTCCCGCTCATTATCGAGCTGAAGACGGCCGAGGTCGCGGGACCCGCCTACGAGGTCCTGCGCCGCACGGGGAACCTCGGTCGAGTGATCATCGGGAGTTTTGTGGACGCGGCGCTGATTCCTTTTCAGAAGGAGGGGGTGCCGGTCAGTCCCGGGGTCCGACTCATGGCGGGACATTTGCTCCCCGCCCTCGTCGGTCGTCGGCGCGCCGCGCTCCCCTTTCAGGCGCTCTGCATCCCGCGATTCCACAGTGGATTGCCTCTGCCGGTGCAGGGCTACGCCGCGATGATGCGGGCCGCCGGTGGTCCCACCCACGTGTGGACCGTGAACGACGTCGCCGTTGCGCGCCGCCTGTGGCTGGGCGGGGTGAGCGGTATCATTTCCGATGACCCGGGGCGTATGCTCCGCCTCCGAGAGAGCCTCGTATGACCAGTCAAACCATCCCGGCGAAAGCCAGCTCCGCCCCCGACAAGCCGGCGAAGAAGCCCACCAACTACAAAGCGGCGTGGGCCGAAACGCGGAAGCTGATGTGGCAGCATCGGCGCACACTTGGCATCGGCCTCGCGCTGATGCTGGTGAACCGACTCGCCGGCCTCGTGCTGCCGGGGAGCGTGAAGTGGATCGTCGACGAAGTGCTGGGGAAGGGCCGCACAGAGCTGCTCACTCCGATCGCCATCGCCACGGCGGCCGCCACGATCCTCCAGGCCGGAAGCTCGTTCGCGTTGTCGCAGGTGATCTCCGTGGCGGCGCAGCGCGCGATCACGGACCTGCGACGCCGCGTCCAGGCACGCATCCTCCGGCTTCCGGTAAGCTTCTTTGACGCCACGCAGAGCGGCGTGCTGATCTCGCGGGTGATGAACGATGCCGAAGGGATCCGGAATCTGATCGGCACCGGGATCATCCAACTCGTCGGCGGCGTGCTCACCGCGAGCATCGCCCTCGCGTATCTGTTCTATCTCAACTGGGTGCTGACCGTCGCGACGCTCGGCTTCCTCTCCATCTTCGGCTTCGTGATGGCCTACGCCTTCACGAAGCTGCGTCCGGTCTTCCGCGAGCGGTCAAAGATTCAAGCGGAAGTCAGCGGCCGTCTCGGCCAAGCCATGGGCGGCGCACGTGTGGTGAAGGTCTACACGGCTGAGAAGCGCGAGGAGATTGTCTTCACGAAGGGGGCGCACCGGTTGTTCCGGAACATCGCGTCGACCATCACCGGCACCAGCGCGATCGGTGCCATCTCCACCGTGATCATCGGCGCGGTCGGCGTGTTGATTCTCACAGTGGGCGGCAAAGCGGTGGTCGCGGGCACCATGACCCTCGGCGACCTCATCAGCTACAT
>CAYUMN010000038.1:4105-5439 GCA_964445835.1 uncultured Gemmatimonas sp.
ACATCTTCTTCGTGGGGCTCGTGTCGTTCCCGGTGGTCCAGATGGCGAACATCGGCACGCAGATCACCGAGGCCTTCGCCGGGCTCGACCGCATTCGCGAGATCTTCGAGACGCCGACCGAAGACGAGGATGACCATCAGCGCGAGACGCTGGCGCATCCCGATGGCGACGTGGTGTTCGATCACGTCTGGTTCGAGTATCGCGAGGGAATCCCGGTCCTCAAGGATGTGTCATTCACGGCCAAGGCCGGCACGACGACCGCGCTTGTTGGTTCCAGCGGATCGGGCAAGAGCACGCTGATCTCGTTGATCCTCGCCTTCAACCGCCCGATGCGGGGTCTGGTGACGATCGGCGGTCAGGATCTCACCACGTTGCGGCTCCGCGACTATCGCGGGAACCTCGGCGTGGTGCTGCAGGATAATTTCCTATTCGACGGCACGGTCGCGGAGAACATCGCCTTCTCCCGCCCCGGCGCAACGCGCGACGAAGTGATCGCCGCCGCGCGGATTGCCAACTGCGACGACTTCGTGCGCGGCTTCCCGGATGGCTACGAGACCATCGTCGGCGAGCGCGGCGTGAAGCTCTCCGGAGGCCAGCGGCAGCGGGTGGCGATCGCGCGTGCCATTCTCGCCGATCCACAGGTGCTCATTCTCGACGAAGCGACCTCAAGCCTCGACTCCGAGAGCGAGCGCGAGATCCGCGAGGCCCTGAGCGAACTCCGCGCGGGACGCACCACCTTCGTGATCGCGCATCGCCTCTCGACCATTCGCTCGGCCGATCAAATTCTCGTCCTGGAGAATGGCGAGATCGTCGAGCGCGGGTCACACCGCGAGCTGATGGCGATTGGGGGGAGATACAAAGTCCTGCACGACACGCAGCACGCGGTCGAGCAGGACCTGTTCATCAATCCCGGAGAGGAGCCGGTGGCGCTTGAGTCTGGGACGGTGGTGAAGGGCTGAGGCTCACTTCACCACCGCCGCATGACTACATCCGCCGCCCACTCACCCGCGACCCATCACCCGGCATCGACCAGTCGCCGGAGAGCGTGTTCCCGTCGAACACGAGGTTGAACGTCGCCTCGTCCCCGGTCGGGGCCGTGAGGGTGAGCTTCATTGTGTTCCCCATGAGCGTGGCCTTATTGACGTTCATCGGCGGAAACGCCTGCGACGTCACGATCCCACCGAACTCGGCACCGCCGATCAGTCGCAGCTCCATCACGAAGTCAAAGGACTGTCCCTGCGCATTGAGGGCCACCGACCACTTGCCGGCGGGGTCGACGACAACGGCGGCCGGCGTGGGAGCGGGCGCCGCCATTGGCGCGGGAGCGGGAGCGG
>CAYUMN010000038.1:5539-15672 GCA_964445835.1 uncultured Gemmatimonas sp.
GCGGGAGCGGGAGCCGGCGCCGTGCCCGCCGTACCGCTCTTGCAGGCGGTCGAGAGCACGAGAAGCGCCGCGAGGGCGAGGGCGGAACGAGTACGCATCGGGGAAACTCCGATTCGAGGGGATGAGAAGTCGCGAAGAGCCGCAACCGGTGACTCCCCTACGTTACCAGCACACGGGCGGTGTCACCAGTCAGTCCGCCGAGACGGTCCGGTCGCTCGCCCAACGCCGGAGTTCCGTGATCTTCTCGTGCATCGTCCCCGACAGGGGGCGGGTGGCAGCAATCTCCGCCAGTAAATGCGCGGTCTCGAGTCCCCGCCCGTCGGCGAAGGCCGCGTACAGCGCTCCCACTACCACTTGCTCGATCTCCGCCCCACTGAACCCCTCGCTCGCCGTCGCGAGGGCGGGCAGGTCGAACCGCGCGGCATCCTGGCTTCGCTTCTGTAAGTGGATCCGGAAGATCTCGTGGCGGGCATCACCCTTCGGGAGGTCCACAAAAAAGACCTCATCGAAACGTCCCTTGCGAATGAACTCCGGCGGAAGCTTCGCGATGTCGTTGGAGGTGGCGGTCACGAAGACATCCCCCTTTCGCTCCTGAAGCCAACTGAGGAAGGTGCCGAAGACGCGCTTCGACACGCCACCATCTTCATCGCCGCCACTTGATGCGAATGCCTTCTCGAGTTCATCGATCCAGAGCACGATCGGCGCCATGCGCTCCGCCGTGCGCATCGCCCGCTTGAAGTTCTTCTCGCTGTCGCCGATGTACTTGTCGTAGAGATTCGCGGGATCGAGCTTCAGCAACGGTAATCCCCACTCGCTGGCAATCGCCTTGGCCACGAGCGACTTTCCGCACCCCGGGACGCCGAGAAGCAAGACTCCGCGCGGAAAGCCGAGCCCGAACTTTGCGGCGCGTTGCGGGTCATGCACCACGGCCCGTCGCTTGCCAAGCCATGCCTTCAACCCAGTGAGCCCGGCGACCTGCCCCAGTGATTCCTCGGCGGGCCAGTACTCCAGAAGCCCATCCTGCTCCACCACTTGGCGCTTCGCCGCGCCGACGCGCTTCACGTCCGACCCACGGAGTGCGCCGTCCTCCATGATCAACTTCGTGACGACCTTCTCCCCTTCGGTGAGCGTGAGCCCCACAAGATTGTTCACCATGCGGGTGCGCTCCTCCTGCGAGAGCTCCACCTTGAGCGGCATCTTCGCCGAGTACTCACGGATGACCCGCTCGAGCATCTGCCGATGCTCATTGAAGCCCGGCGCGGGGAGATGCAGCGTCACGGCGTGCGGACGGAGCGAATCGGGGAGGTGCAGGTCATGTCCGGAGATCACAATCGCGCCACGACGCGCCCCGAAGTGCAGTACGCCGTCGAGTACATGACTCGCGACCACCGGATCGTCGAGGAAGGGGCCGAGTCCGCGAAAATGGAAGACGCCGAACCCTTCCTCCGGCACCCGTGCGAGCGCGGCCGCCGGCTCGGCGGTCTTCTCAATGAACGGGTCGCCCGGCTGGATGCCGCGCCGGATCCCGCGCGAGCGAGTCCACGAGAAGAAGAGCAGCGAGAGCTGCGATGCAATGAGCGCGAGCATCTCGTCCGCGCGCTCCGGCTCGGCCGTATCGAGCAGAATAAGCGTGTACTTCGAGCGGATGAGCAGTTCGAGTTCGACCGCCGTATCTTTCACGAGATGTCTGCCTCTGTCGTGGGTCCGCGCGAAGATACTGCTCTGGCCGCGGCGCCGCACCCTGACGCGTGGCGCATGCTGGCGCTCGTGAGCGTGGCCGAGTTGCTGGGGATGTCGCTCTGGTTCGCGGGGAGTGCGGCCGCGCCGCAGTTGACCGCACGGTGGGACCTCACCCCCTCGCAGGTCGGTGGGCTCGCCACGGCCGTGCAGCTCGGCTTTGTCCTCGGCACCGCGATATCGGCGTTGCTGAATCTCGCGGACATTGTGTCGGCGCGCCGGCTCTTCGCGGTGAGTGCCTTGCTGGGAGCCGCCGCGAACCTGTTGCTGCTCGGCGCCCCCACCTACGCGTGGGCCATCGCGGGGCGCGTTGCGACCGGGTGCTTCCTCGCCGGAGTGTATCCGCCGGCGATGAAGATGGCAGCGACGTGGTTCGTCGCACGGCGTGGCCTCGCCGTGGGGACCGTGGTGGGCGCACTCACGGTCGGGAAGGCCACACCGTATCTCTGGCACGCCGTGCCCGGACTCACGCTCGGCGTGCCCATTGTCGCGGCCTCGGGATCGGCCCTGCTCGCCGCGCTGCTGGTGCTCGTGTGGTGGCGGGATGGGCCGCATGCCTTTCCCGCGCGGCCCTTTGCGTGGGGACTCGTCGGCGAGATCGTGCGTGGCCGCCAGTGGCGACTCTCCACCGCAGGGTACCTCGGGCACATGGCCGAGTTGTACAGCTACTGGACTTGGATTCCCCTGTTCCTCGCGGCGAGTGCGGTCGCGTCGAGCGGAGACGCGGCGGCGGCACGCGAACCGTGGGTGGGCCTGCTCGCCTTCGCGACGATCGCCGTCGGGGGCATCGGGTGCATCTGGGGTGGCCTGGTTGCCGACCGCATCGGACGCGCGCGACTGGCGATGCTCGCGATGGCCGTGAGCGGCACCTGTGCGCTGCTGATCGGACTCACCTTTGGTCGTGCCCCGTGGCTGGTCGGCGTGCTCGCGCTCGTGTGGGGCTTCTTCGTGATCGCCGACTCCGCACAGTTCTCCGTGCTCGTCACCGAGTCGGTGCCGGCGCACGCGGTGGGGACAGCGCTCACCATCCAGGTCTGCCTGGGCTTCCTGCTCACGACGTTGACGATTCAACTCGTGCCCCCGATGGTCGCGCGATTCAGTTGGGCCGGCGCCTTTGCGTTGCTCGCGATTGGCCCCGTACTCGGCATCATCGCCCTGCGGCGGCTGGAGTCCCGTCCGTCGCGAACCGAACCGTCGTGAACCGCTCCGTGGCCGGCGTGTTCCGCGCATTCGACGACGGGCGCGACCGCTCGGAATTTTATCGTGGCTGGCGCGCCGGCCTCTCGGCGGGACTCACGCATCCCACGATTCTCGCGCAGGTCGGCGCACACGGCGGCACCACGCGTGCCCTCCGGGACCATCTCCTCGCCGGGACTCGACGCGGTCAGGACATCGATGCACTCGTGCGGGCCGCGCCGCATCTGCTGGAACCGTTCGAGCGCGCCCTGCTGCGCATGGGCGAGGAGAGCGGACAGCTCGATCAAGCCCTCGGGCAACTCGCCGACTTCCACATGCGGCAGTACAAACTGATTCTCGGCGTGAAGAAGCGGCTCAGCTATCCGATGTTCGTGTCGCTCGTCGCGGTGGTGCTCCTTCCCCTCCCACTCGTGTTCATGGGACGGAGTGGTGCGTACTTCGTGGCCGCGGGCGGGGGGCTCGCCCTTTGGTTCACCTTCGGCGGCGTGCTCCTGGCGCGCCTCGCGCAACGCTACCAGCGCCGCCCTGCCTTCGTACGCGCCCGATTCGCCCGGACCCTCACGCTGTGCATCGGCGCGGGACTCCCGCTGCCGCGTGCGGTGACGCTCGCGGCCGAGGCGAGTGGCGATCCCGCGTTGGTGCGGCATGTCAGTCGCTTTAGTGAGCGGACTCTGTCTACCCAATCGTTACAGGCCACATTGACCGGTGCCCCCGTGATGACCCCAGAGCTCCAGGGTGCACTTCTGGTGGCCGAGTCCACGGGAGATTTTGCCGGCGCGATCGGCCGATTGGCTGACCTCTACGAGGACGGATTCCGCTAGATTTGTTGGGTGCAAGCCACGTCCTCCCGGGCGCTAAGCGCCATCGCGCTGGCGACCTTCCTGACGCTCGTCCCCATTACGCTGCTCGTTCCCGGGCTCACTGAGCTCGTCGTGGACATGCATGGCGGGACTCGCTTCCAGGCGCATCTCTTCGTGTCGATGAACCAGCTGACGGGGATCATCGCGGTGCCCTTCGCGATGACCCTGCACCGGCGGTGGCCGCAGACGCGCTGGTGGATCGTCGGACTGTTGGTGCTCGACGCCGGTGCGTTCCTTGGCATGCGGAGCGCGGAGTCACTCGGTGGGCTCTTCGCGTGGCGCGCGCTCGATGGCATCGCGCATCTCCCGGCCGTGACCTTCCTGATGATTGCGGCGAATCGCGCCGGCGGTGCGCGCCGCGGCGCCTCGCTCGGCGTCGTTGCGGCCGCGCTGATGGTCGGCGTGGGGGTGGGAGCGCCGCTCGGCGGGGTGCTCATCGATCGCGACCCGATCCTCGTCTACTCGGTCGGCTCGGGGCTGCTGTTGCTGGCGGCATTCTCCGCCGTGGCCGTTCCAGCGCTCTCCGCGCCCACGAGCGACCCCGCGGCGCGGTATCGGTGGGATCGCAGCAAGCTCGTCAGTTGGATGCCGCTGGCCTATGGCTTTGCCGATCGGTTCTTGATCGGCATCTTCGTCTCGACCTTCACGCTCTTCCTCACCGAAGTCCACGGCGTCGGTGCCGCGACACGTGGGATGCTGATGTCGCTCTTCCTCCTGCCGTTCGCCCTGCTGTGCTGGCCTGCCGGGAAGCTCGCCGACCGGATCGGGTGGTTCGCGCCACTCATCTTCGCGAACGTGGCGTTCGGCTTCGTCTACTCGACGTACGGGTTCGTCTCGTTCGCGCTCCTCCCGTGGGCGATGGTCGCGTCGGGGGTGTTGAGTGCGCTGATGTTTGCCCCGAGTCTGGTGTTGGTGAGCGACTTCGCGAGGCGCGGCGCCGGCGAGGGGCTCTTTGGCATCTTCCAGATTGCCGGGTCGGTCGGATTCCTCACGGGCCCGATCGTTGGTGGGCTCTTGGTCGAGTCGCTCGTGGACGCCGCGGGCATCCCCGCCTGGAGCACGATTTTCGCCGGCGTCGGCATCACGCTCTCGCTCTTTGGACTCCTGAGCTGGCGCGTGCTTGCCCCCTACGCCGCGATGCTGAATGCCGAGAAGACTCCCGAGGCGATCGGCCCGCGACGCGGCGGATACCTCAATGTCCCGGTGATCGGCCCCAACGTCGCCGCTCGCGGCAACGCCTTCACGCGACAGCTCGCGATGATGTGCATGCGCCTCACCGGTTGGCGGTTCGCCGGTGCGGCCGTGCCGGACGAAAAAAAGATGGTCATCATTGTTGCACCCCACACCTCCAACTGGGACTTCCCCTCCGGCATCATGGCGATGTACGCCCTCGGGATTCGCGGTACCTTCCTCGGGAAGGACACGCTGTTCAAGTTCCCGATGGGGATCCTCATGCGGTGGCTCGGCGGATTCCCGGTTGACCGCTTCAGCAAGCAGAATGTCGTGTCGCAGACCACGTCGTTGGTCGAGCGGCTCGAGAAGGTGTTGATTGTGCTCTCGCCGGAGGGCACCCGTTCGCGCATTGAACAGTGGCGGACGGGCTTCTGGTGGATTGCGCATTCGACGCAGAGCCCGATCATTCCCGTGGCCTTCGACTTCCGCAACAAGATCTTCCATTTTCACCCACCCTTCCGCACGACGGGTGACGTAGAGGCGGATGTGAAGGCGCTCCGCGCGCTGTTCCGCTCCGACATGGCGCATACCCCGTCGAAGTACGTGGATTAGCTGGCCCGCGGGCGATGCGGTAGCTTCACCGCGATGACCTCCCGTCGTGATCTCCTACGCGCCCTGAGCGCCGCCATGGTGCTGCCGACTTTCACCGGGCGGCGCGCCGCACGCACGCCGCTCGGCGTGGGCATGCAGCTGTATCTCGCGCGCCACCTCATGCGCGCGGACCCCGAGGGCACGCTCGCACAGATCGCGGCGCTCGGCTTCGCCGAAGTGGAGTGGTGGGGACGATGGGATCGCACCCCCGCGCAGTTACGCGCATTGCTCGATGCGAATGGATTGCGATCGCCCTCGTATCACGTCGGGACCGGCTCGTTGCAGCCAGCGCAGCTCCCCGCCCTGCTCGACTTCGCGAATGCGATGGGTCACGCCACCATCATCATCGCATCGCTCGAGCCACACGAACGGCAGACCGCCGACGACTGGAAGCGCATCGCCGCGCTCTTGAACAGCGCCGGCGTCGCCGCGGAGCCGCGCGGCATCCGCATGGGCTATCACAACCACGCGGGCGAGGGGACGCGCTACGGCAGTCGTACCGCGTATGAGATCTTGGTGGCCGAGACTGATGCGTCGCGCGTGGACCTCCAACTCGATGCGTACTGGGCGCTCACGGCGGGCTTCGATCCGCTCGCACTGTTTCGGCAGCATCGCAGTCGCATCACCTCGCTGCATCTGAAGGATGCCGCGGCCGCGCCCACCTACGCGCAGGTGGACTTAGGCACGGGGATTCTCGACTGGCCAACGTTGATTCGCGAGGGAGCGGCGGCACGGGTCACGAGCATCTTTCTCGACCTCGACGACCCGGCCGACGTCTGGGCGACGGCGGGATCGGCGCGCCGCTACCTGCGCGGCCTCGGATATTGACGGAGTCCTAGACGAAGTCGTCGACGACCTCGTCGACGACCTCGTCGACAAGATCGCCGACCCTGACGAAGAACGCCTGACGGTTGCATCGTTATCGCATGGTCCAATCCACCACGCGATCCACCACGCCGTCCACCACGCCGTCCGCCACTTCCGCGGCGCGAACTCAACCGCCTGCCGTCTACGATGTCGCCATCGTGGGCTCCGGCGCCGGTGGCGGGATGGCGGCCTACGAACTCACCAAGGCCGGCGCGCGCGTTGTCCTCCTCGAAGCGGGCGGCCACTGGGACAACACGAGCGCACAGTACAGCGCGATGCTCAAGATGCCCTACGATTCGCCGCGACGCGGCTCGTCGACGCCCGAGCGCCCCTTCGGCGAGTGGGACGCTTGCATCGGCGGCTGGCAGATCCCCGGTGAGCCCTACACCAAAGCCGAAGGCACGAAGTTCGATTGGTGGCGTGCCCGCATGCTCGGGGGCCGCACGAATCACTGGGGGCGCATCTCACTGCGCTTCGGTCCCGACGATTTTCGTCGCAAGTCGCTCGACGGACTCGGTGACGATTGGCCCATCACCTACAACGACCTCAAGCCGTGGTACGACGAGGTCGACAAACTGATCGGCATCTTCGGGAGCATCGAAGGACTCCCCAACGAACCCGACGGCCTCTTCCACGATGCGCCGGCGCCGCGCTACTACGAGCGGTTGGTGAAGCAGACCTGCGACCGGATGAACATCACCTGCATCCCGGCGCGCCTCTCGATCATCACCAAGCCGCTGAACGGCCGTGCCCCGTGCCACTACTGCGGGCAGTGCAATCGCGGTTGCATGACGAACTCGAACTTCTCGTCCACGAATGTGTTGATCACGCCAGCGCTCCGCACGGGGCGGCTGCGCCTGATCACCAACGCGATGGCCCGCGAGGTCACCACCGGCGAGGACGGCCGCGCGACCGGCGTGAGCTATATCGACAAGAACACAGGCGAGGATCGGCACGTGCGCGCGAAGATCGTCGTGCTCGCGGCCAGCTCCTGCGAAAGCTCGCGCATTCTGCTCAACTCCAAGTCGTCGCGGCATCCGCAGGGACTCGCGAACTCGAGCGGCGTGGTCGGCAAGTATCTCACCGACACCACGGGCACGGACGTCGCGGGCTTCATCCCGCGCCTCGTCAACGTCCCGCGCCACAACGCCGATGGCGTGGGCGGTAATCACATCATGATGCCCTGGTGGCTCGACAACAGAACGCTCGATTTCCCGCGCGGCTATCACATCGAGGTCTGGGGCGGGCTCGGCATGCCCTCGTACGGATTTATGGGCGGCATCCAGGCGTATCCCGAAGGGGGCGGCTACGGCCCCGACCTCAAGCAGCAGTATCGCAAGTACTGGGGCGCGACGGTCGGCTTCTCCGGCCGCGGCGAGATGGTCGCCAACGACAAGACCTTCTGCGAACTCGATCCCACCGTCACCGACCGGTGGGGGATTCCCGTCCTCAAGTTCCACTTCGAGTGGCGCGACTCCGAGTACAACCAGGTCAAGCACATGCAGGAGACGTTCCGCAACCTGATCGCCGAGATGGGGGGCGAAGTCTGGAGCCCGATGCCCACGCGCGAGCAGGGGTATGGCATCGCCAATGGCGGCGCCATCATCCACGAGCTCGGCACCGCGCGCATGGGCGCCAGCGAGCGCGACTCGGCCCTCAACAACAACTGCCAGGCGTGGGACTGCGACAACGTCTTCCTCGCCGACGGCGGCCCATTCGTCTCGCAGGCCGATAAGAATCCCACCTGGACCATTCTTGCGCTCTCGATGCGCACGAGTGCCTATATCATCGAACAGCGTAAGGCGGGGAGACTCTAAGATGACCGACATCACTCGTCGTGAGCTCATGGCGGGTCTGGTGGCCGTGCCCGCCGCACTCGCCATTCCGCAGGACACCATTCAGCGCGCAACGGAGCACGCGCACGCGGTGCACGAATCGGAGGCGCAGGCCGCCGCACAAGGAACGCCCGCGCCGCAGCCCGCCGCGTACGTGCCGCAGAACTTCACCCCTGACGAGTGGCGCCTCGTGCGCCTGCTCGTGAACTACGTGATCCCGCGCGATGCCCGTTCCGGCAGCGCCACCGACGCCCGCGTCCCCGAGTTCATGGATTTCATCATGGGCGAGTTCCGCAACTCCCAGACATGGATGAAGAACGGTCTCACTTGGATGAACGCCGAGTGTCGGCGTCGCTATGCGAAGGGTTTTGTGTCGTGTAGCGAGGAGGAGCGCCGCGCCGTGCTCGATGCGATCGCGTATCCCAAAAAGGCGCGCGCCGAGGACAAGCCGGGGGTGGACTTCTTCAACAACTTCCGGAATCTCACGGCGAGCGGATTCTGGACAAGCCGGATCGGCGTGGCCGATCTCGGCTACACGGGGAATCGTCCCGTCATGAACTGGGAAGGGACACCGGCGAATGTGCAGCGCTGGCTCGGAATCTGAACGGCGGTGGCGCCGACCGCACCGCGTGCACCGCCAGCACCGCGGCCGTGAGCAGGACCACCCCCGTGAACTGATGGAGCGCGCCGAGCGCGACCGGCACGGCCCAGAGCAGCGTCACGATCCCCACGGCGACCTGCAGCATCACGGCCCAGACCAGTCGCCGCATCGCGCGGGCCTGCAACGCGGAGAGTGCGGCACCGCGCGCACGCCAACCGACCACGAGCGCGAATCCGGCGACAACAATGGCCAGCGTGCGATGATGGAACTGCGCCGCCACCGGATTCTCCAGCGCATTGCGCCACCAGCCGCCGAGCGCGAGATAGCCGGGGGGCACCACTTGCCCGCCCATCAGCGGGAACTCGTTGAAGATCCGCCCCGCGCGTAGCCCGGCGACGAAGGCGCCCGTGACGATCGTGATCGCAATCAATGCCGTCAGTGCATTGACCGTGGTCCGCCACCCGCGGCTCGCGGCCGCCTCGTCCTTGCGCGGCGTGAGATCGGCCCAGGTCCAGAGTGCGATCACGAGAATGGCCAGCGCCAGCGACAGATGCGCCGCCAGTCGATACGGACTCACTTCCGTGCGCTCCGAGAGCCCGCTGCTCACCATGTACCAGCCCAACACGCCCTGACAGAGGGTGAGGAACGGGAGCCACGCGAGCCGCACCCGCAGCCCGCGCGGAATCACTCCCTTCGCGAGATACCACAGGAACGGAATCGCGAACACCAGTCCCACCGTCCGCGCGATGATCCGGTGGAACCACTCCCACCAGAAGATCCACTTGAACTCCGTGATGGTCATTCCCGCGTGCGTCGTCTGCGCCTGCGGAATCCGCTGGAACTTCTCGAACTCCACGGCCCAGGCCTCGGGAGTCGTCGGCGGCAGCACGCCGGAGACCGGCTTCCATTCCGTGATGGAGAGCCCGCTTTCCGTGAGCCGCGTGATTCCCCCCACGCTCACCGCGAGGAAGACGGCGACAATGCACGCGACGAGCCAGCGACGGAGCGCGGCGTGGGGCAGCAGCAGCTCGGGCGCGGCTTGAGCGGGCCTGAGCGGCTCCTGCGCGGCGTGAGCGGGCCTGAGCGGCTCCTGCGCGGCGTGAGCGGGCCTGCGCGGCTCCTGCGCGGCTTGAGCGGGCGCCAATGAATCATCCGCGGCCCGGGAGGGCGCAGGCGACGCAGGCGACGCAGGCGACGCAGGCGACGCAGGCG
>CAYUMN010000038.1:15772-18726 GCA_964445835.1 uncultured Gemmatimonas sp.
GCCCGGGAGGGCGCAGGCGACGCAGGCGACGCAGGCGACGCAGGCGACGCAGGCGGCGCAGGTGCCGCGAGGGGGGGCGCAGAGGTCGCGCCGGCTGTGGAGGAGATCGAAGGCATTCTGACGGGGGGAAGTCCTCCTTGGACGCTAGTCAGCGCGCCCCCGCCGCGCTATCTCTTCGCCGTTCTCCCTCCTCTCTCAGAAACCGGACAGCACTATGACCGCCCAGCGTTCCACCGCGCACCGCAAGCTCGGCGTCGGCTTTATTGGCTCAGGCTTCAATACGCGATTCCACATTCACGGCTGGCGCGGCGTGCGCGACGCCGACGTGCTCGGCGTGTGGAGCCCCAACGCCTCCAACGCCGCCAGCGCGGCGCAACTCGCGCGCGACTGCGACGTCGGCGACGCCAAGGCCTACAAGAGCATCACCGCGATGGTCGCCGATCCGCAGATCGATGCGCTGTGGCTCTGCGGACCGAACCAAGCGCGCATCGAGAACGTTGAGGAGATCGTCGACGCGATCAAAAAGGGGAAAGGCACGCTGAAGGGCCTCGCGTGCGAGAAGCCACTCGCGCGCAATGTCGCCGAGGCAGAGGAGGTGATGCGACTCGTGAAGAGTGTGGGACTCAGGACCGGCTACCTCGAGAATCAGCTGTTCGCGCCACACATCGAGACGGGCAAGGCTCTACTCTGGGCACGCGGTGCGGCCACGACCGGGCGTCCCTACCTCGCCCGCGCCGCCGAGGAACACACGGGGCCACATAGTCCCTGGTTCTGGCAGGGGAACCTGCAGGGAGGCGGCGTGCTCAACGACATGATGTGCCACTCGGCGCTCGTCGTGCGGCATCTCCTCACCGAGCCCGGCAAGCCGCTCAGCAGCGTGAAGCCGGTGCGCGTGACCGGACACATCGCGTCACTGAAGTGGTCGCGCCCGGACTACGCCAAGCAGCTGAAGGCCACGATGGGCCGCGCCGTGGACTACACCAAGCGCCCGAGCGAGGACTTCGCCAGCGTGATGATCGAGTTCAAGACCGCCGACGGCCACAAGGTCATTGGCGAGGCCTCCACGTCGTGGAGCTACGTCGGCGCGGGGCTGCGGCTCTCGGCCGAACTGCTCGGTCCCGAGTACTCGATGAAGTGGAACTCGCTCGACAGCGGGTTGCAGCTTTTCTTCTCGCGCGAGGTCACCGGACGCGCGGGGGAGGACCTCGTGGAGAAGCAGAACGCCGAGCAGGGAGTGATGCCGGTCGTGCCGGAGGAGTACGCGGCCTACGGCTATACGAACGAGGATCGGCACTTCGTGCGCGTCTTTCAGGGGAAAGAGAAGGCGCGACTCGATTTCGCCGACGGCGTCGAGGTCGTGAAGATGCTGATGACCGCGTATCGCTCGGCCGAGGAGGGCCGGACGCTGGCCTTCCCGAGCCGCGGGATCGAGAAGTTCGTGCCGAAGGTGGCGAAGGGGACGTGGAAGCCGTGACGCGCGTGCAAGAACACGTGACGCCCGTGTGAGGCGCTGTGCGGCGCGTCCTGCCCGCTCACGGCGGCGGCGTCAGCGGGGCTGGTCGCGCAAGGCCGCGGCCAGCTCCGCGATGATTCCAGGGCTCGTCGCGCGGGCGTGGATCTCCGGCACGCCGCTCTGCGCGAGGATGGCGTGCACGTTCGCGGCGCGCACGCTGCCCCCGGCCATGATGACGGTGCGTCCCGCGGCCTGCGCCGTGAGCCGCTGGAGGGTGGCGGCGCCCTCAAGCGCCGTGGGGGCGTGCCCCGCGGCGAGAATCACGTCCGCACCAAGCTGTAGAAGCACCTCGAGTCCCGCATCGGGATCGGTGCAGCCATCGAAGGCGCGATGGATGCCGATGCGCATGGGACGCGCGAGCGCGATCAGTTCGCGCATCCGCGGCACGTCGAAGGTGCCGTCGGTATTGAGCATCCCCAAGACGACCCCGTGCGCCCCCGCCGCCCGCGCGTCGAGCACCGACCGCTTCATCTGCGCGAACTCATCGTCCGTGTAGACGAAGTCCCCCTCACGCGGGCGCACCATCACATGCACAGGAACGCGCACGAGCGCGAGGGTCTCCCGCATGTGCGCGATGCTCGGGGTAAGGCCTCCCTCGCCCGGCCCACAGAGTTCAATGCGCCCCGCCCCTTCGTCCGCGGCGGCGCGCGCTTGCGCGGGGGAGGCGACGTACGCTTCGATCAGCATTGTAGTGCTCTGTATAAAGAGTCCAAGACGTTCACCGCAGAGGCACAGCGGGCACCGCGGACTGCCGCGGCAAGGCTCTGTGCCCGCTGTGCCTCTGTGGTATCGGTTGTCCGTGCCAACGCGCTGTGCCCGCTGTCCCTCTGTGGTATCGGTCTCGTGGTACTCAGGCCGTTGCCGCGCGGTCGCTCTTGCGAAACAGCAACAAGAACATCACGAACACCGCCACCGCCCCATACGCCGGAATCACCCAGATCGCCGGCCAATCATGCAGCGTCATGTTCGACGCATCATCCACCCGCGCATATCGGTCCACCACCCAGCCCGAAGCAAACGCGCCGACGAAGTAGCCGAGCCCATTGGTGACGAAGTTCACGAAGCCCTGCGCCGCCGCACGCACGCTCTCGCCGGCGCGCTGGTCGGTGTAGATCTGTCCGGCCACGAAGAAGAAGTCGTAGCAGACGCCGTGCAGAATGATGCCCGCGTAGATCATCCACATCCCTGCCCCCGGGTCGCCGCCGGCGAAGGCGAAGTAGCGCGCGGCCCACGCGGCCATGCCGACCAGCATCACGGTCTTGATCCCGAAGCGCATCAGGAAGATCGGGAGCATCACGAGGAAGACCATCTCACTCATCTGCCCGAAGGTCTGGATGAACGCCGCTTCGGGCACCCCGATCTCATTGAGATAGAGATTCGTGAAGCTGTAGTAGAACTGCAGCGGGATGCAGAGCAGGAAGCTGCCGAGCGTGAAGACGAG
>CAYUMN010000039.1:0-10747 GCA_964445835.1 uncultured Gemmatimonas sp.
GTGCAGGCCGGTATAGATGACTTCCATGCCGGCGTCGCGGAGCGCGGCCGCGACGACCTTCGCGCCGCGGTCATGACCATCGAGACCGGGCTTGGCGACAAGAACACGTATGGGTCGGGACATGGGAGAAAACTACCTCTCGCGGGGCCGCGGAGCCACCGCCGGCGGCGCTCCGTCTGCGGTCCCCGGCGAAGGGCGTTCCCCCGCGCAGCTTTCCCCGCGGCAAACCCGCGTGATGAACCCGCGCGGCACAACAGCGCGGCACAACAGCGCGCCCCCCCCGCCACCCCGACGAACGCTCGGGATTGAACCAGAAGCTCACTTTCACGAGAATCGTGTTGTCCGGGTGCGTCCCGAAGAGATTCCGGAGGCCGCGCGACATCCCATCGGCAACGTGACCCAGTTGGTCTTCAGGCCCGTGAAGGGTCCGTACGCCGTTCGACGTAGGCCACTGAAGCGGGCACCGTCGCGCGGTCGGTCAGCGCGACTTCCGCGCCACGAGCAGCATCTCGCTCGAGCGGCGTGTGAGCGGCTTATCGTTGAATGAGTCGTACGCCTGCTCGACAATCAGCCCCGCCTCAAGCATCAGCTCGGCCATGCGCGACGCCGTGTAGAGCCGGATGCGATGCTCGCGGTGCTCGGTCTTCTTCCGTCCCTGCCAGGTCGACGCGATCGTGAGGAAGCCGCTGAGGGGATCGAAGCGGCGATCCTGCACGATAATGGTGCCGTCCTTGGTCTCCCATCCATCGCGCGCGAGAAAGCGCGACATCACGCCGTCGCGGCTCCCGCCCTGCCAGATCATCACACCGCCGGGCTTCAGCACACGCCCACACTCCTTGATGACCTTGAGATCGTCCTTCGGGTCGTCGAAGAAGCCAAAGCTCGTGAAGAGATTCACCACGGCATCGAAGCGACGACGCCAGGTGAGGGGGAGCGACCGCATGTCGCCTCGCGTGTAGCGGAGCGTCCTGGAGGTGCCGCGCTGCTTCGCGAGCTTCAGCAGATCCTTGGAGAGATCAAGCCCGTCGACATCGCAGCCTGCCTCGGCGAAGAGATGCGCGTGGCGGCCCTGTCCGCACGCGAGATCGAGCAAGCGTGCGCCACTCGGCACGGCGAGCAACTCCATCAACCGCCCGACCTGCGCACGATTCTCGCGGAGGTCGAACAACGGCTCGTACTCGCGAACGTAGCCTTCGTCGAAGTACGACTGCCACCAGGGCGCCTTCGCTGCCTTGCTCAGAAGAAGACCGGTTCACGATACGCGCCGAACACGCTCTCGAGCGCGGCGCGGATCTCGTACAGCGTGCAGTAGCTGCGTGCGCAGTCCAGCATGGCCGGCACCACGTTCTCGGTGCTGGCGGCCGCTGCGCGGAGGCGCGCCAAGTGCTCCTGGCACTTCGCTTCATCCCGTGTGCTGCGCAGTGTGGCCAGGGCCGCTGCCTGCTCGCGGGCCGCCGCTTCGTCGAACGTGAGCAACGGGATCGTCAGTGCCGACTCGTCGCTCTCGAACGCATTCACGCCGACAATGGTCCGGCGATGCTGTTCGATCTCCCATTGCTGGCGCGCGGCCGCTTCGGCGATCCGTTTCTGGAACCAGCCGTCCTCGAGCCCCTTCACCACCCCGCCCTGTTCCTCGATCTGCTTGAACAGCGCCTCCGCCTCCGCCTCCATGTCGTCGGTCAGCTTCTCGACGTAGTAGGACCCTCCCAGGGGATCCATCACGTTCGGGACGCCCGTCTCGAAGGCCAGCACCTGTTGGGTCCGTAGCGCGACTTCCACGGCATGCTCCGTGGGAAGCGCGAGCGTCTCGTCCATCGAATTCGTATGCAGTGACTGCGTGCCGCCGAGCACCGCCGCCATCGCCTGATAGGCGACGCGCACGATGTTGTTCATCGGCTGCTGCGCCGTGAGGGTCACGCCAGCGGTCTGCGAGTGGAACCGCATCACGAGCGACCGAGGGTTCTTCGCGCCGAAGCGCTCCTTCATGTGCCGCGCCCAAATGCGACGCGCGGCCCGGAGCTTGGCGATCTCCTCGAAGAAATCGTTGTGGATATCCCAGAAGAAACTGAGGCGCGGCGCGAACTCGTCCACATCGAGACCGCGCGCGATCCCACGCTCCACGTAGGTGAAGCCATCCGCAAGCGTGAAGGCGAGTTCCTGCGCGGCCGTGGAGCCTGCCTCGCGGATGTGATAGCCGGAGATAGAAATGGTATTCCACTGCGGCACGTGCTGGGCTCCGTACTCGAACATATCCACGATCAGCCGCAACGCCGGTTCGATCGGGAAGCACCAGGCATGCTGCGCCATGTACTCCTTCAGAATGTCATTCTGGATCGTCCCACGAAGTTGCGCGGGCGGTACTCCCTGCTTCTCCGCTGCGGCGATGTAAAAACACCAGAGGATGATGGCGGGGCCGTTGATGGTCATGGACGTCGAGACCTGATCGAGCGGAATGCCCTCGAAGAGCGCCTCCATGTCCGCCATGGAGCTGATCGCGACCCCGCACTTGCCGACCTCGCCCTCGCTGCGCACATGATCCGAGTCGTAGCCCATCAGCGTCGGGAAGTCGAACGCGACCGAGAGCCCCGTCGTCCCGTTACGCAGGAGGAACTTGTAGCGCTCGTTCGTCTCCTTGGCCGAGCCGAAGCCCGCAAACTGCCGCATCGTCCACAGCTTCCCGCGGTAGCCCGTGGGATGAATGCCGCGCGTATACGGATACGCGCCCGGCACCTCGAACGCCGTCCCTGCCGAGCCCTCGAGGTCGAGCGCGGTGTAGAGCGGCGCGACCTCCGTCTCGGAGTTCGTGTACGAGACGTCGCGCACCGCACCCTTCGCGAAGCGCGCGCGCCACTGTTCGACTTCAGTGCGGAGTGTGTCGAGCTCGGCCTGCATCGCGGCGAGCGTCGGATCAACGTCGGGGATCGAGGTCATCTGGTATTCCCGGTCAGGGTCCCGGCCGCAACGCTTCGCGCGATCAGCGTTTCGGCCTCGGCCAACGGAGTCGTCTCCCCGCGCTCGAGCGCGGGCAACCGCCCCTCCAGCCATGCATTCGTGGCGGCATCGCGCCAGAGGCGCGCGCGCAACCGCTGCTCCACTGCATCCACTACCCGCTCCCGCAGGCGCGCCCGACGGCGCGACTGGAGGGTCCCACTCCGCTCAAGATACTGGAAATGCCGCTCGAGGGCGTCCATGAACTCCGCAACGCCCTCGCCAGTGACGCCAGTTGTCCGAAGCACCGGAGGCGTCCAGGTATCGGCGTCCGGCTGCGGCGCTGTTTCGCGTGCCACATTCGGCGGATTGATCCGCTTCAGATCCACGCCGTGATGCGCCGGGACGCCGCGCATCGTGACGCCGCTGCGCAGGCCAAGCATCAACTCGACGTCATTGCGCAACCGATCCGCTCCGGGTCGGTCCGCCTTGTTCACCACAAAGACATCGGCGATCTCCATCACACCGGCCTTGAGCGTCTGGATCGAGTCGCCGCTCTCAGGCACGAGCACCACCGCGCTGGTGTCGGCAAGACGCGCGATATCGAGTTCGCTCTGCCCAACGCCGACCGTCTCGACCAAAATGCGCTCGATGCCGGCCGCGTCGAGAATGTCGCAGACCTCACGGGTGGCCGCGGCAAGGCCGCCGAGTGAGCCGCGCGTCGCCATCGACCGAATGAAGACATTCGGATGCAGCGCGACGCGTTCCATGCGCACGCGATCACCGAGCAGCGCTCCGCCGGTGAAGGGCGAGGTGGGGTCGACCGCGACGACCCCAACCGTGAACCCCTGCGCGAGATACTGCTCGGCGAGCAAGGTGGTCAGCGTGCTCTTCCCGGCCCCCGGCGGCCCGGTGATCCCCACGCGTCGCGCGTTGCCGACCTTGGGATGACACGACGCGAGCAACTGCTCCCAGCCCGCGCGCCGATCCTCGATCGTGCTGACCGCACGGGCGATCGCGACCTTGCGGCCCGTAAAGAGCTGCTCGGTCAGCGTAGCGATCGAGGCGAGAGGCGCGCGCATCAGCTCACTCATCGGCGACGCATCGTGTACTCACCGGTCACTCGTGGGATCGTCGTGCTCGTCCTGAATCTCGCCTACGAATTCCTCCACCAAGTCCTCGAGCGTGACGAGGCCGAGCGTCTCGCCGCTCGCGCCACGCACGATGGCCAGATGGCGTCGCTCCCGGAGCATGCGGGTCATGAGCGTATGGCAGGGTTCGTCGGGATTGGCCATCGCGATGGGACGCGGATCACGCAACGGCGCTTCGGGGCGCGCAATGACGTCCCAACTCGTGATCATCCCGACCATGCGGTCGAGCGTGCCGTCGTAGATCGGCACGCGCGTGTACTTCGACTGCGCGACCACGTGCGCCACCTGATCCGCGGGCGCACGGCAATCGAGGGCGACAATCTCGCTCCGCGGGGTCATCACCTCGCCCACACGCGTATCCCCGAACTCCACGACGCCGGAGATGATGGCGCGTTCGGCGGCCGCGCCAACGCCTTCGATCTCTCCCTCGCGGAGGAGATCGTCGAGCGTGTCCGTCTCCGAGGGCGCCTCGTGGAACTGCGCCCCGCGGACGCGCCGCACGAAGCGCATCGCAACAAGCGCGAGGGGGGCGGTGAGGCGTTCCACGGCGCGGAGGAGCGGCACCACCACGGGGAGGGTCTCGGCGGGCCAGCGCCGGGCGATCGCGCGCGGGAGGAGTTGGCCCGCCACCAGAAGCCCGATCGCCGCCAGCACGAGCGTGCGCACCAGCACCGCCGGACGATCACCATCCGTGAGCCCGATCACCGCCCCGAGCGCGAAGACCGTGGAGGCGATCCCCGTCCCCGCCGCAATCAGCAGACGCTGCGGACGCTCAAGATAGAGCGACGCCGTGCCGGAACCAGCGAGGCGACGCTCGGCCCAATGGCGTAACCAGATCCGGCTCACGGTGCGGAGCGCCGTAGCGGCGGCCGTGAGTACACCCACCACCCCAATGAGGAGCAGCATCGTCGTGAAGGAGGTCATGCGTCTCCCTCCACGCCGGCCGACGTCTCGAGGGGCTCGAAATAGACACGTTCGATCCGACGGCGCGCGACCTTCTCGACCACGACGCGGTACCCCTCGACCGTCAGCGCCTCGCCAGGACGCGGGACGCGTCCCAGCACTTCCATCACGAGGCCGCCGACCGTCGCGACATCACCGCGCGTGAAATCGTGGCCGGTTATTTCGCTGAGGACATCGAGCGTGACGTGTGCGGCGAGCCAGAACTTCCCGCCGTCCGCGCGCTCGATTTCCGGCAGCTCCGCATCGCCTTCATCCTGGATGTCGCCGATGATCAGCTCCAGCACGTCCTCTAGCGTGATCATGCCGGCGGTGCCACCGAACTCATCAGCCACCACGGCGAGATGGCGCCGTGTCGCGCGGAAATCGCGGAGCTGCGCTTCGACCGACTTTGAACCTGGGATGAACAGCACCGGACGCACGAGCGACTGCCATCCATCGGCCGGCTCTTGATCCGCGAGCAACGCCGGCAGGAGATCCTTGGCGTAGAGGATCCCCGTGATCTCATCGAGCGTGCCGTCGAACACGACGAGCCGCGCATGCCGCGCGCTTCGCACGCGGTCGACCACTTCCGACCACGAGGTATCGCGCTCGAGCCCGACGATGTCCACGCGAGGCACCATGATATCACTGACCTTGGTGTCGCCGAGCGAGAAGACGCCGTGGATCAGGACTTCGCCGCGCTCATCGATGTCCGCCTCGGCGGCGACCACCTCGCGGAACCGTTCCACGGCATCCTCGCGATCTGATTCATCGAGCGCGCGGACGGCGGGAGGAGGCGCACGAGGGTCGCGTCAGCCCAGGTCCCGAACGCGACCACGGGCGCGCAGACGATCTCGCACGCCTCGGCGAATCCGACCACGGCGCGCACGCCGCGTACGCCGGCGGCATCCCCCGCAGCACGGGCGCCCACTTCGGCGATGCCGACGAGCGCGATGCCCGCCACAACCACGAGCGGGGCGAGCAGGGTGGCCGGAATCCACGCACTCGTCACGAGTGCCACCGACGTCGAGGCGCCAGCGATCAGCTGCGCGAGAATCCGCCCGAAGGCCAACGCCCGATGTGCCCGCTCTCGTCGATCGAAGAGCGCGCGGACGCGCCCCTCGCTGGGAGGTTCGTCCTCGTCGAGGCCGAGGAGCGCCCCATCCGCGAACGCGCACAGTCCCGCGACGAGCGCGGCGGCCAACGCGAACAGGGCGGCGATCCCACTCACGCGGTCCGCGCCTTCGCGAGCAGACGTTCCTGCAACTTCCACATCGGGGACTTCATGCGCGCGTCGCCGTCGGGATGCTCATAGCCCAGCACGTGCAACGTGGCGTGCACGGTGAGTCGGAGCAGCTCTTCGCGCGTCGGCACGCCAAAGCGCTTGGCGTTGGCGGCCGCGACCACCGGACAGATATAGACATCGCCGATCACCGCGCCATCGGGATCACGGAAGCCAAAGGTGATGACGTCCGTCGGCCCCTCGTGGGCGAGATGCTTCGTGTGCATCGCGGCCATGCGACGCGGCGTCAGCAACGTGATCGACACCAGCGCGTGCTTCACCTTGTGCGACGACAGCACCAGCGTGCACGCCTCGCGCAGTCGCACCGCGGCCACGGGAATCTTCAATCCCTCGAGGTTGAGCACCACGCGCAGGTCCGCCGGCTTCGCCGCCCGAGTGTGCCCGGGGGTGTTCAGGCGTGTGCGCACCCGCTTCTTCACCGCACTCATGCGCCGGAATCCGCCGAGTAGGCCTTCACGATCTCACGCACCAAGCGATGCCGCACGATGTCCACCTCGGTGAAGTAGTGGAACCCGATGCCCTCGATGCCCGGCAGGATGCGCTCAATCTGGAGCAGCCCGCTGTCCTCGCGCTTGGGGAGATCCACCTGCGTCTTGTCGCCGGTGATCACGGCGCGGGAGTTCAGGCCGAGTCGTGTCAGGAACATCTTCATCTGCGCGTTCGTGGCATTCTGCGCTTCATCGAGGATCACGAAGGCATCCGCGAGTGTGCGGCCACGCATGTAGGCCAGCGGGGCAATCTCGATCACGCGCGTCTCAAGGGCACGCGCCACTCGCTCCGGCGGCATCAGGTCATCGAGCGCGTCGTACAGCGGGCGCAGGTAGGGATCGACCTTCGCTTGCATGTCCCCCGGCAGGAAGCCAAGCGACTCGCCGGCTTCGACCGCCGGACGGGCCAGCACGATGCGCTTCACGCGCTTTCGTGCGAGCGCATCGACCGCGGCGGCGACCGCGAGATACGTCTTTCCGGTCCCCGCGGGTCCGATGCCGACCACCACGTCGTTGTCGAGCATCGCCTGCATGTACACGGCCTGACCGTTCGTCTTCGGTTGGATGACCTTGCGCGCCCCCGGCAACACGATGCGCCCGGGCACGCCGCTGTCGCGCGCCGGTCCTTCCAACGAGAATCGCAAGACGTCATCGGGGTCGAGCGGCTGACGCTGTTTGGCGTGATCGATCATGCGCTGCGCGACCACGGCCGCCTTCTCCACCACCTCCGGGGCACCGGTGAGCGTCATCGCCTCGCCGCGCAGCGTGATGCGCACCGAGAAGAGCTTCTGCAATTCCGCGAGGTTGGCATCCGCCACTCCCGCAAGCGTCAGCAGATCCGCCCCTTCGGTCGCGAGCTTCGTCGTGATGACATCGCCTGCCACGGTGCCGTCGGTCATCCCTGCTCCTTGAGGGAAATGTGCAACTCGTCGAGATCCTGCTGTGGCACCGCGCTCGGCGCGCCTTCGAATGACGCGCGCGCGGCTGTCGTCTTCGGGAAGGCGATCACGTCACGCAGCGACTCCGCGCCCGCGAGAATCATCGCAATACGATCAAAGCCGAAGGCGATGCCGCCATGTGGCGGCGCGCCGGCGCGGAGCCCCTCGAGGAGGAATCCGAACCGCCGCTCTTGATCGGCGCGATCGGGAATACCGAGCAGTTCGAACATCCGGGCCTGCACCGCAGGGTCACTCGTGCGAATGCTCCCGCCGCCGAGTTCGGTGCCGTTGAGCACGCAGTCGTACGCCAGAGCGCGCCACGTCTCCGGCGCGTCTGGACGCGCCGACATGTCCTCGGCGTTCGAGGCCGTGAACGGATGATGCACGGCGGCGAGCGCCCCGGTCTCCGGGTCCTTCTCGAACATCGGGAAATCGAGCACCCAGAGGAACTGGCGGTGGTTCGGATCCTGCAACCCGAGCCGCGCGGCGCACTCCTGACGGACGCGATCGAGCGCAGGGCTCGAGATCCGATCGGCCGCCGCAACCGCTAGCAGCAACTCGCCCTCGACGAGCCCGAGTTGCGCACCGGCCTCTGCCGAAAGGAATTTCGCGAGCGGTCCTTCGAGCTTCCCCTCGTGCCGCTTGAGACGCACAAGACCGCCGGCCCCCGCGCTCTTGGCGATCGCCTCGAGCTCGTCCACCTGCTTGCGGCTCCAGGTGGCCGCGCCAGGCACCGTGATGCCGCGCACACGTCCGCCGGCGGCGATGGCGCCCTGGATGATTCCCGACTCGCTCGTGGCGAAGACTGCCGTGAGGTCGCGAATCTCCATGCCGTAGCGCAGGTCCGGCCTATCGCAGCCGTAGCGCTCCATGGCGTCGGCGTAGCCCATGCGCGGGAATGGGATGTCGATCTCGAACCCGCCCTCGAACCAGAGCGCCTTCATCAGCCCTTCCGCCATCACGATGATGTCCTCGCGCGTGACGAACGAGGCCTCGATATCGATCTGCGTGAACTCCAGCTGACGATCCGCGCGCAGGTCCTCGTCGCGGAAGCAACGCGCGATCTGGAAATAGCGATCGAAGCCCGCGCACATGAACAGCTGCTTGTAGATCTGCGGCGATTGCGGGAGCGCGAAGAACTCGCCCGCGTGCATGCGGCTCGGCACGAGGAAATCGCGTGCGCCTTCCGGAGTCGGCTTCGTCAGGATGGGCGTCTCGAGCTCGAGATAGCCGTCATCGCTCAGGCAGTTGCGCGCGGCCTGGAGCAGGCGGTGGCGCAGCATCAGGTTCTTCTGCAAGGCCGCGCGCCGCAGGTCGAGCACGCGGTAGCGCAGGCGGAGATCCTCAGCGGGGAGCTTCGCGTCCTTGCCGAGCGCGACGGGAATGGCGGGCGTGACGGCGGGGCCCACCACGCGAATGGCCGTCGCCCGCAGTTCGATCTCGCCGGTCGGGAGGTCCGCATTGCGGAGCCCGTCGGGGCGCGGGGCCACGACCCCATCCACGAGCACCGCGCTCTCGGTCCCCACCGCCGCGGCCGCGGCGATGACGTCGGCCGCGGTCCACTCCGGATTGAACGAGACCTGCACCAGCCCTTCGCGGTCGCGCAGGTCGAGGAACACGAGGCCGCCGAGGTCGCGGGACTTGTGCACCCAGCCGCCGAGGGAAACGGTCTGGCCGGCATGATCAATGCGAAGCGTGCCCCCGAGATGGGTGCGCAACGTCGTAGCGAGGGGATCCGGAGGGGTCACGTGAGCGTGCCTGGACGGCGGGGCGTCAGGAAAGGGATGAATCGGACCGCGAGGGCACCGACGAGGGCGCCGGTGGAGTCGGCAATCCAGTCGGCGAAGCTCATGGAACGGCGCGGGATGAACGACTGATGCCATTCGTCCACGGCCCCGAACGCTGAGACCAGCACGATGACGATCGCGACAGTCCCCAGGTCCCGTGGCGTGCGCGTGGCGCGGAGTATCAGCGCGGAGAGCACGGCGTACGCGCCGAAGTGAAACACTTTATCCAACGGCAACACGTCGGGACCGACAGAAACGCCAGGCCAGGACGTAGCAATCAGGATGAAGACGACCCACACAAACGGCGGGGTCCAGCGGGCCGCGGCGGACGAGGCCGCGGCGGGGGTACTGTCAGTGGGCATTGAGGAGCTAAATCTAACTGCCGTCGCAACTTGGTGGAAGCCAAAAGGCCCGGTCCTCGGTTGACCGGACTGACCGGACCCGATACTCTGCAACATGCTGAATTTGCTGGACTTGGCCCCATCGGAGGCGGAGCGTGTACTCCGCGAATTCGCCACCGCTCACGGCGAACAACCCTATCGCGGGAGCCAAGTCGTCCCGCACCTGTGGCAGAAGCCGGTCGGCTCCTTTGCCGAGATGACCGACCTGCCGGCCGCTTTTCGGGAGCTCTTGGCCGCGCATTTCACACTGCCGCGCCTCCCGCTGATGACGCAGCAGTTGTCCACCGATGGCACGCGGAAGTTCCTGTTCCAGATGCACGACGGGCAGAGCGTGGAGACGGTGGCGATTCCCGATGGCGAACGGATGACGTTCTGCATCTCGTCGCAGGTGGGGTGCGCCTTGCAGTGCGCGTTCTGCGCGACGGGGGCGATGGGCTTCGCCCGGAACCTCGCGGTGCACGAGATCACCGGCCAAGTGCGCGAACTCGCGTTGCTCGACCCGCCGGTGCGCGCCACGAACATTGTCTTCATGGGGATGGGCGAACCGTTCATGAACTGGAAGGCGGTCGATGTCGTGCTCACAATTCTCAATGACCCGAAAGGATTCGAGATCGGCGCACGGCACATCACGGTCTCCACCGTTGGGGTGTTGCCAGGGATCATCGCGCTCGGCGAGCGACGTGAGCAGTTCCGGCTCGCGCTCTCCATCCACGCCCCGACGGATGAACTCCGCGCCACATTGATGCCGGTGAACACGAAGTATCCGCTCGCCGAGCGCGATGATCCCTGGCAACACCCCAACGGTGGAG
>CAYUMN010000039.1:10757-18636 GCA_964445835.1 uncultured Gemmatimonas sp.
CCGCTCGCCGACGTCATCCGGGCCGCGGCGGAGTTCGACCGTCGCGTGACGTTCGAGTACGTGATGCTGGGCGGCGTGAACGATCAGCCCGAGCATGCGGATCAGTTGGCAGCCCTCGCAAAGCGCTGCGGCGCCTTCGTGAACTTGATCCCGCTGCATCCGGGCGGCGCGATGGGATTCACCCCGACCACGCCAGAGGGAATCGCGAAGTTCGCGCGCCGCATTCGCAACGTCGGCGTCGAGATTGCGATCCGAAAGAGCCGCGGCATCGACATCGCCGCCGCGTGCGGTCAGCTACGGGTGGAACGTCTCAAGCGGCGGCCGCCAGGAAGTGCCGAGCAGGATCGTGAGATCGAGGTAGCGTGAGGTATCGGGAAGTATGCGGATGCGCGCACCGCCCAACGCCTTCGCCGCGAGCGCAGCCCACTCGGCATTCCCGCCGCGAATGATCACGACGGTCGAGTCGACCTTCTCGGTGCTGTTCCCCGACGAGACCACATCGAAGCCGAGATCGCGTAAATGGAACGTGCCGCGCCGCGCGAGCCCACGCGTGTTCGTCGCGTTGAGCACCTCGACCTTGATACGCACCGAGTCCGGCACGACGCGTTCGACGGTCGCGGTCAGCGCGCGCGCCTGACGCGCGTCCGGTGTCGCGAGACGCCGCCAGAGCACCACCGCCACAACCGCCACCCCCAGCGCCAGCACGACCCACCGCCCCTTCACACGGCTCAGCCGCATCAGCGGACCCGATTCCAGAGCGCGACGGTCTCCGGGAAAAGGGCCTTCCCTTCCCGGACGTTCCATTCGATACGCATCCGGACGACCTGCCGAAACACGCCAGCGAAGTCGTGCACCAGATGATCCGCCAGAAACGCACGATCGGCGCGCGCGAACTGGCGCCCAGGCTCGAGGAAGTCTGCCATGTAGAGCGCCCGCCCCGTGCGATCCCACTCGGCGAGCCCCACCGTGTGCCACCGGATGGCGTCGAGCACGCGCTGCCGCGACTCGCCTTCGGCGGCGAATCGCGTGGCCGCGGCGGGACCGTGCAGCGTCTCGACGGGGCGGTCGGGATCGGGCGCCAGCGCGCGCAGCGTCTCCGCCGAGGCGTCACGTAACGCATCGTGCCAACGCCCCGCGTCATGCCACGCCTGTGCTTCGTCGGCGTCGAGGTGCAGTTGGGACGCCCACCGGTCGAGTAACGCGGTCACGCGCTCAACGTGCGCGCGGCGCTTCTCGGTGACCTCGGCCCACGGGGGAAGGACGATGGTGCTCACGCGTTTCTCATGCGGCGGTCGTGACGCGACGGGTCAGTTCCGCGAGCCCCGCGACGACATCCTTGAGCTCGGTCGTCGCGCGCTCAAGGGCGCGCAGCGCATCGGCCTGTTCGTGCGCGGATGCACTCACGGCTGCCAGTCCCTCTCGATTGCGCGAGACGACGCCTTCGAGGCGCATAAGGCGATCGCGCATGCGCGCCACCTCCGCGCTCTGGTCGTCCGCCGAGCTTGCGATACGTGCCGCCAGCACGGCGGCGGCGGCCGTGCCGTCGACAATGCGCCCGAGCGCTTCCCGCGACCCCGCAGACTGCGTCTCGGCGTCGCCGACGAGCGCGTCGCCGCGCCCCATCAACTGCGCCGTCTGCCGCATCTGCTCCTCGAAGCCGCGGAGGGCAGCCTGCGCATCGTCCGCAGCCTTGCCGCTCTCCACCGCGAGGGCCCGTACCTCCTCGGCGACGACCGCGAAGCCGCGCCCTTCGTGCCCGGCGCGTGCCGCCTCGATGGCCGCATTCAAGGCGAGGAGATTCGTCTGCACCGCTAATTCGCGAATCACGGAGATGAAGCCCGTCACCTCCCGCATCGTGAGCGCGAGGGTCGCCACCCGGGCCGCGCTTTCGGAGGCGAAGGCCTTCGCACCAACCAGCTGCTGGAGCGAGGACTCGACGGCGGCACGATTCTGCGCGGCCACCATGCTCGCCGCGTGCGTGCCGTCATACGTCTCGCGCGCTTCGATCGACACGGCCCGTGTACGCTCGCCGAGCGTTTTCATGCTCTCCAACCCGATCCGCAGCTGTTCTGTCTCCTCCGCGATGCCCTTCCCGATCTCCCCAACCGCACGCACGACCGCTTCGCCGCCGGTACGCAGTGTCCGCGCCGACCCCGTCAGCGTTTCCACTTCGACGGTGAGGCGGTCGAGCGTTTGGGCGAGTGGGGTGCGCAGATCGAGCAGATGAATCGTGGTCGCCAGTTGGTGCGCGACACGCTTGAGCAGCACCCCTTCCTTCGCGCCATAAGCGCCACGCTTCGGGGTGTCGAGCTCGAGCACGCCCATGAGTCGATCGCCAAAGCGCAACGGCGCGACGGCCCGCGATGCCGCCATGGGCAGGGGGCGCTCGACGCGCGGATCACGATTCGCATCGGCGAGCAGCAGCACGCGCCCGCTCGCCGCCGCTTCGCGCCGCAACGCGTCTCCATCACGCGGCGCGGGGAGCGGTTCCGGCAGCAGCCCATCGCCCGTACGGTAGATGAGCGTGGGTGCGCCGTCGTTCCAGCGCAGGACGCGCAACTCTTTCCAGTCGAGCAGGCGCTGCGCCATCAGTTCCACGCGCGCGATCGCCGCGCTCAGCGCCGTGTCCGCAGAGACCGCGACCTCCATCGCCAGCACGGTGTTGAGTTCCTCCGCCGCGATGCTCTCTTCGAGGATTCGCCGGAGCAACAGGCCGCTGAAGGTGAGGACGAGGAAGACGACGAGCACCCCGATGGCTTCGAGGGAGGCAATCGCGACCAGCAAGGCCGCCAAGGCGAAACCGCCGGCGCCAAGCGTGATCACCTCGTACCGCAGGATCAGCGAGCGCTCCTCGGCGGAGAGCTTGTCACGGACGAGGAGCGAGAAGTACTGCAGCGTGCGGCTCAATGCGAAGTGCACGATCACGAAGACCGCCACGGCCGGAATCGCCCCGCTGAATCCCGCGGGATCGGCGCCCAGCGATGCACGCGACCAACCATACCACCCGTACGCGGAGAGCAGCGCGATGGCCTCGCGCGACCCGTTCACCCACGCCGGGAGACCCCCGCGGCGGAGGAGCACGCCGTCGGCGAGCGAGACGCCGAGCCCCACGGCGAGCGCACCCGCGCCAGGGCCGAGCAAGATCGTCCCGCCAACGGCCGCGATACCCAGCACATTCACCTGGGCGAACTTCGTGACCGGGAGGTAGAACCAACGCAGGATGACCGCGCAGAGAATCAGCCCGACCGTCAGTGCCGGCCGGTTCAGCCATCCGGCATCGAAGTAGAGCGCGACGAGCGTCGCGGCGGTCCCGAGCGGCGGAATCGCGTACCGATACGCGACGAGCGCGCGTCGCATCAGGTCTCGTCCAGGGCCGCGCGCAGCGAGCGAACGAGATCGAGTGCGGCATCCACTCCCCCGGTAGCCGCCGCGTGCACGAGTGCCGATCCCACGATAATACCATCCGCCATCGCCCCCACGGACTTCGCCTGTTCCGGCGTCGAGATGCCGAAGCCGACACAGATGGGGAGATCGCACACTGAGCGCAGGCGGTCGATCGTCGCCGACAGATTATCGGCCACCCCTTGATGCACGCCGGTGACACCGAGTCGGCTGATCAGATACACGAAGCCGCTGCCGTGCTTGCCGATCTCTTCCATGCGATCGGTCGGGGTCGTTGGCGCGACAAGCCGCACGAACTCCAGCGGCCCAGCGCCGAGCCACGATTCCCGAATAGGATCGGCCCCCACGGGGAGATCAGTGACGAGGACCCCGGCCACCCCGGCCGCGCTCGCACGGTCGAGCACGTCGGGCCCTGCGGCCATGAGCGGATTCAGATAACTGAAGAGCACCACGGGTGCCGTCGGCTTCGCCTCCGCGATGAGCGCCAGCGCGCGGGTGAGGTTCACCCCCTGCGCGAGCGCCTGCTGCGAACTCCGCTGAATGATCGGGCCGTCCGCGAGGGGGTCGGAGAACGGCACGCCGACCTCCAGCACGTCGCACCCGGCGGCGGGCAGTTCACTTATGAGGCGCACGGAGGCCGCGAGGTCGGGATGTCCCGCCGTGACGTAGCAGACCAGCGCGCGGCGTCCGGAGGAGCGTAGCGCGCGAAATCGTTCAGTCAGTCGCATGTCAGACGAAATAATCGCCGATCTTGATGCCGTACCGTTCGGGGTCGGCGGTCTTGATGATCGACTTGAGATACGTCCCGTCGCCATCCCGTTGGGCGAGGTCAAAGAGATGCCCCGGGTACTCAACGTTGCCCATCGAATCGCTGATGATGCGCACAATCGGGCGCGACAACATCTCGGCGATCGGATTGACCGCGTGCACCACCGCGAGTTCGAACGAATCGAGCACCACCAGCGAGCCGACTGGATAGATGCCGAGCAGCGCGACGAAGGCCTTCACGACCACCGGATCCATGCCGCGGCGCGGATTGTCGCGCATTTCTTGGAGCACCTGAGCGGGGCCGAGTGGCTCCGTCGTGTACACGCGACGCGAGGTCGCGGCATCAAAGCCGTCGGCGACCGCCACGATCTTGCTGTAGAACGTGATCTCCGCCATGCGGAGCGAACGCGGATAGCCGGTCAGATCGCGCTTCATATGATGCTGATACGCCACGAGCATCGAGCGATACGGGAACTCCTGATGGTCGCGCACCTGGAAGAGCGCGAGCACACCCAGCCACGGATGCGACATCACCAGTCGCCATTCCTCCTCTTCGAGCGAGTCGGGCTTCTGGATCACATCGATGGGGACGCGGGACTTTCCGATGTCGTGGAAGAGCGCCGTGAATCCGAGATCGTAGAGTTGGAGGCGCGTCAGACCGAGACGGCGCCCGAGGGCAATCGAGAAGATCGACACGTTCACGCAGTGCGTGAACGTGTAGTCGTCGTAATCGCGGATTGTGGTGAGCCCCACCAGCGAGGTCTCGTCGTTCAGGATCTGGTCGACGATGCCCTGCACGACGCGCTTGATCTTCTTGACGTTCGGGCTCTGCCCCATCCGGACGGAGTTGATGACTTCCTTGGTCGTCACCACGGACTGCTGGTAGGTGCGCTTCGCGCGCTCCTTGACCTCGAGGTCGTCCTGGGGGTCGTCCTCGCTATCGGACGGCGGCGCGAGGTCGAACACGCTGACGTTCGTCTCCGCGAGTCGCTGCTGGAGGTTCGCGAAACGCTCGGCGGGTCCCTTGCCGGTCGGATTGATCAGGAACGAGAGTAACACGGTCCAATCGCGCAGCGCGGGCCGATCGACGAACCGGATGAGCCCAACGCCCGAATCGCGGCAGCGATTCAACAGGAACGAGAAGCTCGTGAAGTTGTCGAGATCGAGCTTCATGCGGGTCGCATTCAGGAAGAGGAACTCTCCCGCGAGCCGGAACTCGCACTCGCCATCGCCGGCCAGCAACTCGGCCGAGAGATTGGTGAGATCCTCGAGTCCCTTCTGCACGACCGCATTCTCGAGCGGGTACATGCGGAGATTACGCAACGCGATGTACACGGCGGTGACCCACGTGCGTCCGATCTTGCGCACCACCCCTTCGCCGAGCCCGGTGGTGGTGATGGCCTGGGTGTTGCGGGAAATCACGCCGAGGCCATCGAGCGGCGTGCCGTCGCGTGGATTGCTCATGACGTCGGGCTCCCCCCACGGAGCGCGCGGCTGACCGCGTTCCGGATGATCACATCCTTCTCGTTGGAGGCGCGCGCCAAGGCGGCGCGCGAGGCGTCGGAGTTGATCTTACCCAAGGCGATGGCGGCACAGGCGCGCAGCTCGGGATCTTCCTTCCGCGCGAACAGCCCACCCTTCACATTCAACAGTGGATCGAGCACGGCCACCCCTCCATCGCCGCAGATGGTCCCGTACAACTCGAAGAGCGCGATGCGCTCCGTGCGATCGATCTCGCGCGTCGACTTGCCTTGCACAATGGCCTGCACCTTCTGCAGCGCGGGCCGATGCGTACGCGCCGTGAGCGCACGGATGGTGGCCAACCGAATATCGCGCTCCGGGTCCGTCAGTGCGCCTTCCAGCGCCGCAAGCGCGCCGGCCGTCCCGATGTCCGTGAGCGCGGCGACGGCGGCGGCCCGGAGCGGACGTTCGACATCGCTCAGGAGCACTTCGCCCAACGCGGGGACCGCCGACGCGGTACGCATCGCCCCCGCGCGGCGGATCGCCTCGCGCGCGACCGCAGGCTTCGCGTCCTTCACCAGCTTCACGAGCTCCGTGGTGTTCGACTGCGCGAGTCGCTCCGCCGCCGCTTCGATCAGCGGACGCAACTCCTTGTTCTGCGTGCGGTCGATATGCTCGAGGATGGGCCCGAGGGCGTGCGGCTTCAGCTGCGCGAAGAGCAGGGAGAGGTCCTCACGGGCGGGAAGCGTCGACGATTCCTCAAGGGCCTGCAGCATCTGCCCAAGCGCATCGGGATGCGACAGACGATCCGACAGCTTGCCGAGCCGTTCACGGTCCTGAGGCCGCACCTCGCGCGCACGCGCCATCGTGCCGTCGAGTTCCTTGAGCAAGAAGGCGACGGTCGAGTACTGCTGGGCCGTCAGCATGTGCAGGACGAGCGCCTCGATATCCCCGGCGACCTCCTCACGCACGAGGGGGTCCACCTGCAGTTCGAAGACGTCGAGCAGTGCGCACAGCACCAGTCGACGCAGATCGGCCGAGTACTCCCGCACCGTCTCCTGCCGGAGATACTCGATCTCGTTGGGGTCGAGGAAGTAGAGCGAGGCATCGAACTCGTCCATGCTGATGAGCCCCTTCTTCTTTTCGGGCTCACTCGATGTCGTCGCTCCCTGCTGCTCGGCTTCGCCCGCGACCTCCTCCTTCGCCTCCTCAATCGCCTTCGCTGGATCCTCGACCGGACGCGCCTCCTTCGACGGCCATCGCCCCGGCACGGCCTCGGGGTCCAGCGGCGCCGACGGATCATTGATCTCGACGTAGCGATACTTCAGGCACTGGAAATCCTGCTCCCACAGCAGGGTGAGCAGGTCATCCTCGTGCGGCTGCGCGTGTCGCACCTTCGGGATGATCGCCAAGAACCGGTCCAGTTCCTGGTCCTCAAAGCCCGGGAAGAGCGCGAGTTCGCGAAGCCCGTCCTTGAACAACAGCCACGGCAGGGAGTCGCCCCCCTTCTCGGGGTGATCGTTCACCGGCACCCCCGCGTACTTCAATTGCGTGTCCGTCACCTGTAGCACGAGACTCCCCGTCAGCTCCCACAGCGGTTCGATCGCGGCCTTGATGGTCGCGATCGACTTCTGGTACGTGGGATTGTTCGGCAGGTAGAGTTGGTGCGCCTTGATGGCCTTGTCGAAGAGCTTGAGCATGTCCTCGACCTTCGCCGGCGGAACGTCCGGCGGCGTGGCCTCTTCTGGGGGCACCATCTCGGGGGCGGTCACCGACCGAGCGCCTCACCAAGAATCTCGGCGACCTGCGCGACGTCCTTGTCACCGCGACCGCTCACGCAGAGCAGAATCTCCTCATCCGGCGCGAACGTCCCCGCGCGCTCGGCAAGCCACGCGATCGCGTGCGAGGTCTCGAGGGCCGGAATGATTCCCTCAAGGCGACTGAGCAGTTCGAACCCGCAGAGCGCCGCGCCGTCGGTCACCGAGACATACTCGGCGCGCCCCGAATCGTGCAGGAAGGAATGCTCCGGCCCGACGCCTGGATAGTCGAGCCCCGCGGAGATCGAGTGGGCGGGATGCACCTGCCCATCTCCGTCCTGGAGGAGGTAGCTCAGCGTGCCGTGCAACACGCCGGGAACGCCACGCGTGAGCGATGCCGAATGCCGTCCGGTGTCGATGCCTTCGCCCGCCGCTTCCACCCCGATCAAGCGCACGCTCGCGTCAGCCACGAAGGCGTGGAAGATGCCCAT
>CAYUMN010000040.1:0-9218 GCA_964445835.1 uncultured Gemmatimonas sp.
CGGCGCTGGATGGACTTCTTGATCTTGTGCTGTCCGTCGCAGGTCTTCGCGTTGGTCTCAAGGTCAATCAGCGTGGCGTCGATCTGATAGAACATGACGCGCTCACGTCCTTCGCTGTCCTCGATCGCCTGCACATCACCCTGCAGCATGTAGCGGGCGCCCATCTCGCGCGCCATCCGCGTGCGGGTCTCTGCCGAGGCGTTGGTCTGCTGGTCGACACGCTCCTCGCGGATCTCGCCGCGCTCTTCGCGGCTCGCAACGACACGCACGGTGCCGCCAGTGATGTAGGCCCGCTCGAGATCGCGAACGAAGGTGCCGATGGGAATGTGTTCCAACGTGCGATTGCGGAACTCGCCAACGATCACGGTCGGGGTGTTGCCGCCATTGGCGGCGGCGTAATCGGCCGCCCAGCGCCCTTCGAGCGATTGCGTGATGAGCGCGTTGGCAACGAGACGTGAGTCGGCGTCGTTCCAGCGGCCGCTGAGATCCGTGACGCTGTTGGGATCGATGCGTTCGACGCGGCGGTTGGCGCAGCCACCCACGGCGAGGACGGTGATGGCCAGGGCGGCGAGAGTGGCTCGAGCTCCGAGCATGGACAAACTCCTTCTGGGGAGGGGTGTTCGGTTGGGACGCTCCTTAATTGTACGCAACGTGTGGGCCAATGGTCACAAATCGCCAACGTGTTTCGTGCGTTGAGGTTGCCTCGCCATGGCGGCAGTGACCGTCCTCTTTTCTGGACGTATTCCTGTCCTCAACCGGGGTCCACGATCGTGATTTCGGGGAGTGGCGCGACTTCTGGCGAAGGCGAAACGTTGGCTGAACTGAGCCCGGTGACGGGAGGCGCCTCCGCCAACGCGGGCGTAGCTTTGTCGGATGCGAAAGATCACTTCTATCGTCTCATTCGTCGCCCTCGCCGCGGCGCTGTACCTCGGCGCGATGTCTGTGGGCCCCGTGCCCCCGCTCGGCGGCTTCCTGAATCCGACGACCGGCATCTGGTCGGTCGCCGGCACGGCTGAGTTGCCTGAGGAGCAGACCGTCACGTTGACCGGCTTCAGTGCGGACGTCGAAGTGAAGTACGATGATCGCGGCGTGCCACACATCTTTGCGACCACCGAAGCCGACGCGGCGCGTGCCCTGGGCTGGGTGCACGCGCGCGACCGGCTCTTTCAGATGGAGCTCATTCAGCGCGCCGTCGCCGGAACGCTCACGGAACTGGTCGGGGCACGCGCCCTCCCCCTCGATCGCAACGCGCGCCGCATGATGATGGGTGCCGCGGCCGATGCGAAGTGGAACGCGCTCCCCGATACGACTGCCACGCGTGCCGTTGTCACGGCGTACATGGACGGGCTCAATGCGTACGTGGCGGCGATGCGTCCGCAGGATCTTCCCCTGGAGTACCGGCTCTTGAATGCGACGCCGCGCGTCTTCGAGCCGAAGGACACGTACTATCTGCTCATGCGGATGTCGCAGACGCTCTCGTATCAGGAAAGTGAGCTCCGCTTTGCGGCGCTTGAACAGCTGATCGGGCGTGAGGCCACGAGTGCCCTGTTACCGGCCGAGGCACCGATTCAGGAGCCGATCGAACCAGTGCCTGGGCGCACGCAGGCGCGCGAGGTGCCGACGACCATTCCCGCTCCCGTTGCCCCCGACGCACGGAAGGTCGCCGAAGCGAAGCGCATCCGCGACGCGGTCGTGCAACTGGCACAGCAGACCGCGATGCCGATGAACGCGCGCGATCCGCTCAATGCGGATCTCACGGATCTGCTGACGCGCGGTGAAGCGGTGGTCGGCTCGAACAACTGGGCGGTCTCCCCGAGTCGCAGTGCGAGCGGCATCGCGATGCTCGCCGGCGATCCGCATCTCGAGCTGACCTTGCCGTCGATCTGGTACGAGGCGCACCTGGTGGTCCCCGGCGTGATGGATGTGTATGGTGTGAGCCTGCCGCTCTCGCCGATCATCCCCATCGGTTTCAATCGCGATGTGGCGTGGACGATGACGAACACGGGCAACGACGTGGTCGACTACTACAAGGAGCAGGTGGACGATTCGCTCGCTCCGAAGCGGTACATGGTCGACGGGGCATGGCGGAACGTGACGGTGCGTGAAGAGGTCTTTGTCGATGCCAAGGGGAACGAGGTCGCGCGCGACACGATGTTCTCGACGCATCGCGGGCCGCTCCTGCAGACCTCACTCGGCTGGCTCTCGCAGCGTTGGACCGCGCGCGAAACGAGTGACGAGGGTGGCATCTTCCGGTTGGGGATGCGCGCGACCAGTTCCAGCGATTTCTACGCGCGGACGGCGGAGTTCAAGACGCCGGCGCAGAACATGCTGACGGCCGACCGACAGGGGAACATCGGCATCCGCTCCACGGGGCGGTATCCGATTCGTCCAGCCGGACGGGGCGACATCGTACAGGACGGAACGCTCAGTGCCTACGATTGGAGCGGCGACCAGCCGTTGATGTGGTATCCGCAGTCGTACAACCCCGCGCAGGGGTACTTGGCGAGTGCGAATCAGCAGCCGATCGATCCGCAGGCGCGCAATCAGTACCACGGCACCGACTGGCCGAGCCCGTGGCGTGCGATGCGCATCAATACGCTCCTGCGCGCGAACCCGAAGATGACCGTCGATGACATGCGGCGCGCGCATACGGATCCGAAGAGCGAGCTCACGCCCTACATCATGGCGGCGCTCGGCGACGCGAAGACGGCGGCCGAAGCGGCGGGGACTTGGACGGCGGACGATGCAGCGGCATTCGCCGTGCTCGCGGCCTGGGATGCTGAGTTCACGCCGAACAGCACGGCCGCGCCTCTCTTCCTGGCGCTCGGGACCGAGATCGCGGCGGGGGTCTGGGATGAGCTGGTGTTGCCGGGCGAGAACCGCCGCGTGGCCACCCCGCAGCAACTGATTCTTGTGACGCTCATGCGGGACAAGTCCAACCCCTGGTGGGATGTGCGCGCGACGGCCGACGTCGTTGAAGATCGCGACGCCGTCGTGGTGGACGCGTTGCGGCGGGCGTGGACCACGACGCGCGCCCGACTCGGGAACGACGCGACCGCGTGGAAGTGGAGTGCGGTGCGGATGATCAACGTGCACCATCTGCTGAAGTTGCCTGGGTTCGGACGGGAGTCGCTGGCGGTGACCTCAGGCCCGGGGACGCTGTCCCCGTCGGAGACCGGTGGCACGCACGGGGCGTCGTGGCGCTTCGTGGTCGAGCTGGCGCCGGTGATTCGCGCGTGGGGGACGTACCCCGGCGGGCAATCGGGGAATCCGGTGTCGTCGCGCTACGCCGATCGTATCGCGCTGTGGCAGGCGGGCGAACTCGCGGAGTTACGCGTCCCTGGGACGGCGGCAGATCTCACGCCGGAGCATACCACGGCGCGGTTGGTCTTCACGGCAAATGGAGGGGCGCGCTGATGGGGCGGCTCGTGTGGTTCTTGACGATGGTGATCGCGGTCGCACTCGGGACGTATGCCTTCGGGTGGGCGGCACCGGCCGTGCTCGGGGCGGCATGGACCGCCGTGCGCCGCGACGATGCGTTCGTCCCGCTGATGGCCTCAGTGGCCGGTGCCGCGGGTTGGGGCGCGTTGCTCGCCATCCAGGCGATGAGCGGGCCCGTCGCGCGCGTGGCCGATGTGGTCGGGGCCGCGATGCAGGTGGGAGCGGGCCCTCTGCTGGTGCTCACGTTGGCGTTCCCTGCACTGCTGGCGGGGTCCGCCGCAGCGCTCGTGCGGTCGTTCCGTTCCGAGAGAACGATCAGCGCGGCTTGATCAGCAGTCCGATTCCGATCAAGTCGTACTGATACGCACCCACTGCCGAGGCGGCCGCGCTCGTACTCCGCGCACCAAACGCCTCAACGTCCACCCTCGGCGTGATCTGCCGACGAACGCGCGCATCGAGGTGCCACTGCGATTGCATCGGGAGGCCGGTATCGATGCGCTGGACTCCCGCGCCGCCCGAGACCAACGCCCCCCAGATCGGGGAGTCATGGGCCCACCCGCCGCCGACTTCGATCGCACGGAACGCGGAGGGCGAGAAGTACGACGTACTCCTGTTGGCGAAGCCGAACCCAATGCCATACGCGTTCAACGTGAAGCCGCGCGCGAGCGGATAGGCGAGCCGCATACTCCCTGTGGTCCGGGTGTTGTCATCCGAGAAGGCCAAGCGCGTGACGTTCGTGGACACGCGGAGCTTTGAGGTCGCACGCCAGTCGACCGAGAGATCCTGCTGATCGACATCGAGGGCTCGCCCCAGCAGCGAAGCGATCTCATCGAACGGCCACCGTGCGACTCCGACCGTCGCGGACACCCGTGCGGTCACCGGCATGGCGGCTGAGGCGCGCATCGTGAGGACTTGGCGGTCCGGCAGCACGGGGTTCCCGCTCGCGATGCGCCAGGTCGGCCGCAGGACGCGGGTGCCGAGCGCACCCGAGAGCATGACGCGGCCCACCGGGAGGCTCGCTCCAGCATCGACCGCCTGGCGCCGCGAATTCCGAATTGGGTCGGTGGCATTGAGCGCGCCCCACGACAGGAACGAGCGCACATTGCCGATCGTCATTCGCGCCGTGGCGATGGACCACCGATTCACATTGATGTCGGAGTCCTCACTGTAGTTCTGCTGAATGGAGAACTGCGGCGCATTCTGCGCGAGGATGGCGGCGCGCAGCGACGCGGCATCGGGATCATCCGGCGCGCGCGTGGCGCTGCGATCGAGCAATCGCAGGGCCGTGCCAGGGCGCCCCAGCCAACTGCGGACCGCCGCGAGACCGATCAGGACACGCGGATCATCGGGATCATCCGTCAGCAACGACTCGTACGCCTGCGCGGCGCCCGTGAGATCTCCGGTCCACGCGCGGACCTGCGCGAGGCCGAACTTGGCGTCCCGATCGTTCGGTGCGTCCACGAGGATGCTGGCGTAGCCCGCTCGCGCATCCTCCAAGCGGCCTGACCACGAGAGCGTGCGCGCCCGCGCGACGCGCACGTAGTCGAAGTCCCGTCCCGGCTGCTTGGCGATGAGCGAATCATACCGAGCGATCGCCTCTGGGAAACGCCGCGCCCACGACAGGTACGTTGCCTCCGTGAACAGGAGGTCCGGGTCGTCGGGCACGCGCGCACGCGCCGCACGGAGCAGCACGAGCGCGGAATCGATATTCGACCCATTGGCCAGGAACTGCGCGAGGCGCACGTTCGCCCGCACGGAGTTGCGATCCTCGGCAATCGCACGCTCGTACGCCGCGCGCGCTTCATCGAACTTGCCCACGCGCCAGAGCGAGTCGCCGACCGCGGTCTGCGCGTGCCCCGTGCTCGGGAGGGTGACGAGTGTGACAAACCCGACCAGTCCGATCAGAGCGACCAGTGCGAGTGCCGGCCCAGACGATATCCGCGCAATCATGGGGCGCCCCACAGCTGCTGCAGCGCGAAGTACGCAGGCTTCAGATACTCGTGCCACGTCGGCTCCTCCCAAGTTGACCAGGTCCAAAGGGGGAATGAGGCAGTCGGCCAGTTCCCGTACGGATCGAGCGCGGGAATCGTCCCCACCAGAGCGGGGCCTGGCTTCAGGGCCACGGCAGCAATGCGAAATCCGTTCGTCGGCAATCCAGTCAGGCGCGACGCTTCCTCGCCGGCGCGCGGATCCAACGCGCGCGCCAGATTGCCCTCAAAGAGCACCGACCGCGACGACGGATCGCTCACGTTCAACAAGAGCCACGGGATCCGTACCTGCAACATCCCCGACGCCGAATCGTAGTACCAGTCGGCGATCGTATTCTCGCGTGAACGGCCGTACGTGAGGCGGCCCATGTTGATTCCCTGCCCGCGGATCAACACGCCCTCACCCGTGTAGCGCGGACGATTCGTCAGCGCGTAGAGCGTATCGAACACCGCGTCGAGTCGCCGCCCGATCCAAATGGGACGACGGAAGTGTTCGCCGAAGTAGAGTCCCCCTTCCACGAGGCGGTGCGGCGCATACGGGTTGTACTCGGGGATGACCTTCAGCTGTGCGTCGGCCGGGGAGTTGAACTCCGCCAAGAACTCGAATCCAGCACCCGAGCGAAGCCCGCTTGTGGGGAGCACGAACTGGCCGAGTTCACTCTGGTAGGTGTCGAAGGCCAACTGCACGCGCAACGAATCCCACGGGAGCGCGCGCCCGGCACGGCGCGGTGTTTCGATCGCGACATACACGAAGCCTTCGTCATGGCCGACGCGCACGAGTGAGGTGTCGCTGCCGAACAGCGTGCCGCGCTGGAGGACGGGAATGGCGCGCCAGCGTGCGGCATCGCCACCGAGCTCAGGGGTCGTGCCGGGCGCACCGGGGCGCAGGGCGACCAGTCCGTAGTGTTGCTCCGGACTGAGCATGTTGTGCCACAAGCGGCCGCGCTCGGACGGCTGCTCGAAATCCATCGAGAACCAATTCCGCTTGAACCATTCGTCGATCCACGCGAAGACCACGGCACCAGAGGCCCCGACCTCGCGGATCTCGGCAGCGAGGCGGGCATTCGCCACGCCCGCGGCCTGCTCATCTACTCCGCCGTGATGCCAACCCTGCGGCTGCAGATGCGCATTCCCGCGGCTCGAGGGAATGCCGAACTCCGAGATGATCACGGGAATGCCAGCGTGGTGCTTCAGCAAGTCCTGAAGGTAGCCGAAGTAGTTGCTGCGACCAAAGGTCGAACGCCCCAGATTGTAGCCGGGGTCATACAACAGAAAGTCGGGGTAATACGGATACACGTGATAGCTGGCGAACCACCCCGCCTGATTGGCCGCGGTCGGCCGCGTGAGCGACGCATCGAGCGACACGCCTTCCTCCTCGTGCGCCGGACCGAGCGTGCTGTCGCGGTCGTACCGGAGTCCGCGGAACGCCATCTGTTGCTCGTAGGACGTCTCGGTGGGATGCACGATCGGGTCGGTCGTCGGCCAGTTCGTATAGGCGATCGGCCGCTGCGCGTTGTACGTGTCGAACTCGTACGTCATCAGCAGATCGCACTGCTCCACCATCCACACCTCAATGGGAGACGCATCGTTGACCGTGAGGAAGCGTCCGAGGTGTGACCGATTCCGCCCGACCTGCTCGTTGAAGACCAGCGCCGAGTAGGGCTCCCACTCGCGCCCCATGATGTAGGCGATCACCCACTGTGAGACATCGGCGTCATAGACGCCACTCGCGTGGCCCGGACGCGCCGCGATACGAGCCGCGCCATGAAGGAGATCCACGACGTCGTGAATCTCGGCCCGATACTTCGCCTTGAACGCGGCATTGTCGAAGTCGTCGCCGAGAGGCAGCTCCGTCCACACGCCGTGAATCACGTAGAGCGGCGCCGACGCGTGCGCGAGATTGTAACGCCGCAGAGCGCGATAAAAGACCGGCGGCAGGACCGTGTAGATGCGCAGCGTGTTCGCGTGCATCTCCCCGATCTGACGGAACCAGCGTGCGTACATCAGGGAATCGCTCGAGAAATCGGCGGGGAACTTCCCGGGGAGCGCGAGTCCCATGTTCACGCCCTTCACGAAGAACGGGGTCCATCGGTCGCCTTGGCGGAGCTCGAAGGCGGTGCCGGCCACTCGCATGGTGATGTCGAGGGTCGGGCTCCGTCGCTTGACGAGTACCGTGCTATCGTCCGCCCGTTCTGGCGCGAGTCGATTCAGATTGGCGAGGGCGGCGGCATTGGCGGGATCGAGCGCGACCACTCGGCGCCACGCGTTAACCGCGCCGGGGACGTCGCCGCGTCGGTTCCGCACGATCGCCAAGCCATCCCACGCGTCAACGTAGCGCGGATTGGTTCGCGCGACCCTCGAAAATGCCGAGTCTGCCACATCTAACTGGCCAAGCCGCAGGGCGGCGAAGCCGAGGCCGACCCGCGCATCGGCGTTGGTCGGACAGCGCCGCACGGCCTCCGTGAATCGGCGCAATGCGGTGGCGGTGGAGTCTGCGCGGTAGACTCGCCACGCACTGGCGACGAGCGCGGTGACGCCGGGCCCACAATCCGACGACTGGGCCGGCAAGACCGTCGCGCCGGCGAGCACCGCAGCGAACAGCATCGCGAACCGAAATCTCACGCGGAAGTCCTTGGGAATCGTGGAGTGACCCGAGGTGCAAGCACCCGTTGCGCTCACGCGAAAGTTAGCGGGTGGGCGTACCCAGGTGCCCTAGCAGATCCGGGAGACCTTGAGGAGGTCACCCCAGTCCACGATCTCGACGCCGCGAGCGGCGGCCATTGCGGCAATCGCCCCGCTGGAAATCTGCTGCGCATCGCGCGCGCGCCAGGCGGCGTTGTAATCGGTGTGGTCGCGGTAGAAGATGCGCTCGACCGGCGTGTCCTCCCCGAGATGGAGCAGGAGGAGGGTGACGCCGGGGCGGAGCGTGTTGAATACGTCCTCGTAAAAGGCCCCCCATCCCCCGGGAGGTATGGTCGGCGGAATACTGACGAGGTCGGCCAGTGCCGGCTGGCCGTCATCGAGCGCCCCGGCGAGATACGGAAAGCGGAAAAACAGCGAGGAGGGGACCGGAATGGCGACGCACTCGCGCTTGGCGACGCGCCGCAACGCGTTGAACAGCTCCGCCCCGCCGTAGAGGAGCGCCCCTTGATGCGAATCCATGTGCGTGGGGGCGAATCCCGCCCGCGCCGCCCGCGCGAACTGCGCGCCGATCTCGAGCTCCACCTGGCTCGCCTCCGGTGCGAGGACGCTGCCAACGGGCATCCACCCGGAGGAATCCACGAGGGTGGGCACGTACTCGAGTGCCGCCGCCGGGAACCAGCGCATGGCCGGCGTTTCACTCGTCATCACCACATGGACGCCGAGGTCCAGCCCGCGACTCGTGGAGCCAAGCGCGTTGCTGAACTGCGTGAGGTGCGGGGTGTTGACGATGACGGAGGCCGAGCTGAGGCCGCGGGCGCGGAGGGCCGCGAGGGTGACGTTCGTGGCGCCCGGCGTGATGGCGACGTCGTCGCCGTGAATGATGATGAGGCGCGCCGAATCGGGCTTGCCCAAGCGACGCAACAACTCGGGTGTGGTGAGCGGGACGAACGGGCCCGTGGGCTGCGTCGGCGCGTCGTCCGCGCAGGCATTCGCGAGGAGCAGAAGCGCGAGGAGTGCAACGCGCGCGATACGGATGGGCCTCGGGTCCATGCATTATTCTACCCACGGCGCACCGTCGCGACGAGCGGCATGCGCACGGCCACTCTTGGAACCGCCTTCCCGCTCGCCTTCCCGCTCGCCTTCCCG
>CAYUMN010000040.1:9318-13273 GCA_964445835.1 uncultured Gemmatimonas sp.
CGCCTTCCCGCTCGCCTTCCCGCTCGCCTTCCCGATCCATGCCCTCGCTCGGCGTTCTTGCGCAGTACCTCCTCCCCAAGCAGGCCCTGACCTCGCTCGCGGGCCGGTTTGCCTCGGCGCGCGCCGGTGCCGTCACCACCGCGGCCATCCGCTGGTTCGCCGGGCGCTACGGCGTGAACATGAGCGAAGCCGCGCAACCCGATCTCGCGGCGTACGCCACGTTCAACGACTTCTTCACGCGCGCGCTCCGCGACGGCGCACGCCCGCTGGCGGCGAGCGCACGCGTTTGCCCCGTGGACGGTGCGGTGAGTCTCTGCGGGCCGATCGAGGGCGAGCAGATCATCCAGGCGAAGGGGCATCGCTACACGACCACGGCGCTCTTGGGCGGCGATACGGAGATGGCGTCGCGCTTCACGAATGGCAGCTTCGCGACGATCTACCTGAGTCCGCGCGACTATCACCGCCTGCACATGCCGTGCGCTGGGCGACTCGTCCGCATGATTCACGTGCCAGGCGCGCTCTTCTCGGTGAACCCCGCGACGGTGCGTGGGGTGCCCGGGCTCTTCGCGCGCAACGAACGCGTGGTCTGCCTCTTCGAGGGCGAACGCGGGCCCTTCGTGATGGTGCTCGTGGGCGCGACGATCGTCGGGAGCATGGCCACTCCGTGGCACGGCGTGGTGAATCCGCCGCGCACCGGGGTCATGCGGACTTGGGACTACGCCGTCGACGGACCGTCGGCCGTGCGCCTCGCGCAAGGGGAGGAGATGGGGCGCTTTCTGCTCGGCTCGACCGTGGTGATGCTCTTCCCCGATCGTGTGCCGTTCAAGAGCGATTGGCTCCCGGGGCGCGCGGTCCGCATGGGCGAGGGAATGTAGCCGCGGTCATCACGTGGCCTGATGCGCGCCGCCGCAACGGGTTGCGGCGGCGGATCTCGATCACCGGACTCGAAACCTGTGGCGCGGGGTCGGCACCGCTCAGCGGAGGAAGCGGCTCGCGAGCTGCTCCAGGCGATCGTCTTGAGCCTGCTCGGCTTCGATCAGGATCTCGGCCACAAAGGGCTTCAGCTTGGGCTCGCCCCAGTAGTAGCCCGTGGCGCGTTCGGCGAGCTGCGTCTCGCCCACCCGCGCCGCCTCGAGCAGCGCGCGCGCGGCAATGCGATCGAACTCCGGATCATCGCGCTCCGGAAGTCCGTAGTTACGGCGGGGCATCTCCCCTTCCGCATCGTCCCGCAGGAATGCCATCGACATAGTTTGGGCGCCTGAGGTGGTCGTCACGAAAGATATCGCCTTGTGGGCGCTCGAAGGCGCTGCCGGGCGCCGTCGGATACTGCCGGGTACTGCCGGGTGCTGCCGGGTACTGCCGGGTACTGCCTGGGAATGGGGGGTACTGCCGGGTGCTGAGGCGTGCTAGCGTAGCTGGTCGAAGGCAATGCATGTTCTAGTTATGTCCTCCACCGCACACCTCCTGCGCCGCTTGGGCGCCGCCCCGCTCCTGCTCACGCTCACGGCGAGCGCGCTCCACGCGCAACTGAGCCCCGCGCGAATGCGCACCACACAACAGAGCACCACCTCACTGAGCGTGGCTCAGCGCGCGGGCGTGGACTCCGTCTTCCGGCATCTCGATCGCACCGATGCCCCGGGATGCGCGGTCGGCATCGCCGAACAGGGGCGGCTGGTGTACACACGCGGCTACGGCATGGCGGATCTCCAACATCGTCTGGCGATCGGGCCGCAGAGCGTCTTTCACGTGGCAAGCGTGTCGAAGCAGTTCACGGCCCTCGCCGTCGCGCTGTTGGCCGAAGAGGGGAAGCTCTCGCTGGACGACGACGTGCGAAAGTACATCCCGGAACTCCCATTGTACGGATCGCCCATCACCGTGCGGCAGCTGATGCACCACACCAGCGGACTGCGCGATCAGTGGAATCTGCTCCGGTACGCCGGATGGCGCTTCCCAACGGACTTGATCACTGAGCGGGACGTGATGCAGATCGTGACGCGGCAGCAGGCACTCAACTTCCGCCCTGGCGATGAATACGTCTACTCCAACACGGGGTTCACGCTGCTCGCCGTGATCGTACAGCGCACGAGCGGACAGTCGCTCGCGCAGTACGCGCAGGCCCGATTCTTTGGGCCGCTCGGAATGCACGACACGCATTTCCACGATGACTACTCGATGATCGTACCCGGGCGCACCGCGGCGTACGAGCCGCGTTCCGGTGGCGGGTGGAAGATCTCGATTCCGACGTTCGACACATACGGCGCGACCTCGCTCTTCTCGACGACCAGCGACCTGCTCCTGTGGATGGCGACGTTCGACACCGCCCCTGAGGGCGCGGTGGAATTGTTGCGCGCCGCACAAACGAGTGGGGTGCTGAACGACGGCACGCCGACCAACTACGGGTACGGCCTCACGCTCACTCCGTGGCGCGGGATCCGCGCCATCGGACATGGCGGTTCGGACGCGGGCTATCGGGCGTACGTCGAGCGGTATCCGGATTTCGGCGTGGCCGTGGCCGTGCTGTGCAATGCCGCGAACGCGGGGCCCAACAACTTGGCGCGCGGCGCCGCGGCCGTGGTGCTCGGCGATCGTCTCCCCCGCCCGATGGTCGAGGCGCGGGCGCCGGAGCACCTCCCGTCCAGCGCGGCCCGCGAGGCCTGGGTGGGGACGTATCGCGACACCGTGGCCCAGAGCATCATCCGGGTGCGATCCGTTGGCGACAGCGTGCTCGCCAATGGTGGACGCCTGCAGTTCGGGAGCGACACGAATGCGACCATCAGCGGGCCGGAGGGGTCGTCATGGATGTCCCTGCAGCCGAGTGGCGCGACGACAACGCTGCGCATGCATCCGCGGGGACTCCGGCAGCGCGTCTTCGTTCGGCAGGCGGCTCCGCTCCCGAGTGTCACGTCCTACGTTGGGAGCTTCTTCAGCGCGGAGCTGGACGTGCGCTATCAGTTGGTGGAGCGCGAGGGGCGCCTCGTGATGTCGCATCCGAAGCTGGGAGAGAACGCGCTAGAGCCCGCCGGTCGCGATGCCTTCAGTTGGGGCAACGGCACCACCCTGCTCTTCCAGCGTGACCGCCGCGGACGCGTTGCGGGTTTCACAGTGAACGACGCTCGCGTGCGCGGGGTCAGTTTCGTGCGTTCGCCGTGAGTGCGTGGGCCTTGAAGAAGGCCCACATCACGTCGGTCGCATTCAGTGACGTCGGCGGACGGTCGCCGCGCCGTGTGCCGGCCTTGCCGCCTGGCCACGAATGCCCGCCATCGGTGATCGCGTAGAGCTCCACCTCTCGTCCAACCGGGCAGCGATAGCGCGTGTGCACCACCGTGCCTCGTGTCTCGATCACGGGCGTGGCATCGCACTCATTGGCACGCGCCCAGAAGCGCCCCTGCTCCGCAGCGGACTGGGCGGGCGTTCCATCCCACGCGCGGCGCGCGCGCCCACCCGGAGGCCCACCGGCGAAGGGGACGGAGGCGTCCTGCATCCCGTTGAACATCACGGCCGGGACGGGGCGCGACGGACGCGGCTCGTCACCGAAGAGCGTACCGGCCACGGGAGCGATTGCCGCAATGCGCGGCGCGAGCGCAATGCCGAGGCGATGCGACATCATCCCGCCATTGGACATCCCCGTGACGTAAATGCGGGCGGGGTCCGCCGCGTGGCGCGCAATGAGCGTATCGATCACCGCGTTGATGAACTTCACGTCGTCCACCTCGCGCTCCATCGCGCGGCCGCAGCAGTGGCCTGCGTTCCAGGTGAGCAGTCGCGTCGGATTCCGACCGGTTCCCTCGGGATACACGACGAGGATCCCTTCGCGTTCCACCAGGGCTGTGAAGCCCGACATCTGCTCGGAGATGAGCGCGTTGCCACCACCGCCGTGCAGCACCACGACCACGGGGCGGAGGGCGCCTTGCTGGGCGCCTTGCTGGGCGCCTTGCTGGGCGCCTTGCTGGGCGCC
>CAYUMN010000040.1:13373-18630 GCA_964445835.1 uncultured Gemmatimonas sp.
GGGCGCCTTGCTGGGCGCCTTGCTGGGCGCCTTGCTGGGCGCCTTGCTGGGCGCCTTGCTGGGCGACGCGGGGGCTCCGGAGCACGTACGTGCGGCGGATACCATCAACCGTGATGGCGGCGCGGGCATCTGAGGACGCCGTGTTCCGGCCGGGGCGTTGCGCGTGTGCCGCAACGCTGTGCGTCGCCAGCGTGACCGATATCACCAGCGCCAGCGAGATAATATGCGAGTTCATAGGAGAGAAGATACGTGATATCTGACTCTGTCGCGGGAGGACGGCGTCGTCGGGCGTCCTGTTGACCGAGCGTTCCGTTGCAGAGCCGCACGCGCGTGTATCGCGGGGTCCTCGCCCGCGGCACGCCCTTTGCATGACCTATACTCGGACGGGTCGGGGGCGGGCGGCAAATCGCTCGTGATGGGGAGGTGGGTCACCGCCCTCGGCTACGTCACTACGGCACTATGGCACTACGGCACTACGGTACTTCGAACTACGGCACTACGGCACGACGGCGGCACGAGTGCCTGACTGAGCTCGGAACTACCTGACGCGCGGCCCTGTCGCCTGCACCTCCCAGAACGTACCCTTGGGCACACCTTCCTTCCTGGAGATTGTGCCCATGCGCTTTTCCGCCCTCCGTCGTGGCCTCGTGCTCGGCGTCGCCACCCTCGGCATCCTCGGTTCCTCGGCCTGCTTCGGGTCCTTCCAGGCCACCAAGAAGGTCTATGCCTTCAATAAAGGCGTGGGCGACAAGTGGGTGGTCGAAGTCGTCTTCCTCGCGATGAACATCATCCCCATCTACGGACTCGCGACGGCCGGCGATGCCTTCATCTTCAACGCCATTGAGTTCTGGACCGGCGAGAACCCCATGGCCTCAGTCTCGCTCTCGGGTCCACAGGACGGCACCAGCATCCGTCAGACGCGCACCGTGAATGGCGACACGCGCACGATGACGCTCGAGGAGCTCAAGGCGGGTCAGGTCATCTCGACGACCACCATCTCGCACAAGACGGGTACCGACCTCGTCTCGCTGGAGACGAAGTTCGCGGATGGCCGCGTCGAAGCGCGTGCCCTCACGCGCGCCGACGCCGGCGTCGACATCACCGGACGCTAACGCTCAACCCGCCAAGTCCGCCGGCGATCCCGCCGCGCGGAAAGCGCGCATCACCGAACACGACCGTCGCGGATCCGTCCGCGACGGTCGTTTCGATCGTCACCCACGGATAGCTGGACCATACGAGATAATCGCGCACATCCGGATCGAGCTTGGCGACAATCACGCGCGGATCGCTCCAGTCACCGCGCGGGATCACTTCGCCGTCAAGTCGGACGCGCGGGGAGGGCAACCACTGCAGCGAGCCGAAGTGGTACGCCGAATCGGTCCGCACGATCAGTTGCGCCCCCAGAGGATTCGCCATCAACGGCTGATACAGCACGTTGGTCTGCGGAATACCCTGCGCGGCCGCGAGCGCGCGCGTCATGCGCTTGCCCTGCCAGCTCAGGCCGAGCATCAGCAGCGGATAGACCAGCGCGAGGGCCCCGGCGATACGCACCGTGCGAAGCGCCGCCTTTCGCCTGGCGAGGAACAGCGTGGTCCCGAGCAGCACCCACCAGTAGGGATCGACAATGAACAACGTGTCACCGTGGAACCAGGTCTGGCGAAACGGCATCAACACACGGATACCATAGGTATTGAGCCAGTCGAGCGCGGGATGGCTCACGACGCCGATCACGCTGAGCGCGAAAATCCAGAACGCGTTCGCCGGGACCTTTGCAGGATCCCGACGCCGACGCACGAGTGCATCCCACGCGAGCATCGCGTAGGTGATGACGAACGGGAGGAGCAGGAGCGCGTACGGGCCGTGCGTGATGCCGCGTCGAAAGGCGAGGCTCCCGAAACTGGTCTCCGTCCACATCGTGTAGATGTCGATGTCCGGCGCGTTGGCCGCGAGGATCAGGGTCGCCGTCGCGAGCGGCGTGCGGCGATCTCCGCCGACGCGCGACATCACGGCGCCGGCTAGGGTGTGCGTGATCGGATCCATTACGGGGTCAACTTCTCGAATCGGATGTACGGCAATCAATCAAGAAGAGAATCATGCCACAACTTGCCCGCGCGCGCCGTCGGTGGCAATCGCTGAGGACGCGGGGTATGATCCCCGTAGCCCTCATCGAGGTTTCCGTGCGGCTTCCCGCGTTCGCTACCACGTTCGCTACCACGTTCGCTACCACGTTCGCCACCACGCTCGTGCTCGTTGCCTTCGGACTCGGCCCAACACGTCTGGCGGCCCAGGCGATGGAGATCGTGCCGCGTTTCGTCGATTTCACCAACGAACTGGTGATTCCCGCCGAAGGAGAGCGTATCCGCTGCAGTCGGCGCACGAGTGACGAGATGTTGCAGATCCAGCGCCGCGGAACCGAGTGGTTTCGCCCCGCCTCCGACTGGGAAGATCTCTTGCCGCGGACCTACTACATCGACCTGCTGGGGTCCGACCGCACGGTCATCCTCCAACTCGATCGCGGCGAACGGCCACGTATGCTGCAGGTGCGCGCGAACCGGGACGCCACGCTCGGTGGCGGTACCGAGTCGGTCACGATCCGATTCAACCTGGTCGGCGAGCCCATCTCCGGCATACGCGCGGTGCATCCGCGCCGGCGGCGCCGGGCTGATCCGGAGACGATTGTGGAAAGCGCGATTCGCGCCGAGGACGCCGTGATGGCCGTGATGCTCGCGCGCGAGCTCGCGCACCGATGCGAGCATGGGATCGCCGAGCCGCTTCCCGAAGGGGTGATCTGGAAGCGGATCCCGCCACTCTAGAAGCGGTGCATCGCCGCAGGAAGGGGAGCCAGCGAGGCGCCGAGGTCAGGCGCTATGGCTCCGCGCGGCGAACAAGAGGCGCGCGGCCTCGGCCTCTACTTCGAGACGGCCGCACATCAACTCGCAGAGTGCGAGCACGTGCTCGTCTGCGAGCGCGTATCGCACGAACAGTCCCTCTCGGCGCCGCGAGACGAACCCGGCGGCAAAGAGTTGTTGCAAATGCTTGCTGAGATTCCCCTGCGCCATCCCGGTTGCCTCGACCAGTTCGGTCACCGACCGCTCGCCATGCTCCAACTCATGGAGAATGGCGAGTCGCGCCGGCTCCGCGAGGGCTCGGAAGCGCCCAGCGACGCGCGCCAGGAGCTCCGGAGTCGCCTCGCGGCGCGGGGTCGCGCGCTTCGCGCTCACGCCTTTTTGATCTGCGTCGGGAGGACCTTCACCACGACGAGGAAGAGCGCGCCGATCACCAGCGCGGGCACGATCGCTGGCAGCCCGAGCGTGCTCTGCACGGTGATCTTGCCAAAGTCCAACAGCGCAACGATCGGCTGAATCGCGCTGGTGTAGACGAGTGTGAAGACAAGCGCGCCGACCACGCCGCCCGCGAGCGCCGCCCACGCATCACGGCGTCCTTCACCTATTCCCACCACGCAGGTCCCGGGGCAATAGCCACCAAGTCCGAAGCCGACGCCGAAGATCAAGCCGCCGAGCAAGACGCCGACGAGATACGTCGGCTTGATGTCGAAGTGCATGAGCTCGGGGATGAACAGGTTGAGCGTGTAGGTCGCGATCATGCCGACTGCGATCGTGGTCGCCATGAACTTGATGATGACGAGATTCTCCAAGCGGAGATTCTGCAGGATCATCGCCGGGCTGGAGGCACGAACGCGCTGGATGAGGAAGCCCATCGCGATGCCGGTGAGGAGCGCATAAAGGTTGGTCATGTCAGTTCGCTCCGAGGCGCATGGCCTGCATCAGCTTGGCGGTGCCGATGCCAGTGGCAAAGACGCCGGCGGCGAAGACAAAGCCCGCGATGCTCAGCTGCGTCATGCCGGAGATGATCAGACCACTCGTGCAGCCGCCGGCGAGTCGTGCGCCGAAGAGCAGGAGGAATCCGGCGAAGAATGCTTCGGTGTAGCGCTTGCCGTTCGTCTCGACGCCGGCGTGCGGGTTCTCCAGCTTCGGCGCCTTGGTCTTGTCCTTCCGCGATCCCAAGAAGCCGCCAATGAGGAGCCCCACCACCAGGAAGGTCTCGCCACGGAAGAGCGAGCCCATCCTGACGAGGTAGGGATTCTCCGCCGCATACGCGGGATCAAGTACGCGCGCGATCTCTCCGATGAGTCGCGGATAGGTGCCGGACACGCCGATCGGTCCCCAGAGGAGAATCGAGGCCGCGCCGACGAGGCCGAACACAATGCCGAGCGACAGCCAGTTCGGCACTCCTGCGGATGGTTTGATCGCGGCAGTGGTCATGCGTTACCTCGTTGTTGGAGAACGGTCATCCGCCACAAAGCGGCCACGCGCCGGCATCTTCACCGCGCGCAGGGCCGCCGCGTCGAGCACGGCGGTCGTGGGAATCACTTGGTTGGCCGCGAGGAGATACGCGGTCACGGCGTACGTTTGATCGGCCGAGAGCGAGCCCGGGGTGTAGAGCGGCATCGCGCGCCGGATGTAGTCGTAGAGTGTCGTCGCATGCGGCCAGTAGTTGCCGATCGTGCGCGGAATGGACGGATCGGACGCGAAGTCGAACGATTCGCCGCGCGGATCGCGTCCGATGAGCGCCGGAAAGACCGGCGCCATGCCTTCCCCACTCGCCCCGTGACAGGCCGCGCATTGCGTGCGGAAAATCTGCTCGCCCTCGCGCACGCTCCCCTGACCCGCGGGAAGCTCCGCGCCATCGGGCCCGATGTCGGTGTCCCACGCGGCAATCTGCGCTCGCGTGGCACTCGTACCGATGCCGAAGTATCCCGCCTTGTACTCGGGCGCCGGCGCGTACCCCGCGACCACCACGGACGCGTCCACTGCGGGACCATTCCCTTCGCGACTGCACGCGCCAACGACCGGACCGAGCGCGAGCGCGAGTCCCACGAACTGAGCGTGGCGCATCTCAGCTCTCCCCATGGAACGTGATGGCCCCATCACGCGCGACCTTCCACCCGACGATCTGATTGAAGTGGTAATCCGTACCCAACCCACGCGCGGCGAGCAACTCGGCGCGCGGTGGCTGCGTGAAGCCGGCATCGTCGGTGGCGCGGCTGAGCAGCACCTGCTCGCCTCCGGTCCAGTGCAGCATGTACTGAAAGCGCACCGCCGCCTTCGGTAACGCCGGCCCCATCAACTCGGCGAATTCCCACGTGCGGCCGCCATCTGGGCTGACCTCGACCTTCGTCACGCGGCCGCGGCCGCTCCACGCGAGTCCCTGCACCGAGTACCAGCCGCGCGCCTCG
>CAYUMN010000041.1:0-18559 GCA_964445835.1 uncultured Gemmatimonas sp.
GGTCGTGACCTGCCGCGACCTCAAGCCGCACGACGCCAGCACGCTCCAGGCGCTGCTGGCGACGCACCAGCAGTTGCTGGTGGTCGAGGAAGGCACGGTGGTGAATGGCTTTGGTGCGTACATGGCCTCGGTGGTGAGCGCGCTCGATCCCAGTGTGCGCGTGATCGCGCATGGGGTGCCGGATCGCATCGTGTACGCCGCGTCGCGTCCGAAGCAACTCGCGCAGGTGGGGCTCGACGCCGCGGGTATCGCGGAGCGCGTGCGGGCGCTGCACGGGACCAGCGCGCTCGCCGGGTGAGCCGGTGACCATCAGGCTCGGCATCGTCGGGCATGTGGACTATGAGGGACTCGATCAGATCCTCGAGTTCCTCGCCCGCGAAGCGCCGGCCCTTGGGTTCTCGCTCGCGTATGAAGCGGAACTCGAGCGTCTCGCGCCCGGTGGGGCGCGTCTTGGGCACCCGAGTCAGATCGATGCGCTGATCACGCTCGGTGGCGATGGCACATTGATCCGCGGCGCACGGTTCCTTGGCGGCGCGAATGTGCCGATCTTCGGCGTGAACCTCGGTAAGCTCGGCTTCCTCACGACGTGTCAGGCCGAGGAGTTTCCCGAGGCCTTTGCGCGCTTCGTGCGCGGGGAACATCACGTGCAGTCGCGCATGGTGCTTGAGGCGAGCACCTGGACCGCGACGGGGGAGCTTGGCCTGCACCTGCGCGCGCTGAACGACGTCGCGGTCCACAAAGGTGGGTACGCACGTGTGCTGCGCATGAAAGTCTCGGCGAACGACGAACTGATCGCGCGCCTCGCGGCCGATGGCATCGTGATCGCTACGCCGACGGGCTCCACCGCGTACTCGCTGTCGGCGGGGGGACCGATCGTCGTGCCGACCTTCGATTCCTTCATTGTCACGCCGGTCGCCGCGCACACGCTCGCGTTGCGCCCGACGATTCTCCCCCCCGATGTCACGATCGCCGTGGACATGGAAGAGGGGAACGAGGAAGTCCTGCTCACGGCCGATGGGCAGGTCGGGATCGCGATCGCGCCGGGCCAGCGGATCACGGTGCGCCGCAGTCCGCATCCGGTGCGGCTCGTCCGCTTTTCCGACTTGACGTTCTTCAAGCGCCTGCGCCACAAGCTCGGCTGGGGCGGTCCCCAGCTCCGCGAGCCATGAGACGCCGTGCTGACGCGCGCGATGCGATGATGCGCCGTTCGCTCGCTCGGCTCGCATCGTGATGCTGTGCTGACCGAACTGCGCATTCGTAATCTTGCGATCATCGATTCCGTGACGCTCCCGCTCGCGGCGGGCTTCAACGTGCTCACCGGTGAGACGGGGGCGGGAAAGAGCATCATCGTCGGGGCGCTCGGGTTGTTGATCGGGGAGCGCGCCTCAAGTGATCTCGTGCGCACGGGTGCCGAGAAGGCCACGGTGGAGGGCGTCTTCGTTCTGCATGATCGTGCCGACTTGATCGCCATGCTCGACGAACGCGGCATCGAGTGCGAGGACGGGATGCTCGTGCTCAAGCGCGAGGTCGCGTCGACCGGTGGACGGGCGCGCGCATGGGTGAACGGATCGCCCGTGACCGCGGGTGTGCTCGCGGAGGTCGGCCGCGCGCTGGTGAACGTACATGGGCAGCACGAGGCGCAGGCGCTGCTCGAGCCTGAGGCGCAGCGGCACATTCTCGATGCCTTCGGGGAAGCCGAGCGTGAGGTGGCGACGGTGGCCGCGGCGTGGCGCGAGGCCGATGCCGCCCGGGACGCGGTCGCCGCGCTCGCGGCGCGGCGCGATGACGCCACCAAGCGCGCCGACTGGCTCGCGCATGTCGCCAAGGAGATCGGCGACGCGCAGTTGCGTGAGGGCGAAGAGGATCGCCTCGACGAAGAAGCACGTCGTCTCACGCACGCCGAGGAGTTGCAGCAGTTGATCGGCGAGCTCACGGGCACGCTCGATCAGTCCGATGGCTCAGCGATGCAGACGTTGGGGCATCTGCAGAAGCCGTTGGCCGCGCTGCAGCGTATCGACCCGTCGACGTCCAAGTTGCAGGAGCTGTTCGACAACGCTTGGTACGCCATTGAGGAGCTCTCGCGTGAAGCGCAGGTGTATGCCGATGGGGTGGAGCACGACCCCGCGCGGCTCGATGCAGTGGAGCGCCGTCGGGACGTGCTGTTCCGCCTGATGAAGAAGTACGGCGGTTCGCTCGAGGCGGCGATGCGCACGGGGAAGGAAGCGCGCGCGGAGCTCGACCTGCTCGATACCGCCGGACTCGACCTGCGCGGCCTCGAAACGCGCGTACGTGAGTCGGAGGAGACGTTGGCACGCGCCGCGGCCACGCTCACGAAGAAGCGCGCGGCGGCGGCACAGTCGCTCGCCAAGGCCGTCGAGGCGCGTCTCCCGGACCTCGGCATGCCCGACGGGCGCTTTCAGATCACGCTACGCCCGCGCGAGGCGCCGTCAGCGACCGGTGCCGAGGATGTGGAGTTCCGCGTGGCGCTGAACCTTGGGCATGAGGCGCGCCCGCTGGCGCGCGTGGCGTCCGGCGGCGAACTCGCGCGCGTGATGCTCGCGCTCAAGACCATTCTCGCGCGGCTCGATGGCGTACCGACGCTGATCTTCGACGAAGTCGACGCCGGTATCGGTGGGCGGACAGGGTTGATGGTCGGCGATGCCATGCGCGATGTCGCCGGGCATCATCAGGTGTTCGCGATCACGCATCTCCCGCAGATCGCTGCACGCGCCCATCACCATATTGTGGTGCTCAAGGGGGCCAAGGGCGGCGTGACGACGTCGGATGTCGGCGTTGTGATCGAGGCGGCGCGCGTGGACGAGATCGCGCGGATGCTCGGCGGGGACGCGGAGAGTGTGACGAGCCGCGAGCACGCCCGCGAGCTCCTCACCGTGGCGGCGCGGACGGCGCCCGACCGAACGGCGCCCGAGCGGACGGCGCCCGAGCGATCGGCGCCCGACCGAACTCAGCGCCCCAAAAAGCGCGTGTAGTACCGAATCTGAATGCGATCTTCCGAGCGCCGCGGGAATGTCCCGGCGCTCGACGCGATGCTCTGCTCATGCGTGTAACCGATCTCCAGCGGAAGCGTCGTTCGCCCGCGTGACTCCGCCGCGAGCGTTGAGTAACTCACGTGCCACGCCCATCGGTGCTCATTCCAATCGCTCTGCGTGTTGAGCGCATTCGGAACAAGCATCACCGCATTGCCGAGCGCGTTGGTCACGTTCGCGCCATTGACGGTGTGGCGATCCTCTCCCTTCGTGCGCCACTGCCACGCGCCGCCGAGCGAGAAGTAGTCGTTGATCACCCAACGGGGCGCGACGCGCATTTCGAGTACCTGCCCAGGCTCCACGGTCACTGAAGCCGTGCGCCACGCCTCGAGCCACTCCACCCCGGCGAAATCGGGAACGCGCAGGTCGCGCTCGTGCGAGAATCCCCGTGCCCAGCCGAGCGTGACGGTGGTCCAGAAGCGGTCGTTGAGCACGAGGTCGGTGTACGACCGCACGCTCACGGCATTGTGGCCGCTCCCGGTGCCGAGATCGACGAAGTTGTCGGGCAGATCGAAGTTCCCGCCGCCAAGGCGGAAGGTCACGCCCACCGTCTGGCGAATACCGCGCGTGTTGGCAGCGAGCCGCGCGGAGTCGCCAGCGAAATCGTCGCGAAGGTTGAGGCGAATGCCGAAGTCGATGTCGCCCAAGTCCTGTCGCGTCGTGCGCGTCAGGGGGCGAGCGCCGTAGCCGTTGGTGGGGTCGCTCACGAGGGCGGCGAGCTGCGCGGCGCTCAGCGGCGTCTGCGCGCTCACCGGAAGCCCCGTGGTCGGCGTGATATTCGTGACGCCATAGCGGGTGAAGTCGGTGCGGAAGGCATCGATGCGTTGCAGGAGCAGTTGTTCCGCTGCGGAGCCCGCCATCGGGACGAAGGGAAGCCCGTCACCGAGTCCCTGTGCGCCGTACGTACTGGCAAGTCCCGTGGCGAACTGTTGCGCCCCGGAGATCAACGCGCTCACCTGCGCCGCCTCAGCCAGAATGCTCGCGCACTCGGGGTGGGCACCACCATTCCCTTGGCACGCCGTCTGGCGCGCGGCCAGCGAAGTTGCTGCACTCGTGTAGCGGTCAATCGTGGTGCGGTTGATCGCCGGCACACCCGTCCCGATGAAATACGGATTCAAGCCCGCCGTGGCGAGCCCACTGTCGCCGCGCGCGCGCAGCAGTCCCTCGACGCGTGCGCGAACAAATGGCGCATTCACACTGAGCGTCAGGCGGTTGGAGAGCCCGTACTCGAATCCGAGATGCGTCACGGCCAGCCGCTGCCGCAGCGTGAGTGAGGTTTCGCCGAGCGAGGCATTGAGGCCGCTCACGCCGAGTGCGGCCACCTGTTGATCGAGCGCGCCGAGCCACGAGAGATGGGGCGCAGCCAGGGCGCTGACGCTGAATCCGGCGCCGAGATCTTCGGCGTTCCCGTTGTTCCATCGCCCGCGATGCAGAATCGATTCGCTGCGTATCGTGGTGCGGAGCGTGCCGCGCGGGATCGTGACGGCCTCTGGGCCGGGGCCGAGCACGCGCTGCGCGCTCCCTCGCGTGGCGGCGAGGGAGAGGAGGAGGGCGGGGAGAATGAGCAGGACGGAGGAGCGCATCAGTGGCCGGTCGGCTAGTTTAACCGCGTACCCCGAACAACTTAACGTGACGCCAGCCTCCCTCACGCTCGATCCTGCCGCCGCCCCGCTGCCGACCGTTCCGTGGCAGGTCACGGGGAACCATTGGCTCGCCCTGCCGTGCATCCACCCGCACGACGGCGCCATCTACGCCGTGGGGTTGCTGCACCGCGGGGCGCGCGCGGCGGTGGAGTTCGCCGGGGGCGCCGATTTCGTGAATGGCGGCGGTCCCGCCCTCGCCCGGCCGGTGATTCGCGTGAATGGCGAGCCAATCGAACTGGCCCGCGCCGGAATCGCCTGGGAACGGGCCCTGCAGTGGCTCCCGACCTTTACGTCGACCGTGGGTGACCTCGTGGTGCGCGGAACGGTCTTCGCCCCCTTTGGGCAGGACGCCGACATGGCGGGGGCGGTGTATACGCTGGCCTTTGAGAATCGCAGCAAGCGGCCAGTGGAGATCTCGGTGGGCCTCGAGGGGACGCTCGGGCATCGCCAGCTCCGCGTGCGCACGCCACGCACCGCCGAGGACGCGCACCGGGTGCGCGAGGCAGGGCACGGGGTGGTGATTCTCGATGGCGTGGCGGTGCCGGGAATCTGCGCACTGGCCCTCGCTGCCGATGGGGACGCGGCGGTGTCGGTGACGGCGGGGGAGACGCCGAGCTACGCGATCACGCGCACGTTGCAGATCGGCGCGGGCGAGCGAGCGGAGTCGGCCTTTTACATCGCCGCGGGGCCCGAGCGCGATGGCGCCGAGGCGACGGTGGGGGTGATGCGGCGCCGCGGCTGGCGCGCGCTGCTCACCGTGACGCGGGATGCGTTGCGTCAGCTCGAGCAGACCACGGGCATGGAGTCGCTCGACACGCTGATCAATCGCAATATCCTGTTCGCGTATTTCTACGCCGTGGGACGGGCGTTGGACGATGCGCATTTTTATCTGATTCGCAGTCGTGCCCCCTGGTGCGCCTGGGGCGTGACGATACGTGATTGGGAAGCGCTCGCGTGGACCGTGCCGGCCGTGCAACTCGCCGATCCGCCACTCGCGCGTGAGTTGATCCTCCGCGCCTGCGAGCTGCACGGCTACGCGCCAGGACGGGGCGTGCATTATCTCGATGGCACGCTCTTTGAGCCCGGCTTCACGCTCGAGGGATGCGCCTCGTACGCCGTCGCGACGGAACGCTATATTCGCGAAACGGGCGACGACCAGATCGTCGAGGAGTTGATCCTCGCCGATACGCTCTACGCGACCAACGATGAGCTCTCGATGCGGCGCGACGAGACGCATCCGTTGTATCACACGGAGGTGACGCTCGACCGGCGTCCAGCGCCGCTCCCCTTCACGCTACATGGCAACGCCGTCGTGGCGTACGCGCTCGACGCACTGAGCCGCACGCTCGACGAAGATGCCGCGCAAGAAGTGCAGAACGCGGCCGCGGTGCGCGCCGCGCTGCGCCGGCACTTCTCCGTGGGCGGAGAATCGAAGTCCACGCTCGCCGCCTCCACTGACCTCGCCGGCAAGCACGACCTCGAGGACGATCACATCGGCTCGGCGCTCTGGCTCCCGATGTGGGAGGCGGTGGATCGCACCGACTCGTTGTATCGTCGCACGGCGAAGCGCACACCGGAGACCGATCGGCTGGTGGTGGAGATTGCGCGGTTGTTCGGGCCCGACGCCGGGGAGGTGCTGGAATGGCTCCGCGTGGCGCCGTTGCACGACGGGCTCGCGGCGGAGTCGGTTGACGACGCCGGGAAGGCCCTCTCGCACGGCGGGGACGCGGCGCTCAGCGGGCTGCTCGCGTACACGGCCTGGTACACGGTGCACGCGTTCGGGGTGCGGCCGTAAGCGAATCGGGTGCGGGAGTCTGGCGCCGCGCTAGGCGTTGGCGGAGAGCACCGAGGTCAATGCATTGAGGCAACGCGTCAGCCCGGCCACGGTGTGATCCCCCATGTGCCCGATGCGAATCGTCGAATCCTGCATCTGGCCATAGCCACGTCCGATCGTGAACCCCCGGTCGTGCATCGACGCGACCACATCACGCGCCGTGAGATGTGGCGGCAGCGTCAAGCAACTGATGCTCGGCGAGCGCTCCCCGGCCCGCGCGAGGAATCCGACCTGCACTCCCGCGGCGCGCTGCTCTTCCACCCAGAGCTCCGTGCGGGCGAGCATCGCGCCGTGGCGCGCCCAGCGCGTCGTGATGCCTTCGCTCAGGATGTCCGCGAGTTGTGCATCGGCGGCGTAAAAGAGGGAGAGCGCCGGTGTGGTCGGGGTGCCGTCCGCGAGCGCGGACTCCTCGTACTCGATCGGATCGAGGTACCGCCCGCGATCCGGCACCGAGGAGGCCTGCAGAATGTACGCTTCGCTGGCGACGGCGAAGCCGAGCCCGGGGGGCATCGCGAGGGCCTTCTGCGAGCCGGTGAAGAGGAAGTCGACGCCCCACGCTTCCGTTTCGATCGGCAATGCGCCCACACCGGTGACGCTGTCGGCGAGCACCATCACGCCGTAGCGGTGCGCCAACTGCGTGAGGCCATGCAAATCGGAGAGCACTCCGGTGCTTGTTTCCGAGTGCACGAGCGTGAGCGCGGCATAGTGCTCATTCGAGAGATGTTGCTCTACCAGTTCGAGGGGGTGCGTATCGCCCCACGGCACACTCACCACGCGGGTGCGCCGTCCGCAGCGTTGTGCTACCCGCGCGAAACGCTCACCGAAGCTCCCGTTCACGAGCGAGAGGATCGGGCCTTCGGGGACGCCGCGCACCGCCATCTCCATCAGCGCCGTCGCCGAGGCGCTCACCGTGTAGACGGGGCGTGAGGTGCGGAAGATCTGCTGCAGGGCGTAGACGATGCGGCGATGCATGGCCGCGAACTCCTCGCTGCGGTGCCCGATCATCGGGCGCGCCATCGCTTGCAGGATCTTCGGGCGGACCTCGGTCGGTCCGGGAAGGAAGAAGCGCCCGAAATCGCTCATCGGGTCAGCCGCGCGCCATGGAGAATCCGACGATCGCCGCGCCGATCGAGAGCAGAACCGACGCGGAGGCGTAGAGCATCGCCTTCATGGCAGAGCCCGCCTGGAGCAACTCCATCGATTCCAGCGCGAAGGTCGAGAAGGTCGTGTAGCCGCCGAGGACTCCGATCATCACGAAGGCGCGCATGGGCGGGGTGATGTCGTTGCCGCCGGCAACGACGCCGGCGAGCGCGCCGATCGCCAGCGATCCGGTGACGTTCACGCCGAGTGTGGCCCACGGCAGTCCGGCGAGAGCCGGCAACCCGCGCACCGCCGCGCTCACGGCGAAGCGCAACACAGAGCCCAGAGCGCCACCGGCGGCGACCCAGAGGGCGGTGGTCGCGGTGAAGGGGAGGGGGTTCGCCATCGAGGAAATATGCCCCGATGGCGGTGGGAGGGCGATCCAGCGGGGCGCTTGGTTCCCCGATCCGGAGCCGTCCGCGCCGGCTGCTACTCCACCGTCACGATATACGCCCCAGTCTCGGCCGCCGTGAACGACGTCGCCGCGATGTAGTACGTGCCTGGGGTGAGCTTCACTTGGATCCAGGAGTCGAAGCCGCCGAGCGAGTCATCATCTTCGTCGATCACGGTGTCGTCCTCGTCGAGGAGCACGAGGTAGGGGTCCATGGTCGTGGACTCCATGTAGATGTCGACGTACGTCGTGGTGAAGATGCGTAGCTCGTAGTAGTCGACGTGCGCGCCCGAACCGTCGTTCATGACGCAATCGGCGGTCGTCAGGTTCCCCGGGATCGACTCATTGATCGCGATGAGGCGCAGCGAGCAGTTCTGTCGGCCGGCGTATTCCTCGAGGCCGGTCGTCTCGGCGCAGGCGGCGAGGGGGAGCGCCAGGGCGACGGCGAGTGTGCGGGCATGACGGGCGAACTGCATCTGGAGGTTCCTCGGCCGGTGGATGGTCCACATACGGGTCGAAGAGTTGCTACCCCAAAGTGCCGGGAGTGGGAATCGAACCCACACGGGAGTCACCCCCCAAGGGATTTTAAGTCCCTCGCGTCTCGCCAATTTCGCCATCCCGGCCAGCAGGCCTTCGCGCCGCCATTCTACGGCTATCGGCCCAATCCACGGCCATCGCTTCGACCGAGGTGCACCGCACAAGCACGAACGGGAGCGGCCGAGGCCGCTCCCGTTCGTGCTGCTCCACGATTTCCAGAGCGGGAAACGGGACTCGAACCCGCGACCCCAACCTTGGCAAGGTTGTGCTCTACCAACTGAGCTATTCCCGCGTGACGGGAAGGTTAGGGGAGCCGCGACCCCGAGGCAAGACGTCGGCCTTGCCAAATGCGCGGCGCGGGGGTGATGCGGTGCGATTTCCTCTGTAAGGCGGGGGGGAAACGCAGTAAGTTTCTGTTCTATGTCCGCCCCCGTTGACGTCGTAGCGCTCGCCGCCGAACTGCTCGCCATTCCGTCGACGACGCGGGAGGAGGGGGGGGCGGTCGATTTTGTCGCCCGCTGGCTGGTTTCGCGCGACTGGAACGTCACCGTGCAGGAAGTCACGCCGGGGCGGGGCAACGTGTGGGCCTCGCGCAAAGGTGGGGGCGTCACGCTCTCGACGCACCTCGACACGGTCCCGCCCTACGTCCCGCCGAAGCGCGCGAGCGGCCGCCTTTACGGCCGCGGTGCGTGCGACGCGAAGGGAATCGCCGCCGCGATGATGGTCGCAGCAGACCGCCTCGTGGCGAAGGGTGAAGAGCGGGTCGATCTGCTGTTCGTGGTGGGCGAAGAGCGCGGATCCGACGGCGCGCGCATTGCCAATCAACTTCCCGCCACCAGTAAGTGGTTGATCAACGGCGAGCCCACCGAAAGCCTCTTGGCGTCAGGCTGCAAGGGCGCGCAGCGCGTGATCGTGCGCACGAAGGGAAAGGAAGCGCACTCGGCGTACCTGCATCTCGGCGAATCTGCGATCACCCCGATGCTGACGATGCTGCAGGAGCTGCAGCAGCTCCCGCTCCCGGTCGATGCGATCCTCGGCCCGAGCACGGTGAACGTCGGCTTGATCAAGGGCGGCACCGAAGCGAACATCGTTCCTGGTGCCTGCGAAGCTGAGATGATGATTCGTTTGGTCGGCGATGTGAAGGACGTGAAGAAAGTCCTTGAGCCCTGGGCCAAGGGACGCGCGGAACTGGAGTACGGTTCGTTCATTCCGGCGCAGCATTTTCACACCGTGCCTGGCTTCAATACGGCCCCAATGGCCTACACGAGCGACATTCCGTTGCTGGGCAACTGGGGCAAGCCGCTGTTGTTCGGGCCCGGCTCCATTCACGTGGCGCACACGCCCGATGAGTACATCGAGGAAGCCGAGCTCCGCGCGAGTGTGGATTCGTACATCCTCTTGGTGCAGCAGTTGTTGGGATGAGAAACTGCTGATCAGCACAGAGGTACGGAGGGCACAGAGAACTGCCTGTGACGAAGCGTTGGTTTCGAAAAGGTTCGAGTGCACGGTGACCTGAAGGGCGCCTGTTGCAGTAGCCCGCCCTTCTCTGTGCCCTCTGTGGTAAAATCAGGTGCCGTTCACTCACCACGTACAGCTCACAACTCACAGCTGCCGCAATAAGAGCCTTCAGCGTGCCCTCCAGACTCCCTGTCGCCGTCCTAGGTGCCACCGGCGCCGTCGGTCAGACCTTCATCCGTCTGCTCGCCGGTCACCCGTGGTTCCGCCTCGCCGAAGTCGCGGCCTCCGATCGCTCGGCGGGCAAGCGCTACGCCGACGCGACGAAGTGGATCGAAGGCACGATGCCCGATGAGGTCAAGGATCTGATCGTCACCACCTGCGACCCGAGCGCGGTCCAGAGCCGGATCGTCTTCAGCGCGATGGACGCGGCCGCGGCCGCCGATGTCGAGCCTGCGTTCGCCAAAGCCGGCCGCTTCGTGCTCAGCAACACCAGGACCTTCCGCATGCACGAGGACGTCCCGCTCGTGATTCCAGAGGTCAACGCGTCGCACTTCGCGTTGCTCGACACGCAGCACACGAACGGCTGGAGCGGCGGCGTGATCACCAACGCCAACTGCGCGGCGACCGTTGCGGCGATGGCCTTGGCTCCGTTGCACGCAACGTATGAGCTCACGGAGCTCTTCATGGCGACCATGCAGGCCGTGAGCGGCGCGGGCTACCCCGGCGTCCCCTCGCTCGACATCCTCGGGAACGTGATTCCCTACATCGGCGACGAAGAGCCGAAGCTTGAGCGCGAGATGCAGAAGATGCTCGGCACGGTGAGTGGCGGACGTATCAAGGATGCGAGCTTTGTGGTGAGTGCGCATGCGAACCGCGTCCCCGTTGAGCATGGCCACACCGTGGTGATGTCGGCGAAGTTCCGCATCAAGCCCACCGCGCAGGAGGCGATTGCTACGATGCGCGCCTGGCGCGGCGAGGCGATCGTTGCTGGCGCGCCAAGTGCGCCGGAGTTCCCGCTGATCGTGACGGACGATCCCGCACGGCCGCAGCCGCGCCGCGACGTCAATGCCGGCAATGGCATGACCGTCACGGTGGGCCGCGTGCGTGAGGACTCGATCTTTCACATCAAGCTCGTCGCGATGGGGCACAACATCATTCGTGGTGCCGCAGGCGGCGCCGTGCTGAACGCGGAGGTGCTCGCCAAGACGGGGCGACTCGGCTGGACTCCCCCGGTGGCCTCATGATCGTCGTGAAGTTCGGCGGGACCTCGGTGGGTGATGCCGACGCCATCGCGCGCACCGCCGCCATCATTCGCGGTCGGCTCGATCGGCATCCGGTGGTGGTGGTGTCCGCGCTCGCCGGAACAACGAATCGCCTGATCGAGATCGCCGAACACGCGGCGAAGGGTGAGTTGATCGTTGCCCTCGCCATCCTCGAGGAACTGCGCACGCGGCACTTCGAGACGATCCGCGTGCTCCTCAGCGGCCATCCCGCGGAGGACGACGTCTCCTCCGAGGTCGGCGCGATGTTCGACGAACTCGCACATCTCGCCGAAGCGCTCTCGGTGCTCGGGCATCTCACCGCGCGCTCGCACGACGCGGTCGCCTCCATGGGCGAACGCCTCTCCGCGCCGATCGTCACGGCGGCGATGGTGCGCGCCGGCCTCCCCGCCGTTCTCGTGGACGCGCGTCGCGTGATGGTCACCAACGACGAACATGGCCGCGCCGAGCCCTTGAGCGACGACATCGCGATGGCCTGCCGCGAGCATCTCGCTCCGATCGTCCGGGAGGGGAGTGTGCCGGTGATGGGGGGCTACATCGGCGCCACCCGCACGGGTGTCACCACCACGCTCGGCCGCGGCGGCTCCGACTACTCGGCCTCGCTCTTCGGTGCGGCGATGGAAGCCGAGGCGATTGAGATCTGGACTGATGTCGACGGCATGCTCACCGCCGACCCCCGCGTGGTGCCCGATGCGCAACTGATCGGGCATATTCGCTTTGACGAAGCCGCCGAGCTCGCGAACTTCGGTGCCAAGGTGCTGCATCCGAGCACCATCGCGCCGGCGGTGAAGAAGGGAATCCCGGTGTTCGTCTTCAATTCGCGGAAGCCCGAGGGGACTGGCACGCGGATCACGTTCGATGCGCCACGCACTCCTGTGCGCGCGATTGCCGGCAAGACGCGCACCCTGGTGGTGAAGATCCGCTCGCCGCGCATGTTGGCGACTCCCGGCGCCTTGCGTGCGATCTTCGAGGTGTTCGAGCGCAATCGCACCTCTGTTGATGTCGTCGCGACCTCGGAAGTCAGTGTCTCGGTCACGGTGGACGACGACCAGCATCTCGAGGCGGTCGTCGCGCAGCTCGCGAGCTTCGGCGATGTCTCTGTTGAACGCAACCGCGGGATCGTCGCACTGGTCGGCGCGGGGCTGGGCGAGAGCACCGAGACGATGGCCCGCGCGTTGCACGCGTTGGGTGATCTTCGGCTGTACATGGTCTCGCTCAGCGCCACGGGAATCAACCTCACGCTGATCGTGGATGGCGACCAGGTGAACGAGGCGATGCGTCGCCTGCACGCGGCATTCTTCGGCGGAGCGGCGGCGTGACCAGGATCGCGATTCTCGGGGCCGGGAAGATGGGGGGGCTCATTGCGTCGCTCGCGCCCGAATACGGCTGCCGCGTCACCGCGCAGCTCGATCGTGAGCACACCGTGCACGGCATCACGGCGGCAGTGCTCGGCGACGCCGAAGTCGTGATTGAGTTCACCGTGCCGCAAGAGGCCGCGCGGCTCGTACGCGAGTGCGCGACGCTTGGCATCCCGGTGGTGAGCGGCACGACCGGATGGGACGCGGAGCGTGTGGTGGTCGAGACCTTCGTGCGCCACTCTCACGGCGCACTGCTCTGGGCGCCGAACTTCGCGCTCGGAGTGCATCTTTTTGCGAAGGTGGTGGCCGAGGCGGCGCGTCGCTTTGCGCACGAGCAAGCGGGGTTCGACGCCCATATTGTCGAGACGCACCATCGACACAAGCTCGATGCCCCGAGCGGCACCGGGCGACTGCTCGCGACGATCGCTGAGCAGGGGCGCGGCCAGCAAGTCCCCGTGACGAGCATTCGCACGGGGAGCGTGCCCGGGACGCATGAGGTGATCTTCGACGCGCCGTTCGAACAGGTGCGTCTCGTGCACGAGGCACGCGATCGTCGGGTCTTTGCGGCTGGCGCGCTGCAGGCCGCTCGTTGGCTTGCCGGTAAGCGCGGTGTTTTCACGTTGGATGATTTCTTGGGAGAGGTCTGATGCCGAACACCCTACGCGGCGCCATCACGGCACTCGTGACGCCATTCCACGCCGATGGCTCCATTGACGAGAAGGCACTCGGTGCGCTTGTGGAGTGGCAGATCGCTGAAGGCATTCACGGCATCGTGCCGGTGGGTTCCACGGGCGAGGCGGTGACGCTGTCGCTGGCCGAGCGTGAGCGGATCGTGCGGATCGTGGCCGAACATGCGAAGGGGCGCGTGCCGGTGATCGCCGGCGCGGGCTCCAACGATACCGCCGCGGCCATTGAAGCCTCCAAGGTGCTCGGCAAGGCGGGGGCGACGCATCTCCTGCACGTCTCGCCGATGTACAACAAGCCGCCGCAGCGTGGCATCATCGCGCACTTCACCGCCGTGGCCGATGCCGCCCCGCTGCCCGTGGTGCTCTACAACGTGCCGGGGCGCACGGGGAGCAACATGACGGCGGAGACGACGCTCGAGTTGGCGGAGCATGCGAACATCGTGGCGATCAAGGAAGCGTCGGGGAACACCGGGCAGATCGACCAGATCCTGCGTGGCCGTCCCGAGGACTTCGCGGTGCTGAGCGGCGACGATGGCCTGACGCTCGCCGTGATGGCTGCCGGTGGCGACGGGGTGATCTCCGTGATCTCCAACGCCGTGCCGAAGCTCTGCGCGCAGCTCACCGATGCGCTCGCCAAGAGCGATCTCGCGACAGCGAGCTTGATCCATCACCGGCTCGCGCCGTTGGTGGAGGCGGCGTTCATTGAGAGCAATCCGATTCCGATCAAGGCCGCGCTCGCGATGATGGGGAAGCTGCAGAACGTATTGCGCCTCCCGCTCGTCCCGCTCGAGACCAAGCACGAGGCCCGGATGTCGGCCGCGTTGCGCATTGCTGGAGTGACGTTGTGAGTGAGGTCGCGACGACGCTGGAAGCGAAGATCGAAGCGCTCTTTCCGCTCGCGGCAGACCAACTGCCAGCAGAGGCTGAGGGCGTGGTCGCGATGTTGCTCGACGGGCTCGAGGCGGGAACGGTACGCGCCGCGGTGAAGGGCGCGGACGGCGAGTGGCGTGCGGTGCCGTGGGTGAAGCGTGGGATCCTGCTCGGCTTCCGTGTGGGTAAGATGGTCGCGATGTCACCGAAGGGATCGCCCTTCCAGTTCTTTGACAAGCACACGTATCCGACGCGCGCGCTGACGGTGGAAGATGGCATTCGTGTGGTGCCGGGGGGCTCGACGATTCGCCGGGGCGCGTATCTCGCGCCGGGCGTGGTCTGCATGCCGCCGATGTACGTGAACGTCGGCAGTTGGGTCGGGGCGGGGACGATGATCGACTCGCATGCGCTGGTGGGCTCGTGCGCCCAGATCGGTGCGAAGGTGCATCTCAGTGCCGCCGCGCAGATCGGTGGCGTGCTGGAGCCGGTGAATGCTTCGCCGGTGGTGATTGAGGATGAAGTGATCGTGGGCGGGAACTGCGGCGTGTACGAGGGCACCGTCGTGCGCGAGCGCGCCGTGCTCGCGGCCGGCGTGGTGCTGACGCGTGGCACGCCCGTGTTCGACCTGGTGCATGAGCGCGTGATTCGCGGTAGCGCGGACAAGCCGCTGGAGATTCCGGCGGGTGCGGTGGTCGTGCCCGGGGCGCGTGCCGTGAAGGGCGGATTTGCCGAGGCGCAGGGCCTCTCGGTGCAGACCCCGATCATCGTGAAGTACCGCGACGAGAAGACCGATCTCGCGACGGCGCTCGAAGCGTGGTTGCGTTAGCGTGGCTGCGTTGAGGATCGTGATGCGCGTCGGACGGGTCGCGTGAAGCGCATTCGCGTTCCTGGCGACAAATCCATTTCGCATCGCGCGCTGATGATCGCCGCGCTGGGCAGTGGCCGCTCACGCGTGCGCAGTATTCTGCAGTCGGCCGATGTCGAGTCCACGGCAGGAGTGTTGCGCGCGCTGGGCGTGAACATTCCGCCGCTCGATACTGCCGAAGTGGTGATCGAAGGCGTCGGTCTGCGCGGCCTGAAGCAACCGAGCGCCGCCCTTGACTGCGGCAACAGCGGCACCACCGCACGATTGCTGTCGGGAATCATCGCCGCCACGCCAATGGACGCCGAGCTGATCGGTGACGCGAGCCTGAGTCGTCGCCCGATGGGCCGCGTGGCCGCTCCACTCGGTGCGATGGGCGCGCGCTTCACGCTGCCGCCGGGGGGCGGTCTCCCACTGACGATCCGCGGCGGCAAACTGAAGGGCATCACCTGGCATCCCGATGTCGCGAGTGCGCAGGTGAAGACGGCGATCATCTTTGCTGGGCTTGTGGCGGATGTGCCCGTGGAGGTGCACGAGCCGGCGCAGACGCGCGATCACACCGAACGCATGCTCCGCGCCCGCGGCGTGGATATTCGCGCGGAGAATCTCGTCGTCTCGCTCCTGCCGAGTGCGCGCCTCGATGCGGGTGACGTCGATGTCGCCGGCGATCCCTCCTCGGCCATGTTCATTGCGGGGCTCGCGGCGATGGGTGGCGTGCAGGGCGGCGTGGTGCGGGCCGAGAATGTCGGCGTGAACCCGGCACGCGTGGGTGGCTTTCGTGCGCTCGCGCGGATGGGTGTCGCGCTGTCGTATGAGAACACGATGGAGCAGGGCGGGGAGCCGGTGGCGACCGTCGTGTTCGGACCGGGCGAGCTCCGCGGTATCACGATTCCCCCCGCAGAAGTGCCGGGGCTCATTGATGAGTTGCCGCTGATCGCCTGCGTGGCCGCGCGCGCAGAGGGTGAGACGCGCGTCACCGGCGCTGCCGAGTTGCGCGTGAAGGAGAGCGATCGCATCACCGCCGTGGTGGACAATCTGAAGGCGCTCGGCGTGGACGCTGAGGAACTTCCCGATGGGTTCATTGTGCGCGGGAGCGATCGCCCGCTGAAGGGACGCGTGATCACGCATGGCGATCATCGCATTGCGATGGCCTTTGGTGTGCTCAGTGCACTCTCCGGGAATCAGATCGAGATTGACGACCCATCGTGCTGCGCGGTGAGCTGGCCGAGTTTCTGGGATGACCTTCGCAGGCTCACGTCATGAGTGACGGTACGGAACGCCGTCGTCCCCTCGTGGTGGCGATTGATGGCCCGGCCGCGTCGGGGAAGTCTTCCACTGCCAAGTGGGTCGCGCGCGAGTTGGGGTTGCGACATGTCGATTCGGGCTCGCTCTACCGGGCCGCGACCGCTGCGATGCTCCGCGTGAATGCCGCGCCTGAGACGTGGACCGAGGCCGCGGTGCTGATGGAGGCGACCGCCATCACCCTCCGCCCCGGTGAGACGACTTTTCACCCGCACCTCGGCGAGGAAGATCTCGAAGAGGAACTGCGCGGGAAGTCCGTGACCGGGAATGTCTCGCTCGTGGCGAAGATGCCCGGCGTCCGCGCCTGGGTGAATGCGCAGTGTCAGCGCGCGGCCGAGGAGCACTCGGTGGTGGTCGATGGCCGAGACATGGGGACGGCGGTCTTCCCGAAGGCACGCGTGAAGGTCTTTCTGATCGCCGATTCGTGGGAGCGGGCGCGGCGCCGGTTGGTGCAGCGGCTACAGCGCGCGCCGGACGATTCGGAGATTGCCGGCGAGGTGGAAGCGTTGGTGCAGCGCGACCTGAAGGACGAGGCGCAGACGCAGCAGGCGGCGGACGCGATGTTGATCGACACGACCTTCCTGACGCAGGAAGAGCAGGTGGAGCGGATCGTGGCGATGGCGCGGCAGGCGATGAAGGGCGCGCAGGGCCAGCGCTAGGCGGCGAACATCGCCCGCAGGACGCCGAGTGCCTTCGCGAGCGTGGGCGCCGAGAGTGCACCGAGTCGCTTTCCGAGGTGCTCGCGATCGACCGTCCGGATCTGGTCGAGGACCAGATGTCCATTCGTGCCCCCGAATCGACACGGGACGCGGAAGGGATACGCGTGGCTGCCGGTCGTGAGTGGCGCGACGATGAACGTCCCCATGTGCGCATTGAGGTCATCGGGAGACACCACGACGCAGGGGCCCGTCTTGCGGATCTCGCTGCCGCGCGTCGGGCTGAATGATCCCTAAGCCCTTGCCCCCCAACGCCCTACCGTTGACGAATCGCCCCCATCCCGCTAAGTTGCAAGGCTACCCGAAATCCGTCGGGTCGCACGCTTTTCACTGCCATCACCACTGCCTCGTCCGCGGCGAGCCGAACCCTCCGCGTGTGGAGTCTTAACCTATGACCGTCGCTGAAGAGACGCTGTCCCTGCCGTCCGCCGAGGAAGTCGCGCGCAAGAAGCGCGATGCCCAGCGTGCACAGCTCCGCCCCCTGGCCAACCGCCGCCCCGAGCTCTACGACGAGGACGAACTGTCCTCCGATGAGTTCGAGTCGATGATGGAGATGTACAACGGGACGCTCGCCTCGATCGAAGAGGGCGAAATCGTGAAGTCGATCGTCCTCGAGATCCGCGAGAACCTCGTCGTCCTCGATATCGGCTTCAAGTCCGAAGGCACGATCCCGCTCGAAGAGTTCAAGGACATGCCCGACCTCAAGGAAGGCGATGAGGTCGAGGTTCTCCTCGAACACCTGGAAGACTCCGAAGGGTCGGTCGTGCTTTCCAAGAAGAAAGCCGATTTCATGCGCGTGTGGGAGAAGATCCGCGTTGCGTACGAGAGTGACGAGCCGGTGCAGGGCACGCTCGTCAAGAAGATCAAGGGTGGCGTGGTCGTCGACCTCATGGGCGTCGATGCGTTCCTCCCGGGTTCGCAGATCGCGCTCCGTCGCGTCCCGAACATCGACGAGCTGCTCGGCCAGAAGTACGAGTTCAAGATCATCAAGCTCAACAAGCGCCGCCGCAACATCGTCGTCTCGCGCCGCGTGATCCTCGAGACCGAGCGGGCCGGCAAGCGCGAGCGGCTCATGAAAGAGCTCGCCAAGGATCAGGTGCGCAAGGGCGTCGTCAAGAACATCACCGACTTCGGTGCCTTCATCGATCTCGGTGGCGTCGACGGCCTGCTGCACATCACGGACATGTCGTGGGGCCGCATCTCGCATCCGAGCGAGATGGTGCAGATCGGCATGGAACTCGAAATCAAGGTGCTCGACATCGATTGGGAGCGCGAGCGCATCTCCCTCGGTCTCAAGCAGCTTCAGTCGTATCCGTGGAAGGATGTTGCCGCCAAGTACCCGGTTGGTACGCGCGTCAACGGAAAGGTCGTTTCCATCACGAACTACGGCGCTTTCATAGAGCTGGAGCCGGGCATCGAAGGCTTGGTGCACATC
>CAYUMN010000042.1:0-5181 GCA_964445835.1 uncultured Gemmatimonas sp.
CTATTCAACGTGAGAAGCTTCCACGCCTACTGACTGTGCCACTCTCCCTCTCCCCCGCCTCCCCGCAGCCGTCCGGTCCCACCGACGACGTCGCGCTCGCCGCCCTCGGTGACCGCCGCGCCTTCGAACGGATCTACCGGCAGCACGTCGGCCGCGTCTTCTCGGTCTGCGTTCGCATGGTGGGCGATCGGGGACGCGCGGAAGAACTCACACAGGATGTGTTCGTGCGAGCCTGGGAGAAGCTCAACACCTTCCGCGGCGATTCCGCATTCAACACCTGGCTGCACCGACTGGCCGTGAACGTGGTGCTGAACGATCAGGAAGCGGAGAAGCGGCGGCGGGCACGGCATGACGACGGAATCGATGACATGGATACGATTGCGACCGGCGATGTGCATCCCCTCCCGATTCCCGGGCTTTCGCTGGACCTCGAGGCGGCCATTGCGGCGCTTCCGAACGGAGCACGGCGCGTCTTCGTGCTCCACGATGTCGAAGGCTACACACACGAAGAGATCGGCACGATGCTGGGCGTCACCGCCGGAGGTTGCAAAGCTCAACTTCACCGCGCCCGAATGCTTCTCAGGAGAATGTTGACCCGATGACCCATCCACACGACATCACCAACGAGCAGCACCGCAGCGACTGCGGTGAATGCAAGCAACTCTGGGCCGAACTCGACTCCATCAGCGCCGAGGCCGCGCAGCTCCCGGCCCTCGCGCCATCGCGGGATCTCTGGAGCGGGATTGAAGCGAGGATCGCTCGCGCAGCGACTGGCGCCGATGCAGACCTGCCGACAACGCCGCCACCGGCTGCTCCGACTCTCGCCTCCCCGCGCTGGTACCGCTCGCAGTCGTTCCGTCTCGCGATAGCAGCCTCGCTGCTCGTGGCCGTGAGTTCGGCGGTCACCTGGCGTATCGCCACCGGACCTTCCGCACCAGCAGCAGATATCGCCGACGCTCCAGCCGCCGCCACGGAGGAGTCGTCCGTTTACCTCGCCTCGTTCTCGGCGAGCGTCACGCAGCTGGACCATGAGATCGCCACGTTGCAGCAGATCGTCACCGAGCGTCAGAGCGGCCTCGACCCGCGCACAGTCGCCGTCCTCGAAACGAATCTCGCGGTGATCGACACGGCGATCGCCGAAAGCCGCGCCGCACTCGACGCGGACCCCGCCTCCCAGTTCCTCGCCGCGCAATTCGCGCGGGCCTATACCAGCAAGCTCACCCTCCTCCGGGATGCGGCAACGCTCCCGGTCGGTCTCTGACCATGACCATCAGCCGTCTCGTCCTTCGCGCGTTGCTCATCACGAGCGTCGTGCCCGCGATCGCCATCGCTCAGAACTCCGGCGACCGCGTGGACTCCACCTTCACGCTCGACCGCGAGGGGGTCGTCCACATCGGTGCCGTGAGTGGAGAGATCCGCATCAGCGGGAGCGCTCGTCGCGATGTCCGTGTCAATGCCTCTATGGAGCGGGGGCGGTTCGTGATCTCCTCAACAGGCAACCGCCTCTCCATCACCACCCGCTCGATTGACGGGCGACAGACCGGCGTCCGCTACGACGTGGTCGTGCCGATCGGCACGCGCGTGAGCGCCACGACTGTCTCGGGACGCATCGAAGTCCACGCCACCGAGGGCGAAGTGATTGTCCGCACCACGAGTGGCAACGTCGACATTCGCAACGCCAAGGAGCGCGTCGAAGTCTCCACCGTCTCTGGCGATGTCGAGCTGAGCCGCGTGACCGGACGCCTGCGGGTCGATGGCGTGAGTTCGACGATCTACGCCGAGGATATCACGGGCGATCTCACTGTTGAGACGGTGAGCGGCGAGATCACGGTGCGCCGCAGCAAGCTCGACGGACTCGTCGCCACCGCCGTGAGCGGGAACATCGCCTACGATGGCACCTTGAGCGCGAGTGGTTCGTATCGCCTGAATGCCCACTCGGGGAGCGTCACGCTCGGCCTTCCGGCCAATGTCGGCGCGCTCCTCGAGCTGGAGACGTTCAGCGGGCGCATCAACAGCGACTTCCCGCTGACGTTGCAACCTGGCGAGACCGGGGGCCGTAGGGGACGTCGGATGGAGTTCACGCTGGGCACTGGCGGGGCCCGCATCACCGCGGGCGCATTCAGCGGCAACATCAACATTCGTCGCGGCAGCCTCGCGACCGACCGGGAGTAACACATGCGCACACTGAACACGATTCTCCTCGCTGCGACGCTGCCGCTCGTTGCTGCGGCACTGCCGCTCGTTGCTGCCTCACTCGGCGCGCAGGAATCGACCAGCTGGGATTGGTCGGGCACACTCGGCGAAGGCCGCACGGTGTACCTGCATAATGTGAATGGCGAAGTGCGCGTAGAAGCGAGCGCCGGCAACACGGTCGAGGTCACGGCGGTGAAGCGCTGGCGCCGCGGGAGTCCGGAAATGGTGCGCATTGAGGCGCGGATGACCAATGGCGGGAGCGGCGATGTCATCATCTGCGCCCTCAACTCCCCGCGCGCGACCTGCGATGCCGAGGGTCTCCACTCGGAACGCGATCGGAGCTGGAACCGAGACAACGATGTCTCGGTCGAGTTCACGGTGCGTGTGCCCGCCTCGGCGTCTGTCGACGCCAACACGGTCAACGGCGACCTCACCATTCGCGACGTCCGCGGTGATGTGCGCGCCAGAACGGTGAACGGCGACATCGATGCCCGCTCGACGGCTGGCCGCGTCTCGGCCAATACGGTCAACGGCTCGATCACGGTCGCCGGAATCATTGATGGCGGCGGCGTGGAGTACGGCACGGTGAATGGCAGCATCACGATCGAGCTGCCCGCAGATGCCAACGCGCGCGTGGACCTGAGCACGGTCAATGGACGAATCGCGACCGAGTTCCCGATCACCTTCGACGGCACGATCGACCCACGCCGCATCCGCGCCGACATTGGCTCCGGCGGCGGCACCCTGCGGGCACGGACCGTGAACGGCTCAATTCGGCTCCGAAAGCTCTGACCGACCACGGACGGGCCGCATCGCCCACCCGTCCGCTGGGCCCGCGGGAGAAACATCCGGCGTAGCGGCTCCGTACAGTTGGGTGACCATCCGACTCCGGAGCCGTTATGTCGTTCCGCCCCGTGCTGTTCCTCAGTGCGCTCGCGCTCGTCGCCTGCGATAGCTCGCGCGATGAGCGCCCGAAGCAGTTCCGCAATGATGTCTTTGTGTACACGACCGCCGTCCCCGCGGGGAAGCCGGTCTTCATCCGCAACTTGCGTGGCACGATCACGGTCGAGCCGTCTGCTGACGACTCGTTACGCGTCGCTGCCGACCTCGCCTGGCAGGGCGACGAGACGAAGCCGGACGACATCACGTTCCGCGGCACGACGATCGCGGATGGCGTCTTGATCTGCGCCCTCTTCGGCGATTCGAAGTGCGCGACTGACAACTACACCGGCGAGTCAGATGGCGGATTCAGCATCGGCACCAAGGGAGCCCGCTTCACTCTCGGAGGCCGCTCCAATGCCAGAGTGAACTTCCGCGTCCAGGTCCCCACCGGTGTGCGACTCGATCTGCTCGGCGTCGATGCGGATATCATCTCAGCTTCGACCGCGCCCGTGCGCGCGCGCACCGTGAATGGCGACATCACCGTGGTGACATCGGTCGGGCCGGTCAACGTCGAAACGGTGAATGGCGATGTCGACGCCCGCATGACGACGCTCAGCGGCACCGACTCCGTGGTGGCCAAGACGTTGAATGGCGCGGTCTGGGTGTTCCTCCCCGAGACGGTGGGCGCGAATGTCGACGCCGGTACGACGAATGGCGACTTGACGACGGACTTCCCCGTGCCCGCGGAGCCGAGCGGGAATCGGAAGAAGCTGGAGACCACGCTCGGTGCAGGAGGAACGCCAGTGCTGGTCCGTACCCTGAACGGCAGCGTGGAGATCGGCCGCCTCGACGCCCAGGGGCGCTCGTACCCGCGCCCGTAGGGCGGCGCGTGTCATAGGGGCGTGACGGTCGGGGACTCGCCGGATGACTCGTCGCGGGGGCGGGAGGTATATTTCCTCTCGTTCCCCCACAAGGACCCTGCTCTCCATGGATCAGACGTTCCCACAGACCGGCGTGATGGTCCGCACCGGCGCCGAACGCGCGACGCTCGTGCGACGCACCTATCTCCTCGTGCTCGGCGGCATCGCCCTGACGATTGTCGGTGTCGGCTTCACGACGACGCAGCCCGCCCTGATGGCGTTGGTCGCGAGGCACCCGTTCATCAGTTTCCTGTTCACGCTCGCGCCGCTGTTCCTCGCACAGCGCGCCAAGGATCGGTATCCGGCGAACATCGGGCTGACGCTCCTGTTCACCTTCACGATCGGCGTCTGGATTTCCCCGATCATGGCGTATTACGCCACCACGCAGCCCGGCGTGATTGGGCAGGCGGGGATGCTGACCTTCTCCGCCTTCGCGGTGCTCACCGCCTACGCGTGGATCTCCAAGCGCGACTTCAGTGCGTGGGGAAGCTTCTTCGTGGTCGGGCTCTGGGTGCTGATCGCGACGTCGGTGCTCAATATGTTCTTCAAGAACGAGTCGGCGTCGTTGTGGCTTTCAGGGATGACCGTGATGATCTTCAGCGGCCTGCTGATCTTTGATACCTGGCGCATCCGAAACACGTACGGGCCCGACGAGTACGTAGATGCCGCAGTGTCGATCTACCTCGACCTGCTGAACATGTTCATGGCGATCCTGCACCTGCTCGGCGGTCGGCGGAACTAGGCGGACGGCAGCACGCGACGGACGGCAGCACGCGACGGACGGCAGCACTCAGCGGGCGACGTCAGAGCCGCGCAGGGCGATCAGCCCTGCGCGGCTTTTTCAATCTCCGTGGCGAGCGCGAAGTCTGCGGTGGTGAGCCCGCCTTGGTCGTGGGTCGAGAGCGAGAGGATCACCCGGGTATAGCGCACGTCGATGTCGGGGTGATGCTCGAGCCGTTCGGCGGGCTCCACCAGTCGCGCGACGAACGCCACGGCGTCAGGAAAACCCGCAAAGGTGTAGGTGCGCGTGATCGTCTCGCCGGCACGGACCCAGCCGGTATGCACGGCCAACTCGGCGGCGACCTGCGCTTCAGACAGACGGGAAGGACGGGACATCTTCGGGCTCGCTGTGAGGGGAGGTACGAGGGGAGGTACGAGGGGAGGTACGAGGGGAGGTACGAGGGGA
>CAYUMN010000042.1:5281-18501 GCA_964445835.1 uncultured Gemmatimonas sp.
GGGGAGGTACGAGGGGAGGTACGAGGGGAGGTACGAGGGGAGGTACGAGGGGAGGCGTGAACTTGGCCCCGGTTCGCTGTACGTTCAAGTATCGGGGACGTCCTCCGAATGTACCCCGCCCCTCCGGAGGTGTTGTGACAAGTGGTGATGCCGTTTCGCTGATCCGCCGTGGCATACTCGTCCTGCTCGCCTTTGGGTCCGCGGGGCTGGTGAGCGAACTCGTGCTTCTCGAACACTACGAAGAAATCAATCAGTTCGCGCCGCTCGTGCTGCTGACGCTGACGCTCATCACGATTCTCTGGCATTGGATGGACGGGGGCCGACGGAGCCTGCGGACCCTGCAGGTCGTCATGTTGCTGATGATGGTCTCCGGACTCGTTGGGATGTACTTCCACGTGACAGGGAATATCGAAGCGACGAAGGAGTTCGAGCCGGATCTCGCCGGACTCCCGTTCTGGGTCGATGTCATCCGCGGCGCCGCGCCGACGCTCGCCCCCGGCACGATGCTGCAGTTCGGATTACTCGGCCTGTTGTACGCTTATCGCCACCCGGCACTCACTCCCAAAGGTTCTTGAGATGACTCTTCGTTCGTTCATCGCCGCCCTCGCGCTCGTGGCTCTCACGGCACTCTCCGCTGACGCGCAAGTCGGCAAGTCGGCCGGCGTCCTCGAGGCCAACACGGCCACGGAAGCGCAGTTGGTGACCCTGCCGCATCTCACGCCAGCACTCGCGAAGGAGCTGATTGCGGCCCGTCCCTTTTTGTCGCCCACCGCGTTCGATGCGTTCCTCGCGCCGAAGCTCTCACCGGCGCAGCGCACCGCGCTCTACCCGAAGCTCTTCGTGCACTTGAATCTCAACGCGGCGAGCCGCGAGGAGATCCAGCTCGTCCCGGGGATGGGAGCGCGCATGACGCGCGAGTTCCTCGAGTACCGCCCGTACCGGAGCCTCGCGGTGTTTCGTCGCGAGATGGCAAAGTATGTGAACGCCGAAGAAGTCGCGCGGCTCGAGCAGTACGTCTATGTGCCGCTGGACATCAACACGGCGACCGACGAGGAGTTCACTTCGATTCCCGGCCTCGGCCCGCGCATGCTCCGCGAGTTCAAAGAATACCGGCCGTATCGGAACATCGAGCAGTTCCGTCGGGAGATGGGCAAGTATGTGAGTGCCGGCGAGGTGACGCGGCTTGAGCGGTATATCATGATTGCTCCGGCGCCCTGAACGGCGGTCACCACAGAGGTAATCGCCGCACCCCCGGCCAACTACCTAGCCGCGCACAGGTACTCCATCGCCACATGCGCGAAGGTGGACGTCAGGGCCGGCCCGAACCCTGGGATTGCCGGATTCGACTTGCGATACATCGTCCCGCGCGCCTCGTTGTGCCAGATGATGTTCTCCTTCACCGCGACCTTCTTGGCGGCGCAGTCGAACATCGCAATTGAGCGCGAGCCGGTAATAGGGCCCTGCGGGGTGTCGACCGCCGTCGTGTAGACCACGCGCACGGTCGCCGTGATGATGCCGTTGGCTGCTTTGCTCACGGCGCGCGGGTCGACGAACACGGCGTTCCCCGTTGAGGTCGTGCCGATTTCCTGCCAGCGCTGGGCCTGCGCCACGAGTGGCGTGGCGGCGAGTACGAGTGCCGCGAGGAGCGTCCTGCAACGCATTGCGAGTCGAATCATGAGGTCAGTTGAGTTGAATCAGCCGCACCACGCGTCCGCCGCAGGTGCCGCACTTTCCGATCAAGGCGAGTTCGTTGCCGCGGAGTTCACCCTCAACGAGATCAAAATGCTTGGTCGCGAGGCAACGCGTGCAGAAGCCGCTATCGAGCAGTTTGGCTCGTGTGGCTTCGGGGACCTGATCCCAGACGGCCTGCGCTTCGGTGGTGAACGCCATCTGCATGTCCGGGAACGTGGCCCGAGGACCCTCTCTCTTCACGAATGATACCACGCTCAGTTCCCTACAACAGGTCGTTCCGCGTGGCACGCCAGCCGATCACGGCAGCCAGCGCAAAGAGCGCCGCGGCAAGGAGGAAGGGAAGCCCCGGAATGTGTAGCGTCGCCTCCGGACGAATCGCCCATGAGAAGCTGAGGGCGAAGAGTCCTGGCCCGAGCATCCCGCCAATTCCCGAGAGGCTCGCATTCGCCCCCTGCAGCTTCCCTTGCTCCGACGGCCCGACCCGCTTCGAGAGGAGACCGAGCAGCGTCGGATTAAAGACCCCGGCCGGCGCATAGGCGATCGCGGCGAACCAGAACATCGGGACCGTCCCCGCCAAGCCGTACATCGCAAATCCGAGCGTCCCGAAGAATCCGCCGACCAGCAGAGTCCGCCGCTGCCCGATCCGTTTCACAAGCGGGCGCACGAGCCCGCCCTGCACGATCACGCTGAACACGCCCACCACGGCGAGCGCCATCCCGACCTGCTTGGGATCCCAACGCAGGACAAGGCTGGCCCAGAGCACGAAAACGCTCGGAAAGACCTGGTGACCGAGGTTGTACAGGAAGCTCACCGAGGCGAGCGAGAAGAGCTCGCCGTGCGATCGCAGGAACCGGAGCGCGCCAATGGGATTCGCCTTCGACCATAAGAACGGCGCGCGCCGGTCCTCCGGGAGCGACTCCGGAAGCACGAAGAATCCATACAGAGCGTTCACGAGCGCGAGCCCGCCGGCGACCCAGAACGGGAGCCGTGGATCGGTCGCGCCAAGAATGCCGCCGAGCGCAGGCCCAATGATGAACCCGAATCCGAAGGCCGCCCCCACCAGTCCGTAGGCCGCGGCACGCTTCTCCGGAGGGGTGACATCGGCGATGTACGCCGCGGCCGTCCCGAAACCGGCGGCCGTCATTCCCGAGATGATGCGCCCAACGAACAGCCACGCCAGCGAGGGCGCGAGCGCCATAAAGACGTAATCGAGCCCCAGCCCGGTAATGGACAGCAGGAGGACCGGGCGACGGCCGAAACGGTCGGAGAGGGCGCCGAGGATCGGGGAGCAGATGAACTGCATCAGCGCCCAGACGGTCCCAAAGAGGCCGAAGTACTGCGCGGCGCGCGCCGTGTCACCCGAAACGAACGACTCGATCAGCGTCGGGAGGACGGGTATGACGATCCCGAAGGCGATGATATCGAGTACCATCGCCACGAAGATGAATGCGAGGGCGGCTTTACGGGGCGTCTGCACCGCTCTAGTGTAATAAGGAGGCATCCCCTGTGGAGGATTTCATGACGGACGGTCCCATGCACGATTCCTGCGATCACGACTCCGAGTCCACCGAAGGCTGCGAGGACGGCACCGGCCGCCGCACCTTTCTGAAGGAGGGGCTGATGGCGATCGCCGCCCTCACCGCGCTCGGCGCGACCGCCTCGAACCTCCACGCGCTGACCCGCGACTACGCCACCGGGCGCGCCGATGGAGCGACGGTCCGCTACCCAGTCCCCGCCGCCGACGGCGTGACGATTGACAGCGAGAACAAAGTGATTGTCGCCCGCTACCAGGGATCGATCTACGCCTTCGGCCTCGAGTGCCCGCACCGCGGCACGAACCTCACGTGGCAGGCCGGGCAGAACCGGTTCTACTGCCCCAAGCACAAGAGCACCTTCCAGCCAGGCGGGGCGTTCATTGCCGGCAAGGCCGAGCGCGCGCTCGACCGCCACGCGATCACACGCGCGGGAAACGAAATTGTCGTGGATACCGCGGTGCTGATTCGCGAGCCGGACGCTGCAGCACACGCGGCGGCGAAAGTCGCGGCCCGAGTCACGAGCGAAGTCGCGGCCTGAGTCACGGGCGAAGTCGCGGCCTGAGTCGCTGGCGAAAGTCGCGGCCTGAGTCGCTGGCGAACGCAGAACGGGGGGAGTGAGCGCTTCGCGCTCACTCCCCCCGTGTTCAGAGGCCCTGCTACGCGGGCTCGCCGGCCGCGTCGGACTCCTGCACTTCCCGCTCCACCGCCGCCCGCAGAATACTCATGAAGTCCTGCGCGTTCGTCACCACGCCCACCGCCTGGTGCGTGCCGCGATCCTTGAGCTTGCTCACCAGGAACTCGCTCGCATCCACGCAGATCGTCGGGAGCTCCTGCATCCCGCGCTGCGGATCCTCGTAATACGCGGGAAGCATGTTCCCCACCGCAATCGAATGCAGCGCAGTGGCGATCATCACGGCCATGGTCGCCTTGACGGCCTGCGTCCGCATCGCGACCTGTGCCTCGACGGCATCGGTGTACACGCCGGGCAGTGGGCCGTCGTCGCGAATGGACCCGCCGAGTACAAAGGGCACCTCCTCCACCACGCAGGCATGCATGATGCCTTCCGTGATGATGCCCTGCTCCACCGCGGTCTTGATGCTGCCCGCACGCCGCACGGCATTGATTGCCCGCATATGCGCCGAGTGTCCGCCGACGGTGGGCTCGCCTTCGCTGGTCATGCCGAGCGTTGTGCCGACGATCGCGGCCTCGATGTCGTGCACCGCGACCGCGTTGCCCGCGAGCAACGCCTGCACATGACCATTCCGAATGAACCAGACGAGGTTGTCGCGCGCCCGGGAGTGCACGAGCGCGGGTCCGGTCACCCAGATCACGTAGCCCCCGCGCCGCTTCTCGGCCACCAACATCCGGGCGATGTTCGCGTAGTCGATCGGCTTCTCGCGCGAGACGGTGCTCGACATGAAATGGAAATCGCCGTCGGGGCCCTTCTCCCCCTGAAAACCATTCGCGTGCACCAGCACCCCGTCGCGCCCATTTTCTGCGAGGCCCACCACCACCGCATCCCCCGCACGCACGCGCCGTCCTTCGCGTACCCAGAAGGTGCCGTCGGGGTGTCGCACGAGGACGCCATCCATGCGCGGCTCGCGCGGCAACACCCAGGTGCCATCGGGCAGCTTGATGTAGGTGGGGAGATTCGTTGTCGCGAAGAATGCGTCGGGGAGCACACCATCGCGCTCGCAGAGCGCGGTCCGTGCGGCGGGAGCCGCAGCGAGCAGCGCCTGCGTGAAATCAGGTGGGACGTAGCGGATCGTCATGATGTGGAGACTCGTCGGCTCAGAGGATGCGCTTGCCGAGCGCGGAGAGGATCAACTCGCAGGCGATCTCCGCCGTGCGATTGCGTTCATCGAGTACGGGATTCACTTCCACAAGATCGAGCCCGACCAGCTTGCCGGTGTCCGCGAGCATCTCCATCGCCAGATGCGCCTCCCGATACGTCATGCCCCCCGGCACCGCGGTACCGACGCCCGGCGCTTCCTCGGGATCGATCACGTCCATATCGAACGAGACCCAGATGCCAGCCGTGTCGCGCGTGGCGACGGCGATGGCCTCTTCGATCACGTTGCGCGTTCCTTTTTCGTCGAGCGCACGCATGGTGAACGCGGAGAGTCCCCACTTCTTGATGTGTTGCCGCTCGGGCACGTCAAGATCGCGGAGCCCGACAAGTGCGACATCACTCGCGCGGAGCGCCGCGGCCTCCCCTGCGATCCCGACCATCGCCTTGTCGCCATGGCCGAGCAGGGCGGCGAGGGGCATGCCGTGCACGTTGCCGGAGCGCGACGTCCCCGGCGTGTTCAGGTCGCCGTGGGCATCGACCCAGATCGCGCCGAGGTGCTGGCCTTTGGCTTGCAGATGTGCCGCCGCGCCCGCGATGCTTCCCGCGGCCAACGCATGATCGCCGCCGAGCACGACCGGGAAGCGCCCTTCATCGAGCGCACCGCGCGTGCGGCGCGCCACCTCGCTGCAAACATCGGTGATGGCGCCAAGGAAGCGCGCGCCACGTTGCGCGCCGCGCGCCGCATCCTCGCGGAACGGCACATCCACATTCCCCGTGTCATCGACTTCGTGACCGAGCTTCTCGAGCCGATCACGCAGATCGGTGTACCGCACCGCCGAGGGCCCCATATCGACCCCGCGGCGACTCGCGCCGAGGTCCATGGGCACGCCGATAATCTTGATGGAAGTCATACGGGAGCTTAGCCCGCGGCACGCGGTCGGGAAGCCTTTCGCATCCCTATGCACGAGATGCGAGCGCTATGCTGAGGTTGCGGAATATTCACGCAGGGCGCGGCGCCCCGGATCACGCCGTTCCCCACCCCCATCCGCGCGGATCAGGCCGCGGCGGCCTGCTTCGAGTCCGGTATCACGACACTCAAGAACATCCCGACGGCGACCACGACCACGGCGCCGATCACGTTGTGCCAGAGGAAGCTGATCTGCGGTGCTCCAAAGGTGACCGCGGCCACGGACCCCATGCCGGCCAGCAGCCCCACGAACGCGCCGATGCCCCGCGCCCGCGGGATCATCGCCAGCATGAAGACTCCGAGAATCGATCCATAGAAGAACGACCCGAACCTGTTCACGACCTCGATCAATGACCCGAGCGTCGCCGCATATGTGGCCACCACGCACGCAAAGACGCCCCAGAGCGCCGTCGCCACCTTCCCCGCCGTCAGGTAATGCGCATCCGACGCCTCGCGCTTGAACCAGCGGCGATAAAAGTCGATCACGCTCGCCGTCGCCAGCGAGTTCAGCTCCGCCGCGATACTCGACATCGCCGCGGCGAGCACGGCGGCCAGGAAGAGTCCTGCTAACCCGATCGGCAGGAAGTCGATCACGAAACGCGGGATGATGTAGTTCACATCGCGCGTCGGCGCCTTCACGATCTCCCCAGTGCGCCCGAGCGCTTCGGCGCGGATGGCATTCACCTCGAGATCCGCCGCAACGAACTTCTGCGTCGCGGCGGCCGTGGCCGCCTCCTGCCCACGAGCCCGATACACCGATGCGGCCGCGGCGAACTCCCGTCGCGTCGCCACCGCCACGTCGTAGCGGGCGTCGAACTGCGCGAACTCCGCCCCCGCCGCCGCGCGCGCGGCCTTGTCGTGCGCCGGGTTCCACAGCAGCGGCGGCTTCTCAAAGCTGTAGAACAGGAAGACAAGCACGCCGACCAGCAGCACCAGCGCCTGCAGCGGGATCTTCCAGTACGCACTCATCAACAGGGACGACCGCGCTTCGTCAACGGAGCGTGCCGCTAAGTAGCGCTGCACCTGGCTCTGATCGGTCCCGAAGTACGAGAGCATGAGGAAGGTGCCGCCGAGCATCCCGGACCAGAAGGTGTAGGTCTTGCTCAGGTCCCACGAGAAATCGAACACCTGCAGTCGCCCCGCTGCTCCGGCGAGATGCAACGCATCGTCGAGTGGCACGGGCAAACGCATCACGAGCACCACGACGATCGCAAGCAGCGATCCCACAATCACGAACATCTGCTTGACGTCGGCCCACGTGACCGCTTGTACGCCACCGACCACGGTGTAGAGCACGGTCGGAACGCCGATGATCGCGACCGACCACCAGAGGCTCCAGCCGAGGACCGCGGAGAAGACCACCGCCGGCGCCGCGATGATCGTCCCGCACGACATCCCGCGCGAGAGCAGGAAGAGCAAGCTCGTGAGCGAGCGCGTCGCGGGATTGAACCGACGCTCGAGATACTCGTACGCCGTGTAGACCTTCGCCTTGTGCAGAAAGGGCACGATCGTCACCCCGAGGATCACCATCGCCACCGGGAGTCCGAAGTAGAACTGCACGAAGCGCAGTCCGTCGGTCGCGCCCTGTCCGGTGGTGCCGATCAGCGTCACGGCGGAGAGTTGCGTCGCCATCACCGAGAGACCGACCGCCCACCACGGCAGCGAGCGATTCGCGAGGAAGTAACCCTCGATATCCTTGCTCCCCATGGAGCGATGCAACGAGTCGCCGATGACCCAGGCGAGATACACGATGACGACGAGCCAATTGACCCAATGCATCGTTCAGGCCCCGTAACGCGTCTGCACATACCAGAGCGCCGCGAGCGTGATGATCTGAATGAGCAGGACGCGGACGAGTGTGGTGCGCACGTTCGGTGAGGACATGTGCTAAAGGTAAGGAGACATCAAACGGGCCACCGCATGCCCGATCTTGATCACAAGCGGACGACCGTCCACCTCGTCCAGCGTGATTTGTCGCCCTTCGGCGATCTTTGAGGCCACCAGCCCATCCATCTGCGCGGCGAGGCGCGGGTCGTGGCACTCCACGTCGAGCTCGAAGTTCAGTCGCAGGCTCCGGGGATCCCAGTTGGACGAACCGAAGAGCACCCACTCGCGATCCACGACCATCAGCTTGGTGTGGTCGAACGGCATCGGGGTCTCGTACACGCGGCACCCGGGGCGCAGCACCTGCCAGAGCTGCGCCGTCGCCGCCCACTGAACGAGTGGAATATTCACCTTCGACGGCAGCACGATATCCACCGCCACCCCTCGCAGCGCGGCCACGTGCAACGCGCCGACCAATCCCTGATCCGGCAGGAAGTAGGGCGTGACGATCCGCACGCTGTCACGCGCGCCAGCGATCGCACCGAGGAGGACGGTGCGCAGGATCTCGATATCCCCATCGGGACCATCGGTGTAGGCACGCGCCGTAGACTCGCCCACCGCCAACAGGGTGGGAAACCATCCGGGGCCGTCGAGGATCTCGCGCGTGGTGAAGGCCCAGTCCTCAACGAAGACTTCTTGCAACTGTCCGACGATCGGCCCGTCGAGACGAAAATGCAGGTCGCGCACTTGGCGCGGCGGATCATCCTTGAGGATATTGCGTGCCTGAATATTGAGGCCGCCCGTGAAGGCGACACGGCCATCGACCGTGAGCACTTTGCGGTGACTGCGCAGATTGAAGAACCCCAGTCCAGCATCACGGATACCGGGGCGAAAGAGCGCCGTGCGTACCCCCGTGCGACGCAACGCCCGCTCGACCGGCGGCCAGGTGTAGCGGGTGCCAACGCCGTCGATCAGCACGCGGACCTGCACGCCGCGCTTCGCCGCACGCGCGAGCGCCTCGACGAACGGCTTCCCCGCGTTGTCATCGCCGAAGATGTAGGTCGCGAGGGCGACCGTGTGGCGTGCGGCATCGATCGCCGCGATCATCTCGGGATACGCTTCGTCGCCGTTGTGCAGGGCATGAAGGCTGTTGCCCGTGAGGAGCGGCCGCCCACTGACCGCTTCACCGAGTCGCGCGAGCGCTTTCAGCGACGGCGGGACGGTGACCTCGGTGCCCACGCGCGCGATCATCGTGTCGCGGGGCGTCGCCAGCGGAATCCGCCGACGCTCTCGCTGCAACTCCGAGGCAAGACGGCGAATCCGATTCATCCCCAGCGCCGCGTAGAGCACCGCGCCGATCGCCGGGACGAACCAGATCAAGCCGACCCACGCCAGCGCCGCGCGCACGTCGCGCTTCTGGAGCAGGACGTGCCCGGAGGCGGCGAGATTGAAAGCGAGGATCACCAGGCCGACGGCGTAGGGCCACCAACCGGGGAGGTCTCGCAGGAACGCGAAGGGCATGCGGGGGGTGAAGGGCGTGTCGTCCTGTAATCCTCCCTTTTGCACACGCGGAGGCAACCCTCTCGCACGACGCGTTGCGCGAGCCATGGTGCTTCGGCCAACTTGGACGTGTCCCCATTCTCGCTCGGAGTCCGATCTGATGCTCGTCACGCTCACGGTGAACGGCACCCGCCGCACGGTCGATGTCCCGGCCGACATGCCCCTCCTCTGGGTCCTCCGCGACTCGCTGGACCTCAAGGGGACCAAGTTCGGCTGCGGCATGGCCCAGTGCGGGGCCTGCACGGTGCACATCAACGGCACCCCGACCCGCTCCTGCGTGCTCCCAGCGGCGGCCGTCGCAGGAGCCAATATCACCACGATCGAAGGACTCTCCCCCGACGGCACGCACGCCCTGCAGAAGGCCTGGGAAGAGCTCGACGTCCCACAGTGCGGCTACTGCCAAGCCGGCCAGCTGATGTCGGCCGCTGGACTGCTCGCGCGCACCCCGAAGCCAACGGACGCCGAGATCGACGAAGCGATGAATGGCAATCTCTGCCGCTGCGCGACCTACTCGCGGATTCGCGAGGGGATTCACCGCGCGGCAGGACAGACCCGATGACCGCCTCAATCGACCGGCGCGACTTCCTCCGCGCCTCCTCCCTCGCCGGCGGCGGCCTCGTCCTCGGCGCCTGGCTCGACTATCGCCTCCCGAACGAGCTCCACGCCGCCGAGCTCGGCGCGGCGGCGGACTTCACGCCGAACGCGTTCATTCGGATCACGCCCGATGGTCGCATCACGATCGTCGCGAAGAATCCGGAGATCGGCCAAGGGGTGAAGACCTCGATGCCGCAGCTGATTGCCGAAGAGCTCGATGTGCCGTGGGACAGGATCACGATCGTCCAGGCCGACTCCGATCCGTCCAAGTACGGACCGCAGGTCGCCGGCGGCAGCACCGCAACGCCGACCAACTGGGAGCCGCTGCGTCGGGCCGGCGCGGTGGGGCGTCAGCTGATGATCACGGCGGCCGCACAAGCACTCGGCGTCCCGGAAGCGGAGCTCACGACGGCCGGCGATGCCCGCGTCCATCACCTGGCCTCGCATCGGCATCTCACCTACGCCGCACTCGCGGAGCGCGCCGCGGCCCTCCCCGCTCCCGACGCCGCGTCGGTGAAGATGAAGGACCCCAAGGACTACAAGATCATTGGCAAGGCGCTCCCCGGCGTCGACAACCACAAGATCGTCACGGGGCAGCCGCTGTTCGGGATCGACGTCACCGTGCCGGGGATGCTGCACGCCGTGCTCGAGAAGGCACCGGTGTATGGTGCGAAGGTCGCGAGCGCGAATCTCGACGAAGTGAAGCGGATGCCAGGCGTGCGCGATGCGTTCGTGATCGAAGGCGGAACGCAGTTGGCGGGACTCCTCGCCGGCGTGGCCATTGTCGCGGACAGCTACTGGAACGCTCGCACCGCGCGTCAGCGTCTGCGCGTGACGTGGGCCGAACATCCCACGGCGCAGCAGAGCACAGCCGCGTTCAAGGCGAAGGCCGCCGAGTTCTTTGCGGGGGCGCCGCAGCGGTCGCTGCGCAATGATGGCGATGTGAATGCGGCGGTTGCGCGTGGCACGAAGGTCGAGGCCACGTACGAGTATCCGTTCCTCGCACATGCCTCGATGGAGCCGATGAACTGCACCGCGCACTTCACCGATGGCAAGCTCGAGATCTGGGCCCCCACGCAGAATCCGCAGAGTGGACGCACGCTCTGCGCGAATACGCTGGGAATCGCGCCGGATCAGATCACCATCCACATGATGCGCGCCGGCGGCGGCTTCGGACGTCGCCTCAACAACGACTACATGGTCGAGGCGGCGTGGATCTCTCGCGTTGCAGGCGCGCCGGTGAAGCTGATCTGGACGCGCGAGGATGACATCCAGCACGACTTCTATCGCCCCGCGGGCTTCCACAAGCTGCGTGGTGCGGTCGATGCGTCCGGCGCACCGATGGCGTGGGAGAATCACTTTGTGTCGTTCGGCGAGGGCAACGGCTTTGTGGCGTCGGCGAACATCGGCGCGACCGAGTTCCCCGCCGCCTTCGTGCCGAACTTCTCGCTTGGCGTCTCCACCATGCCGCTGGGCGTACCAACGGGCTTCCTCCGCGCGCCGGGAAGCAATGCACTCTCGTGGGTGATGCAGAGCTTCATTGACGAACTCGCGCACGCGGCGCGCAAGGATCCGGTGGAGTTCCGCCGCACGCTGCTGGCGCAGTTCGTGGCGCCCGCGCCGACCGGCGCTGGGCCGCAGCCTCAGTATCTGAACGCCGAGCGGATGCGAGGCGTGCTGGATCTTGTGGCCGAGCAGTCGGGCTGGGGGACGCGCCCCTTACCGAGGGGGACCGGCATGGGGGTGGCGTTCCACTTCAGCCACCGCGGCTACTTCGCCGAGGTCGTGCAGGCGACGGTGAGCAAGCAGGGCGAGCTCAAGGTCGACAAGGTGTGGGTCGCGGGTGATGTGGGAGCGCACATCATCAATCCGAGCGGCGCATTGAATCAGGTGCAGGGCTCGGTGCTTGATGGCATCTCCGAAGCGCTCGCGCAGGAGATCACGATCGAAGGCGGGCGCGCGGTGCAGAGCAACTTCCACGATTTCCCGCTCATTCGGCTCACGGAGTCGCCACCGGTGGAGGTGCATTTTCGGAAGACCGACTTCCCGCCGACCGGCATGGGCGAACCCGCACTGCCGCCGGTGGTGCCAGCGCTCTGCAACGCTATTTTCGCGGCGACGGGGAAGCGGATCCGTTCGCTCCCGCTCAAGCATCACGATCTCTCCTGGAGCTGACGCGTGAAGCAGTGGCTTGAGACGCGGCAGGTGATGGACCAACTCGCGGCGTGGCACACGGAGGGAATCGCCTGCGCGCTGGCGACGGTCATCCGCGTGCAGGGCTCGGCGTATCGCCACGAAGGGGCGAAGATGGTCGTCGCCGCGGATGGGCGCGTGGTGGGGAACGTGAGTGGTGGATGCCTTGAGGAAGATGTGCGTGAGGTCGCTCGGCGCGTGATTCGCACGGGGACGACCGAGCGCCGCGAGTATTGCGGGAGCGTCGATGAGATCGCGGCCTGGGATCTCGGCGTGGGCTGCGAAGGAGTGGTGGAGTTGTTCATTGAGCGCGTGGAGGATGCGCGGGTGGCCGAGCGCGCCGCGCTGGCGAGCGAGTCGCCCTTTGCGGTGATCACCGATCTCGTGTCTGGTACGCGCGTTGTGCTGCAGGGCGATGCCGCGTCTCAGGCGAATCGTGTTGGTGAATCGCACCTCGAAGGCACCACTCGCTTCGTGGATGTGATGGTCCCGCCGCCGCGGCTCCTCGTGATCAGCGCCGGAGACGATGCACGCCACCTCGCGTCCTTGGCCGCCTCGGTGGGCTTTCGCGTGGTCGTCGCGGATCGTCGGCCCGGGTTGCTCACGCCGGACCGCTTCCCCGACCCCATTCGCCTCGTGGAGACCGATGCCGCACGACTCGGCGAACGCGTGGTCCTCGACGACGAAAGCTTCGCCGTCGTGATGACGCACAACTTCGCCGACGACACCGACTACCTCCGCGCGCTTCTGCGTGGTCCGGCGCGCTACCTCGGCGTGCTCGGTCCCCGGCAACGGACCGCGCGCATTCTCGACATCCTGAAGGTGGACGGCGCGGTGGACAGCGCGGTGGACATCTCGCGGATCTTCGGCCCGGTCGGACTCGATATCGGGACCGATGGCGCCGAGCAGGTCGCGCTCGCCGTGGTTGCCGAGATGCTGACAGTCCGCAGCGGGCGGCGGCCGCAGTCGTTGCGGGAACGACCGACGCCGATCCACGCGGTGCCGATCCACGCGGTGCCGCTTCGCGTTGCCGCCGTGGTACTCGCCGCCGGCGCGTCGAGCC
>CAYUMN010000043.1:0-18254 GCA_964445835.1 uncultured Gemmatimonas sp.
TCACTTCTGCAGCCTCAAGCCGCCACGGGGGCCGACGCCGCCACGCACGCCAGACCGCGGCGGCGTGATGATGCGCACGGTGCGGCCGCGCACGGGGACGGTGATTTCGGGTGCGTTGCCTTCGAGAATCTCGACCGTGACCTCGTCCGCCCGCACCGGCTCGGAGAGGCGCTCAAAGCTGAGCCGGAGCGAATAGGTACCCACCGGCACATGCTCGAAGGCAAAGCGACCGTTCCCCACGCCACGCGCGACCCACTCAAAGCCCTCGGCGTCGCGCAGCCAGACTTCGGCCTTGGTCAAATCCACGTCGGGGATTCGGCCATCCGGATCGGACTCCAGTTGCAGCGCCAGGGTCCGATTCCCTGTCGGGACCAACGGAATGTCGCGACGTTCGAGCGAGTCGAGCGCCAAGCGCGGATGCGCGACAACGCCAGACGGCAGCGAGGCGGCGTCGACGCGCAGACGACCACGCAACGAGGCGGGAAGACGGTACATCCCGTCGCGGCCGGTCGTGATACGCACATTGTCAAAGCGCAGTGCCACCCCTGGAACCCCGGGCTCACCGGCGTCCTGCCGTCCGTTGGCATTGAGGTCACGGTAAACGACGCCCTTCGCCTCGAGTCGCTCCGAGACGCGGACGGCGGTCGAGACCGACAGCTTGATGCCGGCAATCCAGCCAGTGCGCCCCTGCTGGTCGCGCACAAACGGATTGCGTTCCAACGACGCGTTGAGTGCAATCCCGTTCCGCCAGTTGGTGGAGATACCCGTGCGTATGCCGAGGCGGGCTTGATCCGTGCTCTGCATGAAGACGTTGGCTTCGGACTCCAAACGCCAGACCTGGCGGCGGGCGACAATAGGAAAGTCCGCCCAGCGGGCAAAGGCCGTGGTCGTCGCCGCCGGCACGCCGACGCCGGCGCCGGTACGTGAGAAGCCCGCGCCGAACGAGATGCCGCCGAGTTCCACAAGCGATCGTCCCGCGCTGACGCTCACATGGGCCTGACCGGCCGACACGGCGTTGCTGCCCCCACTGAAAAGCTCCGTACGACGAATGACGGTATTCACCGACGTCTCGCCCCCGACTCGCCACTCGCGCAACGCGGAGTTCACCGTGAGCGCGAGCCCGCGCTGCTCGGCGCCGAACCCGCCAAAGCCGATCGGTCCTGACGCCGCTTCGACGCGCTGCGAAGACACCCGCGCGCCAATCGCGGTGCGCTCCGTATACTGGAAACGCGACGCCATGCTATAGTTTCGCGAGGCAATCTCCGTGAACACGCTATTCGCGTCCTTGGTCACGCCACCGGACACATCGAGCAGCACGCGCTCCGTGAGTTGCCGACGCGCGTCGACCTGAATCTGATCCTGTGCAATCGCGAACCCCTGCGACCCACCCGGGGCGTGCAGGAAGCGCACGTCGAGGCGATCGCGTTCGGTCTCATGCGTGACTCGGGCTTGACCGCCGAGCCGCGCCCCCAATCCGAAGTCGCGCAGGGCGATTCCGGCGCTGACCGAGGCGGTCCCGAGCGGACGCGATTCCCAGTCGGTGCCAATGGACGTCAGCTGCCTCGTGCCGAAGGAGAGCGCACTGGCTTCCTCGAGCCAGGACGCGGAGACGCCGATCCGTCCGACGTCGTTCACCGTGGACGCCGCACCGCCGATGATGCGGCCGGTCGTTCCACGCCCGCCCGCGGGGGCCGCCACGACTGCGGAATACTCGCGCCCGTCGCGTCGCAACGTACCGCTGACGCCCTGCCCTGACGCGTTCACTCCAGTGAGGTCCGAGAACCCTGCCACCGTATTGCCAAGTCCGAGCGACCAGTTCTGCGCGTCAAGCGTTGCTTGCAATGGCATCCGCATCGCCCCGACCGCCGCGAGTGCGAACGACTCCTGTCCGCCGCGAGGAGCTGTCGGAGTCATGCTCGCACGAAACCGGACGCCTGGTGCGACCGGGCCTGCAATCGTCAGCCCACTTCCAAGTCCCGCGCCATTCCCTGTGGCGGTCAGCGCCACGAAGGGCTCAAACGTCAGGCCTTCCCGCTCGGCTGCCGCTTCTCGGACGCGAAGGCCCGTGCGGAGATACGCGACCGTCGCGGTATCACCACCGGTGCGACGGAGCCGGACTTCGAGCGCGTAGCTGCCCGCGCCGAGGAACGGAGGAACGCGCAGCGCGACCGCGATCTCCGCCGTGCCATAGGGCGGAACGAAGACGGTGCGCAACGAATCAGGACGCCCCGCCCACCCCTGCGGGGCGCGCAGCATGACCATGAATTGCTCGGGCACGTTCCCTGTGTTCTGCACGCGGTACGTCAGCGAGATGCGGTCTCCGAGTGCGAGCGAGTCCATCTCCGCAACGCCGGTGAGCTTCGCGCCCTGCACCGCGAGCACACGGATGCTCACCGGGACAATGAGCGTGGTCCCGTTGTCCGCGACGAACTCCACGTCCGCCACATCGGCGGGGCCGACAGTGGCATCGGAGGGAACACGCACCGAGAGAAAGAGCGGCCGCGGCGCGCCCGAGCCGTCGCGCTGCACGTAACCCGAGAGTTGCCCGAGAACTTCGAGGCCAGAGGTCAGTTTCACGGTGAAGCGAATGCGCGTCGCCGAAGCGATTTCGGCCGGAATCGGCACCACAACGAAGACGAGGGAACGCGGCGCACCGGGAACCGACAGCACCGGCATGCGCTTCGCGTTGTCCGGCGATGTTGAGACGGGATCAACGGCCCAAGCGGTGGCAGGCGTCAAGGCGCCCGCCGCCAGAGCCAGCATCGCGACAAGCATCGCCCCAAGCATCGCTCCCCTCATCGCGACTCGTCGGATTCGCTTCATGGTGCGGTCACCACGAGTTGATACTGGATCCGATAACTCGTCGAACCTGGGGGGGTGGTGACCCAATTCGCCGCGTAACGCCACTGCATCGAATTGGACCAGGGATCATTCGCGCCGTTGAAGACGGGGGTCCGGGCTTCGATCGTCGTGGGCGTCGTCGAAAGCGACGTCCAGGCGGCGAGATCGTTCCGCCTCCACTGCAGTCCGCCCACAGGGAGGGTGCCGGTCGTCGGACAGGGAGCAAGACAGTTCACCCGGACGGTCGTCACGCGCGGGGAGAAGCCGCCTCCGCCGGTATTGGTGCGGAGGTCGACCGTGAACGTGCTGTTGCCAATGATGATCGCCGCGGCGTCGAACTGCGCGATCGTGGTGCTCGCCACCGTCAGCGGGAACCCAGTGATCGTCAGATTCGTCCGCCGGTTGCCCTGCGACTCAGCGCGGAGCGGCACGAAGAGAAGCGCGAGGCAAGTGCCGAGCGACAGGAGGAGACGCAGAGCGGCGGCCGAGTGGCCGGTGGCACGCCGCCGCCTCACGGGAGGATGAGCTCGACTTGCGCGGCGGTGATCTCCTGACCGCCGAAGTCGAAGAGGATCACCGCGACATAGCGGCCGCGCGGCAGCTCCGGCGCGCCCACGAGGATGTCTCGGAACGCCCCCGGCGTGATGTAAGAATCCGGGCCAGTGAGGAGCGACACAATGCGCCCGCCCTCATCGCGGATCTCCACGGAGGTCTTCACGTGCAGGTGCGCCGTGCCGGAGTTTGCGAAGCGGGCCGCGAACTGTCGCGTGAGGATGGAGTCTGTCGCCGGCACGGCAGGCGCCGTCCAGAACTCTTCGACATCGGCGGAGACAATCGTCCCCTCGACCCGCTCGTCGACCGCATGGGCATAGACCTTCACTCCCATCAGGGTCGTGATGGTGACCGTGGAGCCGGCCTGCTGAGCCGGCTGCGGGGGGCGGACGGTCTCAGACAATACGATGGCCCAGCAGCCGGAATCCGCTGGCGTGCTCGGCGTGTAGGTCACGCGGACGAACTCCGTCGCCCGAGGCCCGAGCTGAAAAGTCAGCGGAAAAGCGTCGAGGCGTCCGCCGCAGTTGCGCGGGGACGAGCCGTAATCGAGGAGGACGTTGCTTCCCGTGGAATCGCGCATCCAGTCGCGAACCGTGACGCGGACCTGTTGGGTCGAATCGATGTCGCTCCGCACCGGGATGATCCGGGTGACCGGCGTGCCCGGGCGGGCGGTGACGTGCACTTCCAACTCTTCAATGGTGAACTGCGCAAGGACCGGCCGTGCAGCACCCAGCATCAAGCCGACCACGACCGCGAAGCGCCAGAAGCGCGCGACGGGAGTGAGGAGTGATGTGAGAGACAGCACGACCGGTCCCCGGTGAATCTTGTAGAGGTCCAGCTTACGGAGCGGTGATCGTCAGCGTGAGCGGAAGCGTGTAGGCACCCGGCAGCAACTTGTTGCTGGTCAGGTCGCCCGGGAACTCGAGCGCGAGGCAGAGCAGTCTGGCGGTCCCGCCAGTCGGAGTCCCGCCCGTCACGACGCTACCACCGGCAACGCTCGCCGTGATGGACGCTTCGGCAGGGCAAGTGAGCGGGGCCACAGCATAGCTCAGGTCAGCCACGACACGGCCTGCGAGCGAAGGCTGGGTCCAAGCCCCGGCGGAAATCGCCACGGAGTACGGCGAGTTGGACCTCACGGTGAAGGCGGTCTGCGAGACGGTACGCGTAAGGACCGGCGTCGCGAAGAAGGTCGCCCACACCGGCGGCGTCAGCGCCAGCGAGCCGGCTGCGGCCACGTCAAGCGACGCGAGCACGGGGACCGTCACCGTGGAGTTGAAGTTCACCGCGCAGTTGCCGCCGGCCTGCGGAACCGTGCACGTCTGCGCCTGCACCGACACCATCGGGACCGCGACCAGGGCGAACCCTGCCATCAAACGAACGAACGAGCGGGACATAACGTGATCTCCTAGAACAGTGAATGGGGTACCGCGGAAAACAGCAAAATCGACTCTTCATTCCATTGCCGGCATCACGCCGGCATACCTGCATCGCTCACGCCACACTCGGCGTACCTAAACCAGAAGACGAACCGAAATAACGGGAGTCACAAGACTGAACGTCTCTCCATGAAAACAAGCCGCCAAGACGTCAAACATCCAGTGTATCCACTTCATACACAATGACTTAGGTCACTAACGCCGCAAACCATGACAAACTGTCGCGATTTCGTACTGCGTTGCACTTTCGGTCATCTTGCTCTGGACAGAATGTCTCTAAATGAGGGACGTTTAGTCAAACCCACCCGTCACACCGTGACGCCCTGCCAGAGCCCCTCCTCCGCCCCTCGGAGCGCTCAAGCCGCGCGCCCGTCCCTAGCACTTCGGCTCTCTCGCAACCGTTGTCAGGGTTTCCACCTGCGAACTCAGCCTTTTCCCGGTAGCTTGCAGGGCTTTCGCGCCACATCCTGTCAGCTCACTCCACAAGGCACCACTCGTGATCCTCGGAGTACCCAAGGAGATCGTCCCCGGCGAACATCGCGTCGCGCTCGTCCCTGACAGCGTCGGACGCCTCGTCAAAGCCGGCTTGACGATCCATGTCGCACACAATGCCGGCCTCGCCGGCGGATTCTCCGATCAGTCGTACACCACCGCCGGCGCTACGGTCACGGACCAGGCCGCTGTCTTCGCGAACGCGGACCTGCTCTGCAAGGTTCAGAAGCCGAGCGTCGCCGAAGTCGCCCAGCTGAAGCGCGGGGCGCATCTGATCTCGCTTCTCGCGCCCTCGTCGAGCGCCGAATCCATTGCGGCGCTCGATGCGCAGGGCGTCACGGCCTTCGCGCTCGAGCTCGTCCCGCGCATCACGCGCGCGCAGTCGATGGACGTCCTGTCGTCGCAGGCCACGGTCGCGGGATACAAAGCCGTGCTTGTCGGCTCATCGACCATGGTGAAGTTCATGCCCATGCTCACCACGGCGGCCGGCACGATTGCGCCGTCAAAGGTCTGCGTGCTCGGCGCCGGCGTCGCGGGACTCATGGCCATTGCCACCGCGCGGCGTCTCGGGGCGGTGGTCAGCGGCTTCGACATTCGTGCGGCGGCCGCCGAACAGATCAAGTCACTGGGGGCCAGCGTCGTCGCGCAGGATCTCATCTCCGCCGATGCACAGACGGCTGGCGGCTATGCGAAGGAGCAGAGCGCCGAGCAGCAGGAAGCGATTCAGGCGGCGCTGCGCGCGCATCTCGCCGGCATGGACATGGTGATCACCACCGCGCAGATCCCGGGGCGCGCTGCCCCGCGACTCATTTCCACAGACACCGTGAAGACGATGGCGCCGGGCGCGGTGATCATTGACCTCGCCGCCGAGTCGGGCGGCAACTGCGAATCCACCAAGGCGGGCGAGACGGTCGACGTGAATGGCGTGCAGGTCGTGGGTCCGGTGAATCTCGCCGCGACCATGCCGGCCCATGCTTCGGCCATGCTCAGCCGCAACATCCTCACATTCGTGCAACACCTGCTGACTAAGGAAGGCACGCTCAACGTGGACCGGAACGATGAAATCACCGGCCCGATGATCGTCACTGGGAGGAAGGTCTCATGAACGGCATGGATCTGATCGGCTTCATTGTCATCTTTATCCTCGCGACGTATCTCGGGGCCTCGCTGATCGGCCGCGTCCCGCCCACGTTGCACACGCCGCTGATGTCAGGCGCGAATGCCGTCTCCGGCATCACCGTGGTCGGCGCGATGGCGATCGCCGGTCACACTGATTACGGCGTCCTCGGCCAGATGCTTGGCTTCATCGCCATCGTGTTCGCCATGATGAACGTGGTCGGCGGCTACGCGGTCACCGACCGCATGCTCGAGATGTTCAAGAAGGCCCCGCAGGAGGGTGGCAAGTGATCTCCATTGCCATCGAGCGACTGCTGTACCTGGTCGCGTCAGTCCTGTTCATCACCGGCCTCAAGAAGCTTCAGAGCCCGGAGACGGCGCGTAAGGGAAATCAGATCTCCGCGGTCGGGATGTTGCTGGCGATCATCGTCACGTTGTTGAGCACGAAGACGATCACCTATGGCACGATTGCGGCCGGGTTGCTCGTCGGCGGCGGCCTCGGCCTCTGGATGGCACGGTCCATCGCGATGACCTCGATGCCGCAGATGGTCGCGTTGCTGAACGGCGTCGGCGGCGCGTCCTCGCTGCTCGTGGCGAGCGCTGAGTTCCTGCACCGGCAGAGCACGGGTGGCGTCGCGACGGTGGACGTGGCCCTCTCCACGCATCTTGGCGTGCTGATCGGCGCGGTGACCTTCACCGGCTCGGCGATCGCTTGGGCGAAGTTGCAGGAAGTCATGACGGGTAAGGCGATCGTGTTCGGTGGGCAGAAGATGGTGAACGGTGCGCTCTTCGCGGTGATCGCAGGGCTTGCCGCATGGCTCATCTTTGTGCCAACGGCTCCCCTGTGGGCGTTCTACGCGTTGGTCGGGCTCTCGCTCCTGATCGGCGTGCTGTTGGTGATTCCGATCGGCGGCGCCGATATGCCGGTGGTGATCTCGCTCCTGAATTCGTACTCGGGCATCGCCGCGGCAATGACGGGCTTTGTGATCAAGAGCGAAGTGCTCGTGATCTCGGGCGCACTCGTGGGCTCGTCGGGCATCATCCTCTCGCAGATCATGTGCAAGGCGATGAACCGCTCGCTCAGCAACGTGCTCTTCGGCTCGTTCGGCCAGGCGGCGGGCAAGAGCAACAAGACGTCAGAAGGTCTCTCGGTGAGCGCGACGAGCATCGAGGAAGCGGCGTTGATGATCGCCTACGCGCAGTCGGTGATCGTGGTGCCAGGCTACGGCCTCGCGGTCGCGCAGGCACAGCATCAGGTGCGCGAACTCATGGACCTCGTGGAGAAGCGCGGCGGCACGATGAAGTTCGCCGTGCATCCGGTCGCGGGACGCATGCCGGGTCACATGAACGTGCTGTTGGCCGAAGCGAACATTCCGTACGACAAGCTGATCGACATGGATGACATCAATCCGGAGTTCGAGCGCACGGATGTCTGTTTGGTGATCGGCGCGAACGACGTCGTGAATCCGGCGGCGCGCACGGATCCCTCGTCGCCGATCTTCGGGATGCCGATTCTCAATGCCGACCACGCCAAGCGCATCATCGTGATGAAGCGCGGCATGTCGGCAGGGTTCGCGGGCATTGAGAATGAGCTCTTCTACAACTCGAAGACGCAGATGCTCTTTGGCGATGCGAAGGGAACGCTCTCGAAGCTCGTGGCGGAAGTGAAGCAGGTGTGAAGCAGGTGTGACGCGAGGTGCCGTTTACCTCGCGTCGCTCGCCACGGCGTACGTGCGCGAGCGCCACTGCTTCGGGCGACGCACCGAACTGATCACCAATCGCACCGCCGCGATCGGATCGGCGAAGGGGCTCAGCCACCACGTCAGCCCGCGGCGTGCGTAACTGCCGCGGAGCGCGAAGAGCAGCATCCACCGAATGCCGAGCAGCACGCCCGTGCTCACGCCGAGGGCGGTGCGGGCGGGGCCAGAGGGGAGACTTGGCCACACCATCGCGATGATCACTGCCAGCGGCCACTGGAGGCCCTGTGCGAGCGCCACGAACAGCGTATCGAAGGTCTGCCTCGCCTTCCCCGTCGCGTCCTTGAGATCCAGCGATCTGCCCCACTCGCGCCACATCTGCGCGATGCCGGTATAGCTGCGCACGGTGTACAGCCGCGATCCGTCGAGGAATCCCACGGGAACACCGCCGCGCGCGAGGTGCCGCACGAGGCTCACATCCTCGGCGAAGGAATCCTTCACCGGTGCGTAGCCACCGTTCGCGAGCAAGACCTCGCGCTTGAGCAGAAAACACTGCCCATTCGCAATCACGCGCGCCGGCTTCACGCGTGGATCGCCCACCGCACCACTGCGAAAGATCAGTGTGACGAGGAGCGCCGGCTGCAGCCACCGTTCGGCGGCGCTCTGCCCGTCGAAGCGGGGAGCGAAACTCACGGCATCGAAGCCTTCCCGTCGCGCGGCCGCGAGCACTGCCGCCGCGCAGCCGGGAGCTGCTTCGGTATCGGCATCCATGCCGAGCACCCAGGGCTGCGAGGCCTGCTCGGTGCCGTACTGGAGGGCCCACGCCTTGCCGATCCACCCTTCGGGAAGCGGAGGATCGGTGAGGAGTCGAATGCGTGGGTCGCGCTGCGCCGCGGCGAGGACCAACTCGCGCGTGCCATCGGTCGAACCCGAGTCCACGACCAGAATCTCCCGCACCGGGGCCCCCTGCGCCTCGAGGCCGCGCAAGCAGGGCGCAATGCGCTTCGCTTCGTTGAGCGTGGCGACGATCATCGTCAGGCCCTCCCCTTCGAGGCCCTGCGGCAGCGGCGCCTCGGCGGGACGACGGGTACGACCGCCCATCAGGCGAAGCACGAGCAGGGCGGCGAGCACCGACTGCAGGAGGGTGAGAGCGAGGAGCATGAGGAAGTGAAGAGTAGTCGAGCGCGAATGGTTCTGCGAAGCCACGAGTGCCACGACGCAGGTGCGAGCCGCGCGCCTTGACGATATGGGCTGAAAAGGTGAACATGCGACCTCACTCTTCCCCACTCCGCCATGCGTTGTTTGCGTTTGACTCTTGCCCTCCTCATCGCCGTCACCCCCGCGGTCGGTGACGCGCAGTCGCGCACAGCGAGGGCCGCGGCCAGCGTTGCCAGCATGGAAGGTGCCGACAGCGCCCTCCGCGCCTACGGGGATCTGCCGTGGCGCAACATCGGGCCCAGCCGTGGCGGGCGCTCTGTCGCGGTGAGCGGGGTGCCGAGCATGCCGCTGACCTATTTCGCCGGCTACACCGGCGGCGGGCTCTGGCGCACGGACAACGCGGGCATCAGCTGGCGCAACATCTCCGACGGGCAGTTCAATGTCGGGACGATCGGTGCGATCGCCGTCGCCCCGTCCGACCACAACGTGATCTATGTGGGGAGCGGCGAACACGCGATTCGCGGACAGTCGTCCACGTATGGCGATGGCGTGTACAAGTCCACCGATCTGGGGCGCACTTGGACGCACATCGGGCTCGCGAGCACGCGGCAGATCTCTGCCGTGCGTGTGCATCCCACCGATCCTGAGGTCGTGTACGTCGCGGCGCAGGGCGACCGGTGGCAGGGCTCGGCCGACCGCGGCATCTATCGCTCGCGCGATGGTGGCGCGACCTGGCAGCTCGTCCTCAAGGGGATGAATGCCACCAGCGGTGCAAGTGACCTCTCACTGGACCCCTCGAATCCGCGCATTCTCTACGCGGCCTTCTGGGATCATCAGCGTCAGCCTTGGTTCGTGCGCAGCGGTGGCGCGGGGAGCGGGCTCTGGAAGTCCACCGATGGCGGCGACACGTGGACGCGTCTGACGACTGGTCTCCCGGCACTGATCGGCAAAGTCGGCGTGTCGGTGTCGCCGGCGAACCCCGATCGCCTGTTCGCCATTGTGGAAGCAGAGCGCGGCGGGTTGTATCGCTCCGATGACGCGGGGCTCACGTGGCGCCTGCTCTCGTCGGACCGCCTGATCCAGACGCGCTCGTGGTACTACATGAAGGTCTTCGCCGACCCCGCGGACGCGAACGTGGTGTGGGTGACGAATGCCCCCCTCCTCCGGTCGATCGACGGCGGCACGACCTTCCAGACGGTGCCGGCCACGCATGGCGACAATCATTCGCTCTGGATCGACCCCACCGATTCGAAGCGGATGATCAACGGCAACGATGGCGGCGCCTCAGTCACGCTCGATGGCGGCGCAAGCTGGAGTTCGCAGGACAATCAGCCGACCGCGCAGTTCTATCACGTCACCGTGGACGATGCGTTCCCGTATCGGCTCTACAGCGGCCAGCAGGACAACTCGTCGGTGGTCATCAAGAGCCGCGGTGAGGCGGGCAGCATCGGCATCCGCGACTGGGACTCGAGCGCGGGATGCGAGAGCGCGAACATCGGCGTCAGCGGTCGGTCACCGCGCTACGTCTACGGCGGCTGCTTTCAGGGCATCCTCGACGAACTCGACCAAGAGACCGGACTGAGTCGGGCCATCATGACGTGGCCTGCGATGAATCTCACGGAGCGCACCGACAGCACGAAGTATCGCTACAACTGGACGGCGCCGATCCTCGTCTCGCGCTTCGACCCGAACACGATCTACACCGGCGGCAACGTCCTCTTCCGTACCGCCGATCGCGGAACGACCTGGCGTCCGATCTCCGGAGACCTCACGCGCGACGATCCGGCGCGTCAGGGCTGGGGCGGCGGGCCGATCACCAACGAAGGGGCCGGCGGTGAGGTGTACTCGACGATCTTTGTGATCGCCGAGTCGCCGTTCGATGCGAAGACGCTGGTGCTCGGTACGGATGACGGCCTCGTGCAGCGCACCACTGATGGTGGCGCCACGTGGACGAACATCACGCCGGCCGCGGCGGGGGATGGCCTCGTGAACGAGCTCGAACTCTCGCCGCACGACGCCAACACGCTCTATGTGTCCTTCCGCAAGGATCGCGTGGGCGATCCGACGCCGCACATCTTCCGCTCGACCGACGCGGGACGCACCTGGACGCGCCTCGTGGACGGACTGCGTGCGGGTGAGCCCGTGCGTGTCGTGCGCGAAGATCCCACGACGCGCGGCGTACTGTACGCTGGCACCGAGACCGGGGCCTACTACTCGCTCGACAATGGCGCGAAGTGGCGCCCCTTCACCGGCATGCCCAAGGTGCCGGTCACGGACCTCGAGGTCCGCCATGGCGATCTGATCGCCGCGACCGAGGGACGTGCGTTCTGGATTCTCGATGACATTGCGCCGCTGCGGCAGCACTCGGCGCCGGTCGCCGATACTGTGGCGCATCTCTTCGAGCCACGCGCGGCAATTCTTCTGCAGTCTGGCGGTGGTGGCGGCGGTGGTGCGAGCGGCCCCGCCCGCGTCGGTGCGAACCCGTCGGACGGCGCGCTCATTCAGTACCGCTTGGTGCGCCCCGATTCGAACACGAAGGTGACGATCGAGATCCTGAATACTGCGGGTACGGTGCTGCGCACATACACGAGCGTCGGCACGGGCCCCGGTGCGCGTCCGACCACCCGCGCGGGGATCAATCGCTTCGCCTGGGACCTCCGGTACGCCGGACCGACCACGCTCCCGAACGTGACCCTCTTCGGGACCCCGGGGGGCGGCGCGGGACCACGCGTTACTCCGGGGCGCTATCAGGTGCGTATGACGAGCGGCGCCGTCACGCAGACGCGTTCGCTTGACGTGCTCCCCGACCCACGCCTCACACCGATCGCCCCGGCGGTGCTCGCGCAGCGCGATTCGATCGCCCGCCTCTTGAGCGATCGCATCAGCGAGATGTCGAATGCCGTGCTACGCCTGCGTGATTTCAAGGCGCAGGTCGGCGGCATCATCACGCGGACGACCACGAACGAGCTCGCGGATTCTATCGCCACGACGGGGCGCGCCGTGACGGGTTCGATCGATCGCCTCGAGCCGCGCCTCACCACGAAGGCGGCCAATGGACAGGACATCATCAACTACACCAACGGCATCAACGGCCAGTTCGGCTTCCTGCTCGGCCAGGTCGAAGGACATCCCGAGTTGACCGCCATGGTGCGCGAGCGGCTCGTGGAAGTGGACGCACAGTGGGCGGCGTTGCGGACGCAGTTGGAGGCCTTTGAGTCCAACGAGCTTGCAGCGTTCAATCGGTTACTTGGGCGCGCCGGAGTGCCAGGCGTGATCATTCCCGCGCCCAAGCGGCCGGTGCCGATCATGTGATCGGTACGGTGATCACCACCCGCAGCTACTGCACCAGTCCTTGCCGCACCTGATCGATCATGAATGCATACCGGAACGCCATCTCCCGATACCGCTCATAGCGTCCGGAGCCACCACCGTGCCCGGCGCCCATCTGCATGCGAAGGAGCAGGGGATGCTCGTCGGTCTTCATCTCGCGCAGCCGCGCGACCCACTTGGTCGGCTCCCAGTACGCCACGCGGGAGTCATTGATCCCGGACACGACCAGCATGCGCGGATACGCCTGACGCTGCACGTTGTCATATGGCGAGTACTGCATCATGTAGCGATAGTGCTCGAGGTTCTGCGGATCTCCCCACTGCTCCCATTCCTGCGCCGTCAGCGGGATGCTGGCATCGAGCATCGTGTTGATGACATCGACGAACGGGACATCCGCCACCACGACCTTGAAGAGATCCGGACGCATGTTCGCCACCACGCCCATCAGCAACCCGCCCGCACTCCCGCCATGCGCGATGATCCGGTCGGGCGAGGTATAGCCCTCCTTCACCAAGTGTTCAGCGACGTCGATGAAGTCCGTGAAGGTGTTCATCTTGTGCATCATCTTTCCGTCGTCATACCACTGACGCCCCATCTCCTCGCCGCCGCGGATGTGCGCGATCGCATACGTGATATCGCGATCGATCAACGAGAAGCGCACGGAGCTGAAGGTCGGCTCCGTGGTCGCGCCGTAGGAGCCGTAGGCGTAGAGCAACAACGGGCGCTTGCCGTCGCGCGCGAGGCCCTTCCGGTACACCAGTGAGACCGGCACCTTCGTCCCGTCACGCGCCGTCGCGTACGTGCGTTCCACCACATACTGCGTGGGGTCGTAGCCGCCCAGTACCTCGTCGCGCTTCTTGAGTTCGCGGGCCCGCGTGTCCATGGCGTAGTCGAACACGCTGTTCGGAGTCACGAGCGAGCTGTAGGTGAAGCGCACCGTGCGCGTCTCGAACTCCGGATTGCCGCCGGGGAACACGCCGTAGGCCGACTCAGGGAATGCGACCTCGTGCGCGGTGCGCGTCGCGAGGTCATGGACGCTGAGCCGACGCAGACCCTCGCGGCGCTCCATCACGACGATGTGCTGCTTGAAGGGCATCACGCCCTCCACATAGACCGCGGGTCGGTGACGCAGCCATTCCTCCCACTGCGACGGTCCCGCCGCGTCGAACCGTGCGCGCATCACCTTGAAGTTCTGCGCGCCGTCGTTCGTGTGGATGTAGAAGTACCCTGCTCCGCCCTCGACGCTGTACTCCACGTTGGGCCGGCGCGCGGCCAGCAGGCGCGGCGGTGTGCTCGGCGCATCCGTCGGGATCACGTGCACTTCGCTTGACGTGAAGGAGCCGCTCCCCATCACGATCCACGCAGTGCTGCGGTCGCGATGCAGATTCACATTGAACAGCGGGTCGGCATCGTGATAGACCATCACATCGTGCGCGTGCGGCGTGCCGAGCACGTGGCGCCAGACCTTGTCGCCGCGCTTGGCGGAGTCGAAGGTCATGTAGAACAGCGTGCGATTGTCGTTCGCCCAGGCGAGACCCCAACTCACCTTCTCCACGCGGTCCTCGAGCCACGCACCGGTGCGCAGATCCATCACGCGGAGCGCGAAGTCCTCATAACCGTTGGTGTCGACAAGGAGGGCGAGGAGATGGTGGTCCGGAGAGACCTCCATCGCCGCGAGCTGGAAGAAGGCATGGCCTTCCGCCTCCTTGTTCTGATCGAAGTAGATCTCTTCTGCGGCGTCGAGCGATCCACGCTTTCGCGCGAAGATCGGGTACTGCTTGCCCCGCTCGGTGCGAGAATAGTAGAACCAGCCGTCGCGCCGCACCGGCACGCCGCTGTCGTCCTCCTTCAGGCGCGCGATCATCTCCTGATACAGCTGCTCCTCGAGCGGCTTGGTGTGCGCGGTCATCGCGTCCGTGTAGGCATTCTCCGCTTCGAGGTAGGGAATCGTCTCGGGATGCTTGCGGTCGCGAAAATGCGCGTACGGATCCACGCGACGGTCGCCGTGCAGCGTCGTTTCGGTGGGAATGGGGCGGGCCGTCGGGGGCTGCGGAGTCTGGCTCATTACTGGCTCGGCGACGCCCGCGAGGAGCGCCGCCAGAAGAACGGGACGAGAGAGAGGGATCACGACCTCACCAAGGATTCAGCGGGCCATCGGGGTGAAGCGGCCGAGACGGTCCACGCGCCCGAGCGGCTTGCTGGGTTCCGGCAAGGCGAACACGGTACCCCCCGACGCATCGAAGAGCAGCCCCGAGACCATGGGCAGCAGCGAATACTCGTCCCCTTGGCTCGCGTTGACGGCATAGCCAAGGTCGCCGAGCGACTGAATGGTCATGCGCGAGAACGGATTGATGCCGCCGTTGATGTAGCCGGTCATCAACTCGTTGGTGAAGGTCGGTTCCTTCCAGTGCGAGTTGATCGTCCCGCTGCCGCAGCCGGCGATGCCCACGCAGTCCTCGACCGGAACGCCGCTCGTACAGACGCCTCCACCCGCATGCTGCGTCAGGCAGGCATCCGTGGCGAGCGATCCGGTGAACCGCGGCGCAGAGCCCACCCCGACCAACAAGCTCTGCGTGCTCCAGATAGTCCCGATGCCGAGGACATGGAGCATCTCGTGCATGATGACGTTCTTCAGACTGCCGTTCGTGATCATATTCTCGAGGTCCGCGACATCGAAACGCATGCGGCCGACGCTTGGCAGATTGCTCCCCGAGCGCAGATAGCAGGGGCCGGCAGACCCGAGAATACGCCCCGGCCCGTCAATCGGCTCAATCGTTGCGAAGATCAATAGCCCCGGCACGGCTTCGTTCAGCGTGACGCCAGTGGCACAGCCGCTCGCATTGAATGCCGTGTACGTGACCGACGGCAGTTCATCATTGATCGCCGCGCGGATCCGCGCCACGGCGCACGTAAAGGCCAGCGAGATGGCCGCATTGGGCGAGCCACCGGTATAGCGGATCTCAATTGGGTAGGCGCCCGCGGGTCCATTGCCACACTGGTTCACCGTCAGCAACGTGGCGGCCGAGGTCACACCCACGGTCGCGGAGATGGTCGCGGCCCCCTCGCTCTGCGCGGTCGCGATGCCATTGGAGCCGATCGTGGCCACCGAGGTCGCGTTCGAAGACCAATTCACCGACACCCCTGGGATCACGATCCCGAACGGGCTGTAGACGATCGCGCGGAGCTGGCGTTGGCCCTCCACCGGGACGAATCCGCTCCCGGCAAGAATTCCGATGCTCTGCACCGTGGTCGGCGCCACCGACACCGTGAAGAGCGCCGTCGCGTTCCCAGCATTTGCGGTGACCTGGGTGGTGCGATTCGTCGCGCCGAGAAAGGCCCCGGTCGTGACGACGCCGCCGCCGCTGACTTGTGCGATCGTGGTGTCGAAGACCACATAGTTGACGCTGCGCCCCGTGAGCGTGTTGCCGGCGGCGTCCTTGACCAGTGGCGCCAGCGTTGCCTGCGCGCCGTGGGCCAACGTGAGCGTGGTCAGGCCGAATGCCAGCGTCGCGGCCAGACTTGTCTCGACGACCACGCGCACCGTCGCCGTCTGGTCCTCGGCGGTCGCGGCAATGGTCGTCTCGCGATCGACACCCCCGGTGATGAATCCCGCGGTGACCTTTCCCGTGGAATCCACGGTCGCCACCGTGGGATCGGCGCTGGTCCAGGTGACGCGCCGGTTCAGGAGGACTTTGTCCTTTTTGCTGAGCGTTGTCGCCAACAGGGAGTATTGCGCTCCACTGGCGATCTGAATGGTGCTCGCGCTCAGGGTGACCGAGGCGACGGGGACGGGGCCGGTTGCATCGCTGCAGGCGAGCAGGGTCGCCGCAAGCGTGGCGAGGAGGACGCGATTTGTCATCCTCGAAAACTGGGGGATTTCTGGGACTCGTCAAGAGGAGGCTGTTGAACTTCCGCGTGCGAACCGCCAGTTTTTGACGTCATGTCACAGACCCCTGGCACTCGCCTCCTCAAGCTTTGGCGCCAACTCAGCCCCCTCCCCGGCGGGGAGTGGCTCTACGCGCAGATCTTCAGCCGCATGGTTCCCTACTCCGGTTCCGTGAAGCCCCGCATCCGTGTCCTCGAGCCCGGGCGCGCCGAAGTCGAGATCCCCGACATCCGTGCCAATAGGCAGCACCTCGGCTCGGTGCACGCCATCGCGCTGATGAACGTGGCCGAGATGGCGAGCGGACTCGCGATGATGGCGGGATTGCCGGACGGCGTCCGCGGCATCGTGACGAACCTTTCGATCACCTATCACAAGAAGGCGCGTGGCACGATCCGCGCGGTCTCGCGGGTGGCGGTGCCGACGGTGACGGAGGATCGCGAATTCCACGTGATCGCCGAGTGCCTCGACCCATCTGGGGCCGTTGTCGCGACCGCGACCGTGACCTGGCGCCTGGGACTGAGCAAATCTTGATGGAGACGCAGTTCACCAAGCATACCGGTGTGCAGGTGCCGCTCATTTGCGGGCCGATGTACCCCTGCTCCAACCCCGAGCTCGTCGCGGCCGTGAGCGAAGCCGGCGGACTCGGCATTGTGCAGCCGATCTCGCTCACGTACGTGCATGGCTACGACTTCCGTGAGGGGCTGCGGCACATCCGCTCACTCACAAGCAAGCCGATCGGCTTCAATGCGCTGATCGAGGGGAACAACAAGCTCTACAAGGAGCGGATGACGCAGTGGATCGAGATCGCCCTCGAGGAAGGGGTGCGATTCTTCCTCACGTCACTCGGCAATCCCAACTGGGTCTGTGATCGTGTGCATGCCGCGGGTGGCGTCGTCTATCACGATGTCACCGAGCGAAAGTGGGCACAGAAGGGGGTCGATGGTGGCGTCGATGGCCTCGTGGCGGTGAACAAGCTCGCGGGCGGACATGCGGGGAGTCGCGATCCCGAGGCGCTCTTGGCCGAGCTCGCCCCATTCGGATTGCCCGTGGTCTCGGCCGGCGGCGTCGGTGACGCAAAGGAGTTCACGCGGCATCTGCGGATGGGTTACACCGCCGTGCAACTCGGGACGCGATTCATTGCGACAATTGAGTGTGAAGCGAGCGATGCCTACAAGCAGGCGATCGTCGACGCCGAGGCGGATGACATCGTGTTGACCGAGCGACTCACCGGCGTGCCGGTCGCGGTGATTCGGAATGCGTATATCGAGAAGCTCGGCACGAAGACCGGGCCGTTTGCGCGGTGGATGTTGAGTGGGCGCCGTCGGAAGCATTGGATGCGCACGTGGTATGCGTTGAACTCCGTGCGCCGGTTGAAGAAATCGTTGATGACGAGCGATGTGAGCACGGAGTATTGGCAGGCCGGGCGGTCCGTGGCGGGGATTCATGAGGTGAAGCCCGCGGGGGAGATCGTGAAGGAGTTCGCGGCGGCGCTGGACTGATTTTTTGAGTGCAGTGATACAAGACCGGCCGCCGTCCAGTTGGACGGCGGCCGGTCTTGTTATTCCTGCGGCGGACTTGATTACGGGACGCGCTTCTCCAGGGCTTCGAGGCGCTTCTCGAGGGCTTCGAGGCGATCGAGTCGGGCGCGGAGGTCGGTGACTTCGCTGCGGAGCGCGGCGTTCTCTTCGCGGAGGCGGTCGGTGCGCTCGATGAGGGCTTGGACGCCGGCCATGTTGATGCCGTCGA
>CAYUMN010000044.1:0-18092 GCA_964445835.1 uncultured Gemmatimonas sp.
GCCCTCAATGTTTGAACTGCCGGTCTCTTTGCCCTCTGTGCCTCTGTGCCTCTGAGGTGAACGCGGTGAGCAGTCCTACCTCGCCAAGCCCCGCAGAGTCGTCGCCAACCCACGCATCCGACGCGCATCGATCGCCCGCGCACCCGCCGCATCGCGATCTAACTGCTCAGCCACCCGCGTGAATTGCGCCCGCGCCTCGTTCGCCGCCCGTCCACGTCCAGGCTCAGCGCGCTGCAACATCTGCCGCACCGCCGTGATGCGCGCACTCTCCAGTCCACGCGTCCGCTCCAACTGATCCACATACGCCCGCGCCACTGGGTACGCCGCCGGATACACGATCTGCGGCTGCGACTGCGTGTTCAGCGTTGGCATGCTGATCAGCTTCGCCGCATCAATCTCGTTCTGCGTGAGCTGCGCGCTCGGCGAGAGTTCAAGTACATCCGTCCCGCGCACCATCTCGGCGCCGTAGATCTTGCCGTTGTTCCAGTAGACCGACCAAAAGCCACCCGTCACGAGCGCGGTGTCGACCACCGGACCCCGATCGAAGAACGCAATCTCGAACGCGTTGGCCGGATCGGTGAAATCAAAGACTGAGAGTCCTCCCTGATACCAGGCCTGCACCTTGATGTCGCGGCCGGGCACCGGAATGATCGATCCGTTGTGCGCCACGCAGTTCTCGTTCGCCGTCTGCGGCACGGGGAGCTTGTAGTAGCCCTTCAGCACGAGCTTGCGATCGACGATCGAGAAGATCGCGTCGGCGCCCCAGGTCTGCGGATCGGTCGAGCGGCACCGCGCGCCGCGCCCCCCACCCCATTCATCCGTGAAGATCACGCTCGAGCCATCGTTGCTGAACGTCGCCGAGTGCCAGTAGGCGAAGTTCGGGTCCGTGACTTCGTCGATGCGCCGCGGATTGGCGGGATCGGAGATATCCAGCAGAATGCCGTTGCCGGAGCAGGCGCCGGCGGCGAGTCCGATCGCGGGATACGCCGTGATGTCGTGGCACTGATTCGTGCGGCGCGAGCTCTGCGTGCCCGGGCCATGGTCGCCACCCTGCCAGAGACCGCCAAGGTTGCCGGCGGCGTCGGCGAAGATGCGCGGCGTGTTCACGACCTTGGCATCCTGCGGGCGGGCGAGCGGAACTTCGATCACTTCAATGCGGAACTGCGACGAGTTCGCCGAGCTGTCGCTCGCCTCGCAGCCGGCGAGTTCGTTCGGCGATCGCACCGAGGAGGTGCCGCTCACATAGACATAGATGCGCGACACGTCGCGCGCGTCCGGGACGATCGTGTGGGTGTGTGAACCGCGGCAGGTCTGCACGAGGCCGACCTGCTTGGGATTCGCGATGTCCGTGATGTCAAAGATGCGCACGCCACGGAAGCGCTCCGCGCTCACCGGGCCTGGGGCGCCCTGCGTTCCGCAGTCGACGCGCCCGTTGGTGGCCTCGACCGACATGAAGAGCAGGTTGTTGTACACCGAGACGTCACCCTGACCGCCGGGGCACACAACGGCGACCTTCAGCTTCGGGTTCCGCGGATCGGCGACGTCGTACGCCTGCCAGCCGTGGAAGTTGCCGACGTACATCATCGAGCCGCTGAAGGCGAGATCGGAGTTCCAGTAGCCCGCGTCGGCGAGATTGCTCGCATCGCCGAAGCCGGCGGGGCGGGGGAGCGTGGCGAGATGGGTCATCCCGCGAATCGCCTCACCCGCGTCGAGGTACCCACCCTTGAGACCAAGCCGCGGATCGGTCGGGTCCCACTTGAAGGCGGGCTCGAGCTGACGCGGGGGCGGTGTGGGTTCCTGCGCGGCGAGCGGCGCAGTGGCGAGCGGCGCAGTGGCGATCAGCGCAGTGGTGAGCAGCGCAGTGGCGACCAGCGCGAACGACAGCATGCCGAATGCGCGGAGGGAACGGGACATCAGCGGACCTCGTGGAGTGATGGTGCGGGGCGATCCATACGTGATAGTGCGAGGCAATCCGTAATCGAAGCGAACAGACTACGGACGCGCCGCGAGGAGACGACGCATGCGGGCGATCTCCATCTGTTGATCGGAATCCACGTCGGAGGCGAAGCCGAAAATCTCCGACCCTTGCCCTCCGCCCGGCGAGCTGAACAGGTCGGCGACCATCGTGATCGCCCCTTCGTGGTGCTGGATCATGAATTCGAGGAAGCGCCGGTCGAACTCCGTGCCGCGCGCGGCCTGCAACGTCACGATTTGCTCGGGCGTCAGCATCCCAGGCATCAGATGGCCTTCGTGCATGGTGTGTCCGCTGTGTTGCCCCTCGCCGGGAACGGGCTCACGACGATCACGCAGCCACGACTTCATCAAGTTGATCTCGTCGGTCTGCGAGAGCTCGATCCGGAGCGCAAGCAATCGCAGGTCGCGCGCGGTGGTGCGGTCGGCGACGAGGGCGGTCATCACCAGCGCCTGCTGATGGTGTGCGATCATTCCCGTCATAAAGGTGACGTCAGCTGCGGTGTGCTTCGGTGCCGACGTAGCATCGGCGGGGCGACCGGAGATGACTTGGCTCGGCGTGCCGGGCGCTCCGGGCTGGATTGTGCGTGGGACCGCGACTGTGGCGGTGGTACTCGCGCAGGCCGAGAGCACGACGAGCGCGATGGCCGAGCGCGTGAGGAGGAGAGGGCGCATATCGGAATCTACGCGCACGCGGGGACGACAGTTGAACGGGGGCGCCCGATCACTCGGCCGCCCCCGTTCCTGTGCCGTCGGTGACGAGGTGCTCCGCGCTTACGGCGTCGCTCGACGCAAGAAGGCACGCACCGGAGCCGCATCACACACCCCGACCTTGAGCGGAAAGGCGAGGAGCTCGTACTCGCCGGGCTCCACCCCTCGCAGATCGAGGTTCTCCAGCACATAGCCGCCGCCGCCGAACACCTCATGATGCACCGCGAGATCCTTGCTCTCGCGCGCATCGACGCTCGGACAATCCACGGCCAGCAACCGCAAGCCGTCGCGCATGAGCGCCTGCGCCGCGGCGCGCTCGAGCGCCGGCCATGCGTCGGGGAACTGTCCGCTCGCGGTGCTTCGATGCGTCCGGAGGACGAGCCGCTCGGCTCCGGGCCGCCACCCCGCCGCGCGCAGGACGGCCAAGGGGATCGCGCCATCGACTTCCGCGACATCGACCACCGTTGCCGGTCCCACGAAGGCCGAAATGGGTAGCGCATCGGCCCCGGCCCCGTCGCGCATGACGTGCAACGGCGCGTCGGCATGCGTGCCCACATGCGGACTCGTCTCCCACTTCGAGACGTTCACGCTCGCGCCCTGCGTCATGTCCGACGCCCACCCGCACGTGAAGGGCGTATCCCCCGGCCACTCCGGCGTCCCCGCGGCGAACGCCACGGAGATGTCGTGCAGCTCAGCGGCGTCCATAGAGTCTCGCACGGACGGCCCAGAGTTCGGGGAAGAAACGCTGCGCGACGGTCTTGTTGAGGTACTTCGCGCCCAGCGTGCCCCCCGTGCCGCCGGTGTCGGGCCCAATGATGCGCTCGACCAACTGCACGTGCAGGAAGCGCCAACGCGCGAAGCCCTGCTCGTACGCCAACAGCGACTCGGCGAGCATGTGCAACAGGCCGTGCTGCGGCTCGGTGTAGATCGCTTCGAGCGGAACCCCGTGCGCCGCCAGGAGATCAAGGAACAGCGTCTGGAGCGTCGGCCGCGTGATGGCGTGCTGCACCGAGGCCGGTAACTCCCCGTGCTCTCTGAGCGCGGCCATGAAGTGGGCGTCGCGCAGGCCGCTCGTTGCCTCGATCGCACGGAACTGCGCACTCTGCGACCCACTCGAGCTTCCGAGGTAGCCACGGAACTGCATGAAGCGCTGCGGCGGCAGGGTATCGAGCGCGGAGAGTTCGGTAGAGACGAGCTCCACGAGCGTGTTGATGCGCTGCATCGTCGTCAGCGCGGACATCGCGTCGCTGGCGCTGAGGTGCGCGATCAGTTGATCGAACTCATGGAGCAACACCTTGAACCAGAGCTCACTCGCCTGATGCACGGCGATGAACAGGAGCTCATCGGGATGGACCGGAGTGCTCCGCGGGTTCTGGAGCGAGAGCAGGGTGTCGAGCTCAAGGTACGTGGTGTACGACAGGCTGGAATCGCTCAAAATGTGCTGACCTCGAGTGCGAGCAGATCGTCCGCTCGCATGGTTTCGTACGTGAAGAAGGGCTCGCCGTAGCGCGCGCGGATGAGCGTGCCGTAGTGCGCCGCCTGATGCCGCACGATGTCGTACAGGGACTCCCCGTTCGGGTAGACCTCTCCCGCCCAGGTCGCGCCATCGAACTGCGAGGCATAGCACTTGATGGCCTCGAGTTTCGTCTCGAACTCCGCGCTGATGTCCATCACGAACGTCGGTTTGATGTGATCCTCACGGTACGTGATGGCGTGCAGCACCTTGAGCGGACGATGCGGCGTTGTGGCCGGATCGAGTTTCGTGAGTCCCGCTAAAAAGCAGGCATCGCGAATCAACTGTGCCGCAACGCGGTGATCGGGGTGTCGCCCGCGCGGCGCCGGCGCGATCACCACGCGCGGCTTCAACTCGCGGATGCGAATGGCCAGCACACGCCGCGTCTCGGGCGTATTCGTGATGCCGGCATCGGGAAGCCCGAGGTTCTCGCGCACGGCCACGCCCAACACGTCCGCGGCCGCGGCCGCCTCGGCGCCCCGCACCTCGGCACTTCCGCGCGTCCCCATCTCTCCAGCGGTGAGGTCGATGATCCCCGTGCGCTGTCCGCGCCACGCATGCTTGATCAGCGCCCCACCACACGTCAGTTCGACATCATCGCGATGGGCCGCGATGGCCAGGATATCCACGGGAGCGCTCATAGCCTGCAATCTGGACCCCTCCGGGGGTGCGGGGAAGCCACGCGAGTCCCGCGCAGCCCTTGTCGGCCCTCAAAAACTCGCACAGGTTGCGGGAATCATGCCCGAGCCCCTTCCGTCGCTGCGCACCGCACGCCTCGAGCTCCGCCCATTCCATCTCGCGGACGCGCCGGTGGTGCAGGTCCTCCTCAGCGACCGCGAGGTCGCCCGGCAGACCCTCACCATTCCGCACCCGTATCCCGACGGCGCCGCCGACGAGTTCATCCGGAAGCACGCGGCTTGGATTGCCGAGGGAAAACAGCTGATCTGGGCGATCACCCGCCACGACGCGATCGTGGGAGCGATGGGACTCCATATCGTCGCCGCGCACAGTCGCGCGGAGGTCGGCTACTGGATTGCGCGCGCCGCGTGGGGGCAGGGGATCGCCACCGAAGCACTGTTGGCGGTCATCGCGCACGGATTCGACGTCGTTGGGTTGCATCGCATCGACGCGCAGCACTATGTGGAGAATCCCGCGTCGGGCGCCGTGATGCGAAAAGCTGGCATGACGCACGAGGGACGCCTCCGCGGAGTGGTCTTCCGCGACGGCGTCCCTCGGGACAACGAGAGCTATTGCATCCTACGGACCGACCCGCGCCTGTAGGATGCCCAGCGCACCGCGCGTGCTAGCGCGGTGGACGACCGCCACCCGTGCCGCCACCCATGCCGCCACCCATGCCGCGATTCGGCATCTCGGCGAGGTTCTTGTCATACGCGACCTGCTGCTCCGCCGTCAGCAGCGTGCGGATGTCGGCGAGATGCTTGGTGCGCATCTCCTGCATATGCGTGCGCGCGGCGGGGTCCTGCATCGCGCCGCTCTGCATCATCTCCTGCATCGCGGTACGCTGCGCGGTCTGGAGGGTATCGATCTTGGCCTGCTGCGTCGTTGTCAGCGTGATGCCCTTGAACATCATCTCGTTCTGGCGCTGCTGCATTGCGCCGCGACCCTGCGCACCCTGTCCACCACCCATGCCGCCCTGGCCACCGCCCATGCCGCCCTGTGCCGCGACCGGCATCGACACCACGACCAACGCCGTCGCCACCAGCATGCGAATCGCCTTCATAAAAGATCCTCCGATTGTGGACCCACGTCGGGGCTGATGCCCCACATTCAATAAACGTCCCCCGACCCCCGGACGTTAAGATTCGACGGACCGACCGGGAAGCCTCGGCGACCCCGAACCCCACTGTTGGGAGCTCCGCGATGACAGGCTACATCACCAAGCCGGCAACGGCGTTCGGCGTCGCCCTCGCGCTCAGTTGTGCGTGGGCCACTCCCTCAGCCCTCGCGGCTCAGGGTGGCGTTCTCCCCGGCAAACTCGCGCCACGTCCGACCGTACCCGCAGTGACTGCGGCCGATCTGATGACGCGCCTCTACCAGTTCGCCGACGATTCCATGGGCGGGCGCGCCTCTGGCAGCCCCGGACATGTGATGGCGACCGACTACCTCGCCGCGGAGGCGCGCCGCCTCGGCCTCCGCCCCGCTGGGGACAACGGGACCTACTTCCAGGACCTCCCGATGGTGCGCCGAGGCTTCGAGCCGGGCGGCACGGTGCGCGTGGGTCAGCACTCCTTCGCGATGGGGACGGACTTCGTGCCCGCCGTCGCGCGGGGCGGCGCGGCAGGACGCGGCGGCGAGGTCGTCGTCATCCTCGGCGGCATGGTTGGGGACAGCGCGACCTGGATCACTGCCGAAGCCGCCGCGGGAAAGCTGGTGGTGCTCAACGCGAATCCTCGGCAGACCTCGCTCAACATGCGCGCGCTGGTGATCGGCCCGGGGACGCGCTACGCTGGAGCCGCGGCGGTCGTGATGCCTGGGTTGGAGCGGTTCCCTGTCGCCGCGCGAGCAAATATGGCCCGGCCGACCATCGGCCTGCGCTCCGCCGGAGCCGCTGCGAAGGTTCCGCTTTCCATGCTCGCCAGTGCGGCACTGCATGAGGCGCTGATCGCGTTGGCGGGTCAGAGTGTGCTGGTCGGCGTCGAGTACCGCGAGGCGCCCGCGCCCACGCGCAATGTCGTCGCCATCCTCCCCGGGAGCGATCCCGCACTGCGCGGCCAGTACGTCGCACTCGGTGCGCACAACGACCACGATCCCCTCACGGCCACTGCCGCCGATCATGACTCGCTGCGGGCCATCTTTGCCGCCCGGTCAGCGGTCGCACCGCCCGTGGTGACACCCGGCGCGCGCGCGTCGCGCCCGGACTCGATCAAGAACGGCGCCGATGACGACGGATCGGGCTCCGTGGCGCTGTTGGAGATCGCCGAGGCGATGGCCTCCGCGCCCCAGCGTCCGAAGCGCTCGGTGCTCTTTGTGTGGCATGCCGCCGAGGAACTCGGCCTGCTCGGGGCCGAGCACTTCGTGACGCATCCCACGGTGCCGCTCGATTCGATTGTCGCGCAGCTCAACATGGATATGATCGGCCGCGGTGGAGCGACGGACATTGTGGGAGGCGGGCCGCACTATCTGCAACTCGTGGGCTCACGCCGGATCTCGCGCGAACTCGGTGATCTCGTGGAGGCGGTGAATGCCCGTCAGCCGCGCCCGTTCCGCTTCGACTACAGCTTCGACGCCGAGGGACACCCGGAGCGCATCTATTGCCGCTCGGACCACGCGGCGTACGCGCGGTTCGGGATTCCGGTGACGTTCTTCCACACCGGGCTGCATCTCGATTACCACCAGGTGACGGATGAGCCACAGTACATCGACTACGAGAAGTTGTTCGCGACAACGCAACTGATTCGTGACGTCGCCCTCGAGGTTGCGAACCGCGCGGCACGGCCGAAGCTCGACGGGCCGCGGCCGAATCCCAAGGCGGGGTGTCGGCAGTAGGGTGCGGGAGTGTGCCACACAGGCACGAAGGGCTCCGATGCGTGTGTTGGCATCGGAGCCCTTCGTGCTTGCGCGGTGTTCGTGAGGGAATGCCGTTACCGCCGCGGACCACCGCGCCGCTTGGCACCACCGGCACGCCCGGACCCACCGCGTCCGCCGGCTGAGCTTCCGGCCGAACTGCCGGCTGAGCTTCCGGCGGGCGTTCCAGAAGGCGCGCCACCGCTGCGGGCGCTACCGCCGCTGCGTGCACCGCCGCTCGTGCTGCTACCGCCGCTGCGTGCACCGCCGCTCGTGCTGCTACCGCCGCTCCGGGCACCGCCGCGCGACTCCGCCACCGAACGACGTTCCAACTTCGCCTTCGCGCGCGCACGCTCCTCTGCCTTTCGCGCCCGAATGGCCGCGATGCGCTCGGCGAGCGGCACCTCGAGTCGCTCCTGCGGCGAGTGCGAATAGTTGAAGCCGTCCAACGTGCGACGCGGCAACTTCTTCGCGATCGACTTCTCGATCGCCTTCAGGTCGTTCTCTTCGTCGGGCGACACCAGCGTGAAGGCCTCACCCGTCGCTTCGGCGCGCGCCGTGCGACCGACGCGGTGGATGTAGTCCTCGGGCACGTGGGGCACGTCGAAGTTCACCACGTGTTCCAGCGCCTCCACGTCGATGCCGCGGGCGACAATGTCCGTCGCCACGAGGACGCGTACCGCGCCGCTCTTGAAGTCCGCGAGCGCGTCCGTGCGTTGCGCTTGGCTGCGGTTCCCATGGATGCGCGCGTTCGGAATGCCCGCCTTCGTGAGGACGTCCGCGAGGCGGTTCGAGCGATGCTTCGTCCGCGTGAAGCAGATCACGTTGCCGATCACGTCGGCGCGCAGCAACGCGATGAAGAGATCGGCCTTGAGCGATTCCTTCACGGGCCAGATGGCCTGCTCGATTCCGGCCGCGGGCTTCGCGATGCGCTCGACGTTCAAGCGCGCCGGATCCTTCAGCATCTGCCGCGAGAGTTCGACGATCGGCGCCGGCAGTGTGGCGCTGAAGAACAGCGTCTGCCGCTTCGCTGGGATCTGACGCAGGACCTGCTTGATCGCCGGAAGGAATCCCATGTCGAGCATGCGATCGGCCTCGTCGAGCACGAGGATCTCAAGGCCCTTGAAGTTCACGTAGCCTTCGGACTGGCCCATGTGGTCGAGCAGGCGCCCAGGCGTCGCGATGATGACATCGAAGCCATTGCGGAAGGCACTCGTCTGCGGCCCCATGCCAACGCCGCCGAACACGGCCGCGCCACGCAACGACGTATGCTTGGTGAGTGCCACGAAATCGGCGTGCACCTGCGCCGCGAGTTCACGGGTCGGTACCAGCACCAGGGCGCGGGTGGCACGCGTCGGATGCTCCATCAGCCGGTGGATCATCGGCATCAGGAAGGCAGCGGTCTTGCCGCTCCCGGTCATTGCGCAGGCAAGAACGTCCCGTCCCTCACGGGCCGGGGGAACAGCATCAATCTGGATTGGAGTGGGCTTGGCCCAACCAAGGTCGGCAGTCGCGCGCACGATGGGCGCAGCAAGGCCGAGAGCGGCAAAAGACATCGGATCGGATTAAAATGAGACGCCCGGACTGAGCGTTGCATTAAAGCTACTCTATTGCAGATTAAAGACATAGCTCGCGACCGACATTCCCGACGCCCCAGGCCATGACGACCGTTCCACTCGACCAATACCGTCGCCTTCCGGAAGCCGAAATGCTTGAGCGGGCCAGGCACTTCAGCGCCGAGCTCCGTCGCCGTCGAACGGTGCGTGATTTCTCGACCGACCCCGTGCCGCGGAGCGTCATCGAGCCCTGCCTCCTCGCCGCGGGAAGTGCGCCGAACGGCGCCAACCTGCAACCGTGGCATTTCGTCGCCGTCTCCGATCCCGCGGTCAAGCGCGAGATCCGCATCGCGGCGGAAGAAGAGGAGCGCGCCTTCTACGCTGAGCGGGCCACGCCGGAGTGGCTCGACGATCTCTCGGCCCTCGGCACTGACGCGCAAAAACCCTTTCTCGAAGCGGCCCCGTGGCTGATCGCCATCTTCGCCCAGCGGTGGCGCGCGATGCCGGACGACACCCGGCGCGTCAACTATTACGTGCCGGAGTCGGTCGGCATCGCGACGGGATTCCTCATTGCGGCGTTGCACCATGCGGGGCTCGCCACGCTCACCCATACGCCGAGTCCGATGGGATTCCTCACCGACGTGCTGGCGCGCCCCGCATCGGAGAAGCCGTACCTGCTGCTGGTGGTCGGCTATCCCGCAGCCGACGCGCGCGTGCCGACGATCACCAAGAAGTCCCTCGACGAGATCGCCACGTTTCGCTGACGTTCGCTGGGTCCTTCAGGCGCCGCACGTGTCGCAGGCACCACCGCGTCACTCGTAGCGGAGCGCTTCGATCGGGTCGAGCCTCGCGGCGCGCCGCGCGGGTAGCACGCCAAAGATCACGCCAATCAACACCGAGACGACGACAGCAATCAATGTGAGGCCGAGGGGGGGTTTCGCATCGATGCCGAGCAAGACGGTGACCAGCTTACCCGCGCCGAGCCCCACAATGATGCCGATCACGCCGCCGATGCCCGTGAGCGTGGACGCCTCGATCAGGAACTGCACCAGGATGTCCCCACGCGTCGCACCGAGCGCCTTGCGGACGCCGATCTCGCGCGTGCGGTCGGTGACGGAGACCATCATGATGGCCATCACCCCGATGCCGCCCACCAAGAGCGCCACGCTCGCCAGCACGATCATGACGACGAAGAACACGCCGGTGAGTTGGTTGAACACTTCGAGGATCTGGTCGGCCGTCACGAGATCGAAGCTGTTGCGTTGCGCGGGACGCAGGCGGCGTGACTCACGGAGCGCGATCGTCACGGCCTCCTGCGCATCCGCCACCGTCACCCCCTCACGCGGGACCACGGGAATCCAGAGCGCGTTCGTTCGGTCGAAGCGGAACTGGGCTTCCAGCAGCCTGAAGGGGATGATCGCGCCCGTCGCCGCGCCCTGCGGCGCGAAGATGTTCTCCGGAGGCTGATACAACCCGATCACCACCATCGGGCGGCCCCCGACCTGCATCGTCTTGCCGAGAATCGACTCACGACCGAAGAGGCGCCGCGCGACTGCGTCATCGACGACCACGACCGAGGCACCACTCATCTCCTCGTTGCGCGTGAACCAACGTCCCATGGTCAGCTCGCCCCCTTGGACGAGCGTGAAGCCCTCATCAGCGCCGAAGATCGCCGTCGGCTGCGTGCGCTCGGCGCCATACGCAAGCCGCGTGATGGTCTGGCCCCAGAGGCCGGCGTACTGCACTTCGGGAAGCCGACGGATGGCGTCCGCTTCCTCGGGATGCAGGTCGGGACGGATGCGCACGTAGGCCGGCGGATTATCCGGATTCATCGGCGTGCTCGAATACGCCTTGAGCACGTAGAATGTGGTCGGCCCGGCGACCTCCACCGACCGGATGATCTGCGAACGGAGTCCTTCCACCAGCGAGGCCATCGTCATCACGGTCGCCACGCCAATGACCACGCCGAGAATCGTGAGGGCGGAGCGCAGCTTCGCGGCGCGTATCGTGTCCATCGCGATGCCGAGGTTCTCCTTGTACTGGTCGAAGAGGGCCGCGAGGCGCACGCGCTATTCCTGCCGCATGGCGGTGATCGGGTCCAGCCGCGCGGCACGCCGGGCGGGGTAGACCCCGAAGATCACACCGATCCCAGCACCGAGCGCGAGCGCCACGAGCACCGACCACCAGGTGATCTTCGCCGGCAGCGGACTCGCCACCGACACGATGAACGCAAAGGCCCAGCCCGCGATCACCCCGAGCAGACCCCCGAGCGCCGAGAGCGCGATCGTCTCGGCGAGAAACTGTCGTTCGATATCCCGCGAGCGCGCGCCGACTGCTTTGCGGATGCCGATCTCCCGCGTTCGCTCGTTCACCGCCATCAGCATGATGTTCATGATGACGATGCCGCCCACGACGATACCGATGGCCACGACCGCCGGCACCACGGCGAACAGAATGCGCGTGAGATCCTTCCAGAAGCTCACGAGCGCGTCGGAGGTCTCGATGGAGAAATCGTTCTCCTCGTTGGGGCGCAGGCCATGCGCTATGCGCATCGCCTCTTCCGCGCGCTGCATCATGGCGGCGACATCGGCGCCGTCCGGAACCTTGACCGAGACGGTCGTCGTCAGGCGCCGACCGTAGAGCATCTCGAAGCGGGTGATCGGAATCAAGGCGTACGAGTCGAAGGATTGGCCGAGGACCCGTCCCTTCGTTTCATTCACGCCGATCACGGTGAAGCGCTCACCCGCGAGCCGCACTTCCTGGCCGATCGGATCGACCGACTCAAAGAGCTTTTCGGCCACCTCTGCGCCCAGCACCACATAGGGAAGGCGGCGCTCGACGTCGAGGTCGGACATCGCGCGGCCGAAGGTGGGCTTATAGTCCTGCACCACCTGGTACTCGGACGTGATGCCGAAGACCATCACCGACCCGATCGTGCGGCCGCGCCAATCGACATTGCTCATCGGCGTGGGCCAGCCGGACTGCATCGAGATCGCGTCCGCGTCGGGGAGCGCGGTGCGCACGACGTCGGCGTCGCGCTGCGTGACCCGCGGGCGCTTCTGGACCTTCGCCCACTGGTCGTCGTTGAAGGTGCCGAGTTGGATCGGCGTCCGACGGACCTGGAAGGAGTTCGCGCCGATCATCGCGTCGGCGATGTTCTCCTTCACGTACGCGTTCATCCCTTGGATTATCGCGACGACCGCAATGAGAAATGCGGTGGAGACGATGATGCCCAGCAACGTGAAGAAGGTCCGCAGCGGATTGCCGCGGATCTGCGCGAAAGCGATGCCGAGAACGTCTGAGGTGCGCACGGGAGTGTGCGAAAGCTAAGCCCGTGCGCGGCGGGGGGGAGGGGGCCACGCGCGCCAACGCGTGCGCCCCTACTCGTGTCGGAGCGCTTCGACCGGATCGAGCTTGGAGGCGCGCGTTGCGGGCAGCATGCCGAACACCACTCCCGTCAGGGCGGCGGCGAGCAGGGACGAAACGACGGCGCCAAAGGGGACCGAGGCCGGAATCGTCGAGTTCGCTCGAATCACCCACGCGAGCAGTCCGCCGAGGATGAGTCCGATTCCTGCACCAAGACTCGTCAACGTTGCGGCCTCCACGAGGAACTGCCACAGGATCGTGCCGCGTGTGGCGCCGAGCGCCTTCCGTACGCCGATCTCCCGCGTGCGCTCCGTGACCGAGATCATCATGATCGCGACCACGCCCACGCCGCCAACCAGCAGGCCGACGGCCGAGAGGCCGATCCCGACCAGGAAGATGGCACCGAAGAGCCCGTTGAAGGTCTCCATCATCTGGTCTTGGCCGACCAAGAAGAACGTATTCGTCTCCGTCGGCCGGAGTCCACGCATCCCGCGCAGGAGGGCGGTCACGGCGTCCATGGCTTCGTCGCGCGAGACGGTCGCCTCCGGCTTGACCATGACCATCATGCCGCGGCGCCAGACGTCGAGACGGCGCCATGCCGTCATCATGGGGATGACCATGCGCGGCGTGTCGGGGCCGCGGCCATTCAGCGACTTGAGGAAGCCCGCTTTGGTCTCGTAGACGCCGATCACTTGGAAGCGGGCGCCGTTGAGCTCGATCTCCTTGCCCACGGGATCTGAGCCCGCGAACAGGTCATCGGCGAGCTTCTGGTTGACCAGCGCCACCAGCGCGGCCGCGTCATGCTCCGATTCGGAGAACGTGCGGCCCTGCGTGATATCGGCCATGTCGGTGGAGGTCCACTCGGTGCTCTGCGCGTCGAAGCCGACGCCCTTCACCTGGACACCACGGTAGGTGACGGAGCCGCCGCCCATCAGCCACGCCATCGCGCCCCCCACCTCCGGGAGTTCACGCATCGCGCGCCACTCGGCGAGTGTGACGCCTGGGAAGCGGCGCTCGGGACAGTCTTCTGTGGGGTTACACCCACCGAAGCCCGGATTGCGGCGCCGCACCTGGAAGGTCGCCGTGCCGAACTCGTCCATGTCAGACTGGAACGACTGCCGAATCCCATGCACCGTGGCGCCCATCGCCACGACCACGAAGACGCCGACCGCAACGCCGGAAATGGTAAGGGCGGCTCGTACCTTATTGGCGCGCAGCGAGTCGAGGGCCATCAACACCCCCTCGAACGTCAGTTGGACCCGATCCCAGAAGCGCATCGGCTATTCCTGGCGCAAGGCGGCGATAGGATCGAGCCGCGAGGCGCGGCTCGCCGGATAGATCCCGGCGACGATCCCGACGCCCGCGCCCACCACGAGCGCGAGGACCAACGACCACGGGGCCACACTCGCCGGGAGCGGCGTGAGCGCGGCGATCAGCATCGCCAGGGCGACGCCGAGCCCCGCTCCGATGGCGGCGCCGATCACGCTGAGCGTGGCGGCTTCTACGAGGAACTGCGCGATGATATCGCGGCGCTTGGCGCCCAGCGCCTTGCGCACGCCGATCTCCCGCGTGCGCTCGGAGACGGCCACGAGCATGATGTTCATGATGACGAGCGCACCCACCACGAGGCCGATCGCGGGCAACGCGGTGCCGAAGAGAATGAGCTTCCCCTTCAGTTCGTCGAAGAAGCCGAGCGCGGCGTCGGAGGTCTCGAGTTCGAAGTCGTCGTTCTGGCCGGGGCCAAGGCGCCGGAAGGCGCGCATCGACTCGCGCACCTGTTCAATGCCATTGTCGAGGATCTCGCGCGAGGGCGCCTGCACCGTGATGCGCCCGATGTCGCCGCGCGGCCGGATGCCACGGGCGAGCGGGGAGGTGTAGGGGGCAATCGCCATGCGGTCCATCGAGAAGCCGAACACCGAGCCCTGCGACTCGATCACCCCGATCACCGCGTACGTCTGTCCCGCGATGCGCAGCTCACGTCCGACCGCATCGAGTCCCGGCCAATAGTAGGACGCCACCTCGCTGCCGATCACGATCACCTTCGCGCCCGCATTCACTTCTTGCGCCGAGAAGGCGCGGCCGTTGTCGATCCCGAAGCGCTTGATCTCGAAGTAGTCGGCATCCGTCGCGATCGCCTGTACGTCGCGCGGTCGCACGCCCTGCGTGAAGGCCGGAATGAAGGTCTCGTTCACACGCGCGACGCGGAATGCCGGGCCGAGCGCGGCCTTCACCACATCGGCGTCCATGTCGAACATGCGGGGACGGCGCAGGTACTGGCGCCAGTCGTCATCCGTCTCGTTCGGCGTGAAGTTCGGCCACCGACGCACGTCGAACGTGTTGATGCCAATGATCTTCGCCGCGAAATCGTTCTCGACGTAATCACTCATTCCCTCGACGATCGAGACGACGGCAATCAGGAACATGACGCCGATCATCACACCAATCAGGGTGAAGAAGCTTGTGAGCTTCTGCACCCTGATGGTCTGCAGGGCCAACACAACGGCTTCAAAAAGTGGCACGGGGACTCGGTTATGCGTTCGGTCGTGCGGGTTTCAGCGCAGGCAGCTATTCGTGACGCAGGGCGTCGACGGGATCGAGCCGCGCGGCGCGCGCCGCGGGAATCATGCCGAACAAGATACCAGTGAAGCAGCTCGCGAGGAGCGCCGCCAAGACTGCCCCCGGCGGAATCGAGGCCTCGATCGGCGTCGCCACGCGAATCAGGGAGGCCACCACCCAGCCCAAGAAGAGGCCCGTCATCGCGCCGATCCCCGTGAGCGTCACCGCCTCAATGAGAAACTGCCACAGAATGGTCAGTCGCGTCGCTCCGAGCGCCTTGCGCACACCGATCTCCCGCGTCCGCTCGGTGACGGAGATCATCATGATCGCCACGACGCCCACACCGCCGACGATCAGGCCGACCGCCGAGAGCGCGATCATCACCAGGAAGAACATCCCGAAGATCTTGTCGTACGTCTCCATCAGTTTGTCCTGCGTGATGATGGCGAACGACGACTCCTGCGACGGACGCAACCCACGCATCGCGCGCAGAGCGACCGTCACCTCATCCACCATCTGATCGCGCGGTACGCCGGCGCGTGGCTTCACTACGAGCCCCATGTCGCTGCGGCGCACGTTCAGCGCCCGCTGAAGGGTCGTCACGGGCATCACACCCTTGGGACGGTCGCCGCCGGCGAGAAAGCTCGCGTTGTCCTTGTAGACGCCGATCACCACGAACGGCGTCCCATTGATGGTGATCGACTTGTCCAACGGATCGCCCTCGCCGAACAGGCGCTCGGCGGCGGTCGTGTTGAGCACGACGACGCGCGCCGCTCCACGGACTTCTTGCTCCGTGAAGACGCGGCCACCCGCCTGCATTTCCGGCGCACCGAACTGCGACCAGTTCGCCGTGTAGCCTTCAATCGGGGCCCCCGGCAACGAACGATCGCGGTACTTGAACGCGCCGCTCCAGTTCATCCGCACACCGACCGCCGCGGCATCCTCCAATTGGCTGAGGCGATCGATCTCGGCCCAGGTGATTGAGGGGTTCCGGAGCCACGCGCAGGTGTCCTCTGTCCCGTCGCAAGCCTCGAAGGAGATGGGGTAGCGCGAGACAAAGAAGGTCGTGGGGCCGGTCGACTCGAAGTCCTGGGCCACGCTCTGGTTGATGCCGTGGATCGCCGCCGAGATCACGACCACCACGAACACTCCCACGGCAACGCCGAGAATCGTCAGCCCCGCGCGCACCTTGTTCCCAACGATTGCCTCGAGGGCGATGCGCACGCCCTCGGTGAGCGTATAGAGTCGGGCAGACATCGTGGCCATGAGCTACTCCTGCCGGAGAGCGACAACGGGATCGAGCCGCGAAGCGCGGCTCGCCGGATACACGCCCGAGACGATGCCGACGCCCATGCCGACTGCGACGCCGACCACGATGGACCACGGCGCGACACTCGCCGGCAGCGGCGTCACCGCCGCAATGGCCTGCGCGAGCCCGATGCCCATCGCGATGCCGAGCATCGCGCCGAGTGTGCTCAGGGTCGCCGATTCCACGAGGAACTGCGCGAGGATATCACGGCGCTTGGCGCCGAGCGCCTTGCGGATCCCGATCTCCCGGGTCCGTTCGGCGACCGCAACGAGCATGATGTTCATGATGACGATCGCGCCGACCACGAGGCCGATCGCGGGGAGCGCGACACCGACGATCACCAGATAGCCTTCGATCTTATTCCAGAACTCGAGCGCGCTCGCCGACGTCTCCATCGAGAAGTCGTCCTTCACGCCGGGGCGGAGTTTGTGCCGCGTGCGCATGACCGCGCGCACCCGCTCCTGCGACTCGGTGATGGCCGTCTGGTTCTCGGCCTGGATGATCACCGCGTCGATCATCTGCGGATTCGGATTGAGCATCTTGCGGATGGGCGAGCGCCACGGGGCCAGCAGGAAGTTGTCGAACGAGATCCCGAACGCACTGCCGCGCGATTCCGTGATGCCGATGACGCGGTAGGGCACGCCGCCAACGCGCAACTCACGCCCGATCGGATCGACGCCCGGGAAGGCGCGCTCAACGAGATCGGGACCGATGATCGCCACGTTCTCACCCTGTGTCAGTTCCTGTGCCGTGAACTCGCGACCATCCGTGACGCTGAGCTTCTTGATCTGGAACCAGTCGCCGTCAATGCCGATGGCGTTCGTGGAGCGCGGGCGGGCGTAGCGCGTCACCGCGCTCACCGTGGCCTCCGACTCCTGCGCCCATCGCGTCCCCTCGGGAAGCGCTTCGACCACGGGCAGCAGGTCCGACTGATACAAGCGCGGCCGACGCCGGTATTCCTCCCACATCGCCGGGTCGGAATCGCCGATGTTGATGTTCGGGCGACGGCGCAACTCGAAGGAGTTCACGGCAATCAACTTGCCGACCAGATCCTCCTTCATGTAACGCCCCATCCCCTCGATGATCGAGACGACGGTGATCAGGAACATCACACCGATGCACACACCGGCCAGGGTGAAGAAGCTCTTGAGCTTCTGCACGCGGATGGTGGCGAGGGCGAGCCGGACGGCTTCGAAAAGAGGCATGGATATGGTGGCAGCAGCCTGGGGTAGCCTAGTGGCTGATGCTGATGCCGAGCTTCTCGGTGAACTGCGCGCGACGTTCGTCGCTGGCGATCTGACCGTCGCGCAACACGACAACGCGGCGCGCATGCGCGGCAATGTCGGGTTCGTGCGTGACCATGATGACCGTCTGGCCGTTGTTCGCGAGACTCTCGAACACCTTCATGATCTCCTCGGAGGTCTGCGAGTCGAGGTTTCCCGTCGGCTCGTCGGCGAGCAGAATGGAGGGACGGTTCACGAGCGCACGGGCGATCGCCACGCGCTGACGCTGGCCGCCGGAGAGCTCGTTCGGCCGGTGATGGACGCGGCTGCCGAGTTGCACCTTCTCGAGCGCGTCCATGGCC
>CAYUMN010000045.1:0-364 GCA_964445835.1 uncultured Gemmatimonas sp.
GTTGACGCACCTTGGGCGTCGTCGCCCAGAAAGCCGCGCATTCTCCTCGCGGAGATCCAGATGCCCGATCGCGTTGCGCAGCGTGACGAGGATGCGGTCGGTATCGAGCGGCTTCTCGAGGATGTCGTACGCGCCGAGTTGCGTGGCGCTCACGGCATCGCTGATGGTCGCGTGTCCGGAGATCATGACGACGATCGCGGCGGGATCGAGCGCGCGCACGCGCTTCAGTGTCTCGAGTCCGTCGATCCCCGCCATCTTCACGTCGAGGAAGACCAATTGCGGGCGCCACGCCTCGTACGTCGCGAGTCCCTCGCGCCCACTGGCGACGGCCCGCACCTCGTAACCCTCCTACTCGAGGAGTTGC
>CAYUMN010000045.1:374-18032 GCA_964445835.1 uncultured Gemmatimonas sp.
CCTTGCGACTCACGCGGACTCGGCGGTCCGAATGGTGTACCGCAACGGTGGCTCGTGGGCGATCGGATTCTTCACCTCGATCGTGCCGAGCCTCTTCTTCACGGCCGGCAACCACCGGTCGCGGAAGTGCCAACCCACGGCCCCGAGGATCAGAAGCACGATGGCGCATCCGATGCGCCCAAAACACCCGAATATCACGCGCTCTCCGGAATGCCGGCGAGGACGTTGAGGGCGCCCGAGCGGAAGCCGCGCGGATCGAGTTCGACCACGGTGAATCCGGCGGCGCGCACGGCGGCCTCGAGACGCGCCCGCGGTTCGCCGTCACTCCACGCCGGGAGTTCCGCACGGGCAATCTCAATGGTGGCCTTCTCACCGAAGTATCGGACGCGCAGGTCGCCGACGACGCCGAGGGCGCGAATGCCCGCCTCGGCCCGCTCCACCAGCTGCAAGCGCTCAGGCGTCACCGCGGTGCCATAGGGGAGCCGCGACGACAAGCAGGGCGACGAGGGCTGGGCCCACGTCGGCAGCCCACGCGCCTTGCTGAGCGCACGGATGTCCGCCTTGGTGAAGCCGAGCGCGGCGAGGGGCGACTGCACCTCAGCCTCTCGCGCCGCCTGTGCCCCCGGGCGATGCTCATGCAGATCGTCGGCATTGGTGCCGTCGACAATCACCGCGAACCCCTGCGCCTGCGCCACGGGAAGCAGGCGCGACCACAGCTCGCTCTTGCAGAAATAGCAGCGATTGGTGGGATTCGCTGCATAGCGCGGGTCCGCGAGTTCGTCGGTGTCGACCTCCAGCACGGGGATGCCGAAAGCATCGGCGACCCGTCGTGCGGTCTCCCACTGTACCGCGGGATACGAGGCGCTACGTCCAATCACCGCCAGCGTGCGCTCGGGACCGAGCGCTTCGCGGACCACACAGGCGAGATACGCCGAGTCCACGCCGCCGGAGAACCCGACAAGGATGGACCCCTGCGCGCGGCACCACGCGAGCAGGGAGTGCTCGCGCGCCACGAGGGCTTCTCCGAGGACGTCTCCGCCGCCCTCTCCGAGGGCCTCGGAGAGGGCGGCGGAGCGGGCGGCGGAAGAAGAGGACAGAGCGGTGGTGGTCATGGAAGAGTGTAAGCTAGCCCCCATCACTACGTCCGTCACGGCGCTTGGTTCCGCACAGCCGAGCGCGGCTCACGGGCTGAGCGTCCGCGCCCCCGGTCCGTGCACAGCGCGCCCCGGCTTGGCCCCCCTGTGCGCCCCGTGCTTCCAGACCGCCACGCCACGATATCTATGATATCGCGCCCCTCACCCCGACGGCGAGTCCGCGCCACGGAAGAGCAGCGCCTCCGCGACCGCACTCGGCTCGATACGCTCCGCACCATCCAGATCCGCCACCGTGCGCGCGACGCGCAGCGCGCGATGAAACGCGCGCGCCGAGAGGCGGAGGCGCTCGGCGGCCTCCGCCAAGAGGGTGCGGGCCTCGGGAGCGAGTCCGCCGTGTTGCTGCAGCCAACGGCCGGGTGCCTCCCCGTTCATGCGCACGCCAGGGAGTACTTCGTAGCGAGCAAGTTGTCGTACGCGCGCGGCGCCGACACGCGCGCGAATTTCTGTCGACGTTTCCTCCTGTGCCATCTGGCCGAGCGCGGCCAAGGCGACCGCGCCGATACGCACATGGAGATCGACGCGATCCGCGAGCGGTCCCGAGAGCCGAGATCGGTATCGCAGGATCTCCGCCGCCGCACAGCGACAGCGCCCGGTAGGTTCGCCATCGTGGCCGCAGGGACAGGGATTGGCCGCGCCCACGAGCATGAATCGTGCGGGGAACACCACGGACTGCGAGGCGCGCACGATCGTGACACGCGCATCCTCGAGCGGTTGTCGCATCGCGTCGAGGACGTAGCGTGGGAGTTCGAGCAACTCGTCGAGAAAGAGCACGCCGCGATGCGCGAGCGAGACCTCTCCCGGCCGCGGACCTGGGCCACCTCCGATCAATCCCGGCAGGGAGATCGTGTGGTGTGGCGCACGAAAGGGCGGGGTGCGCGACGGGGCACGATCGGCCGCGAGGATCCCGCCCACCGAGTGGATGGCGACGACCTCCAGCAGGGCATCGTCATCGAGCGGCGGAAGGATGGATGGCAATCGCCGCGCGAGCATGGTCTTCCCTGCGCCCGGCGGGCCGATCAGGAGCACGTTGTGCCCACCGGCCGCGGCAATCTCCAGGGCGCGCTTCGCCAGTGGCTGCCCGACGACTTCGCTGAAGCAGGCATCCGCGGTCGCGACCATGGGCGCGGCGTGCACGATGAGCGGCGGCAGTGCGCCCGCGCGCAGATACTGCACCAGGGTGGCGAGCGAGTCGCAGGGGGCAAGCCGGACATCGCGCAACAGCGCGGCTTCGGCGGCATTGCTTGCGGGAAGCACCAAGGCGCGCGCCCCGGAATCGCGCGCGGCGCGGGCGAGCGGGAGGGCGCCGCGAATCGGGCGGATGCTTCCGTCGAGGCCGAGTTCGCCGGCGCAGAGGAGTCCCTGGACTTCGTCGGCGTGGAGCTGCCCACTCGCGACGAGCACGCCGAGCGCGATGGGAAGGTCGAACGCCGTGCCATCCTTGCGGATATCGGCGGGCGAGAGGTTGATGGTCCAGCGACGCGGCGGGAGGGCGAAGCCGGCGTTCACGAGGGCGGCGCCCACCCGTTCACGCGCTTCCTTTACGCTCCCGGAGGGGAGTCCGACCATTGTCCAACCGGGGAGGCCGGCGGCGGCATCGACCTCGACGGTCACGGCGTAGGCCTCGATCCCGAGGACGGCGGCGGTTTGTATGGCTGCGAGCATGGGGCCAACCTGCGGATTTCTGCGCGGCGCACGCGATCATTCTGTCCCGCCCCTCGTCAGGGCCGCGCATCCTCGCCCCGTCGCGTCAGCCCGACCGCGTTCTCGCTAGCTTTCGGGGTATGCGGACTCTGCGTCTCCCACTGCTGGCCCTGATGCTGGCCCTGATGCTGGCCCTGATGCTGGCCCCCCTGCTCGCGTCGTCGAGCGCGCTTTCGGCGCAAACGCGACGCCCCGCGGCCGCGCCCGCGAAGCCGACCGCGGGTGCTCCTGCTCCAACAGCCGCTCCCGCACGCGGCACCGCGGCGACCCGCGACTCACTCGAGCGCGCGACGCGTGCGCTGCCGGCCGCGCGTCGCAATCCCGGGGCGCCCGTGGGCACCTTCATGGCCACCCGCATCGACCGCGATACGCTGCCGCTCCAGGACCGAGTGGTCGATGACGATGGCACGCTCTATTTGATCGAGTTCGACCGGTTGGTGATTGCCCTCAACGATGATCTCTCGTTCCGCGCCTCGGTGCGGTACCGGCGCACGCTCTTTTCGGCGGCGCCTCGCGGCCGCGGGCGTACGACCCCGTTGCAGAGCATGGCCGTGACAGGCAAGTACGAGGTCAGCAACGGCGAGATCCGCCTCGTCCCAGACGAAACGACCGAGACCAAGGGACTGCGCATGATGGCGGGCACGGTCCGTAGCGCGCGCGAGCTCTCGATTCCCTTTCAATACCGCAACGGCACACAGGAGCGCAATCGTATGCTCACCCTGACGCGCCGCGACAACATCCTCTGATGCGCCTTCTTCCGCTCGTCTTCACGTCCCTTGCCGTCGCCGCCTGCGCGCGCGCACCGCAACCGGTCGTTGCACCGCAGCCGGCCTATGTCTACGCGGCCGGAATCGTCCCTGATTCGTTCGTCGTGCGGCTCGCGACCACGAAGGGAGATATCGACATCCTCCTGCGCAAGCAGTGGGCCCCGCTCGGCGTCGGTCAGTTCTACGAGGCCGTACACGCCAATTACTACGACGGTGCGCGCTTCTTTCGCGCGATCCGCGGATTCGTCGTCCAGTTCGGCATTGCCGCCGCGCCGGGGGCGTCCGAGCAGTGGCGTGCGCGCCCCGTCCAAGACGACTCCGTGAAGGAGAGCAATCGTCGAGGGAGCGTGGTCTTCGCGAGTGGCGGGCCGAACACGCGCACGGTGCAGATGTTCATCAACCTGCGCGACAACGCGCGCCTCGACGGCCTCGGCTTCTCGCCGATCGGTGAAGTGATTGCCGGCATGGACTACGTCGACGCGCTCTACACCGGCTACGGCGATGGCGCGACGGCCCCCGATCAGGGACGCCTGAACCGCGAGGGGGAGGTCTACCTCGCCGCCGCGTTCCCGCTGCTGGATCAGATTTCCAGTGCACGCATCATCCGCGCCTGGGGGCCGACGGCGCCGTGACGACGCGGCCCCTCGACTTCGTGCATCGGTGGGAGCCGCGCGCCGACGGTGTGCGGACGCTGCTTCTGCTCCACGGCACCGGCGGCGATGAGAACGACCTCATGCAGCTGGGAGATTTGCTCGATCCCTCGGCGAATCTGCTCAGCCCGCGCGGCCAAGTGCTGGAGCATGGCATGCCGCGGTTCTTCCGTCGCCTGGCGGAAGGGGTGTTCGATGTCGAGGACCTGAAGGCGCGCACGCACAGCCTCGCCGATTTTCTGCAGGCGGCCGCCGAGAACTATGACTTCCCGCTCGACGGCGTGACGGCGGTGGGCTTCAGCAATGGGGCCAACATCGCGGCGTCGATGCTCCTGCTCCGGCCGGGCGTCGTGCACCAGGCGATTCTACTGCGCGCGATGGTGCCGCTGGAGCCCGACCCGCTTCCCGATCTGGCCGGGACGCGGGTCTTTCTCGCGGCCGGTGAGCGCGATCCGATCATTCCCGCGGCGAACACGGAGCGGCTCGCCGAACTGTTGCAGTCCGCCGGGGCAGCGGTCACCCTCCGCTGGAGCCCCGTGGGCCATCAACTCACGCGGGACGACGTCGACGCTTCGCGCGCGTGGCTGCTTCCTTCTTCTTCCGCGTCTTGAAGGTGCTGACGGCCTCCATGATGGAGCCGCGGCACTTCGCCGTTCCGCAGAGGCACTTGTAGCGCTTCTCGTCGGCGGCGGTCTCGTCGCCCGAGCGCTCGTAGCCGTAGTCGTAGTGCAACTCCTCGCCCTTCGCGATGTCCTTGATCGCGCTGATCCAGACGCGGCCTTTTGAAATCTCGGCCTCGCCGTTCGGATCGCAGGAGTGGTTGATGAAGCGCGACTCGTTCCCGCCCACTGAGGCGTCGAGGACGTGCCGACTCGTGATGGTGAAGAGGAAGGTGTGGTGTTCATCCATCGCGTCATCGTCGTAGCGGGCATCGGACTGCTTGTGCGTGAGCCGTTCCCCGACGTATTCGATCAGGCGCTCGCCCGTCGTGATCGGGCGGAGCGCAAACGCCCCCTTTCCGGCGATCTTCGAGGAGCGGATGATGAAGGCAAGGGGCTGCGTCGACTGGCGCGCGGGCTTGGTGGTCTTGCTGGTCTTCGTGGTCTTAGAGGGCATGGGGCGGGAATCTAACCACCGCGCACAAGTCCTCGGCATCGCCCGACGACTCACTTGATGAGCGGCGCCGCGAGTTCGAGTCCGATGTACCAGTTGCGCAGAGGGGCGGGCTCCAACACGCGTCCGCCAAAACCGTTCAGCGTCACCGCCCCCACATACGCCGTGTTGAGCGCGTTCTGCACACTCACAAAGGGCTCGGCACGCCATCCAGCAAGACGGCCGGTCCACGCCGCGCGAATGTTCAACTGCCCGCGTCCCCATCCCTTGACCGCGACGAGATTGCGATCATCGCCGAACATGTCGCCCTGTGAGGTATGATCGACGTCGAGCGACGCGGCGCCGAAGCTCATGCGCGCACCGAGCCGCACGGCGTGCTTGGGCACACCCGCGAGGCGATTGCCATTGAGCGTGTCGGTCGTGGTCGACGTCAACGACACGATGTACTCGTCGAAGCGATAGTCGGCGAGCGTCCACGCGGCGCGGAGTTCGAGCCAACTGAGCGGCTCGCTGACAATGCCCGCTTCGAGGCCGCGGCTCCGCGTACGTCCAGCGTTGCGGAAGAAGGCGCGCCCATTCGTCTCGAGGAACTGGACGATCGCGTCGGCGGCGTCGGCCTGGAAGAGCGCGAGTTCATACGTCGTGCGGGCCCCGAGTCGGCCGCGGGCACCAAGCTCGAAGGTGCGAATGCGCTGCGGCCCGAGGCCTGGATTGAAGCCGCCCTGCCCGTCGGGACGCACCAGAAGTTCGGTGGTCGTTGGAGTCTCGAACGCCGTGGAGAGATTCGCGTACGGGACGATGGCCTCTGCGAGACGCCACACGAGGCCGACATGTCCACTCGCCGCGGTCATGTCACGCGAGCCGGTATTGTCTGCGCCATCCGTGAGGAAGTTGTCGTCCACGCGAAACTGCAGGCGATCGTATCGCCCACCGACGCTCGCCGTCACGCGCGGGTGCAGATCCCACTGCGCTTGCGCGAAGGGGCCGACACTCACGACGATCTCGTTCTGATCGAGCAAGAGCGTGTCCGCGGGCGCCGTGGGGCGACCGCCGGTCGCGCGCTGATTGCGACGCACATCGAACGAGCGCTGCAGATCGAGTCCGGCCGCCACGCGGACGGGACGCGCGGCCCCCACGAGCCGCGAGGCATCGAAGCGGGCCCCGGTGACGCGACGATCGAGCGTCGAGAAGGTGCCGTTGGTCGGTCCGACCGTCCCTGGAGGAGCCACCGCCAGCGCATTGTCCACGAAGCGGCGTTGCCCATAGACGACGGTACTCCAATTCTGGCGGTCCCCGGCGGAGTGCAACCGGACCGATCCATACCGCTGCGAGACTTCGCGCGCCGCCCCACGCCGCACATTCGCGAGTGCGGCGGTGTCGGGATTCAATGCGTACTCCGCGGCGGTCAACGCGCCGGGATTGCGCGCAAGCGGCGTCTCCGCGGTCCCGCCCCGCACAGAAAGCGTCAGCCCATCGCGAATGGCATGATCCACGGCGCCGAGATACTGACGCGTGTCGGCGCCGCTGTATTGGCGGAAGCCATCGATGGTCGTGCGCGAGAGCGAGAGCGCCCCGATGCTCCGCCCGGCGCGCCCACTGACGCGCGCCTGCGTCTTCTGCAGTCCGAACGAGCCACCCATCTGCCGCAGGGTGAGGCCAAGCGGGTGCGGCGCGGAAAGATCCGTGGTGAACGAGAGCACGCCGCCCGACCCATTGCCATACAGCGAGCTCGCGGAGCCGCGCAGTACTTCGACCTTGGCGATCGCCGCGAGATCGATATTCGTGAGCTGACTCTGGCCATCGGGGAGCGACTGCGGCACACCGTCGAGCAGGACCTTCACACCGCGAAGACCGAAATTGGCGCGGCTCCCCGCGCCGCGAATGGACACGCGTTGGTCGAGCGCGAAGTTGTAGCGATTCGCCACCACGACGCCCGGAATGTTCGCCAGTGCTTCATCGATGCCCACCGTCGCCTGTGCGCGGCGAATCTGTTCCGTACGCTGCGTGCCGACCGCCCACGCGATGCGATCGAGTGCGTCCTCCCCTCGCGTCACTTCCACGCGGACCGCGGTGAGGGCCTGGGCCCGAGCGGAATCCGCACGAGCGGAATCCGCCCGCGTAGAATCAGCCTTCGGCGCCCGCTGCGCCGGCAAAGCGAGTGCGACGGCCGCGAGGAGCGCGCACGCTGAGAGAATTGGACGCATACGCGGGCGAACGAAAGCCGCGCGCGTCAGGTTCCGCGCGGCCGCGAGCGGAGTGCGGCCCCCACGCGTTTGAGCGTCCGCAACACACTCGAGCCGGAGCGCTTCTCCTCCCGCAGCACGGTCCGGACCACGCCGCGCCACGCCGCGCGCATCGTTTCGGCGTCGGCGAAGCGCGCGGCGGGATCCGACGCGAGTGCCCGTCGCAGCCAGACCTGCAACACATCAGGGAACTCGCCGAGATCCACGCGCCCGGCGAGCTGCGCGGCCAGAATCGCGCGCCCGTCCTCCCCGACGAAGGGCACATGCCCCGTGAGCGCGAAAATCACGATACCCGCAATCGCGTACAGATCGGTCCCTACCCCTTGTTCCTCGCCCAGCAACTGCTCCGGGGCGGCGAAGTTCGGCGTCCCGGAGGCGCCGGCGATCTGCGAGCCCAAGGCGTTGGCGATGCCGAAGTCGGCGATGCGCCAACGCCGATAGCGGTCAATGAGAATATTCTCGGGCTTGAGATCCCGGTGGATGATCCCGGCGTTGTGCGCGACCGCCAGTCCGTCCAGAATCGCATCGACCTGCGGCGCAATCTCCCCGAAGGGGCGTGGGCCCGATCGCTTCACGAGGTCCGCCACGGAGCCTTCTTCTTCCAGCTCCATGATGTACCAGTTCACATCGCCCTTCGAATCCCACGCGAAAATCGGCACGATGGCCGGATGCTGAAGCTGCGCGGCCAACTGCGCCTCGCGCCGAAAACGCCCCACCGCTGTTGCGTTCCGGGCGACCGTGGGATGCAACATCTTCAACGCGACCTCGCGCTCGAGGGAGAGATCGCGCACGCGCCAGACCGAGCCGTACATGCCCTGCCCGAGCGGCGCGAGCACTTCGTAGTCGTCTCCGGTCGCCCAACGCAGACGATCTTCCTCGGACAGCGCGATATGTTCGCCACTCGCTTGCTCGGTGCCCGAGAAGGCGAGCGAGGCCGTGCCAGAGATGCGCTCGATGCGACGCAGCATGCCCGAGAGGGACGCGAACCGGGCCGCCGGATCGGGACAGAGCATGCGATCCACCAGCTCCGCCACGGTGACCGGGGCGTCCGGACGCGCGAGGCGCACCGGCGGCAGGCTGCCGCCGAGCGGCAGTTCCCCGGTGAGCAGGGAGAACGCGAGCGCCCCGAGCTGCCACTGATCGGCGGCTGGGCTCGGACGCCACGTCTCACCCCACTCTGGCGCGCGCGGACACCAGCTCGCACTCGGTGCGAGTCCCGCGGGGCGATCCTCGGGGGGCACCGCCCACTGCCAGCCGAGGAGCCAGATGCGCCCCGTGGGCGTGAAGTACACCGACTCGGGAGAAATCGCCCCATGCACGCCGCCCGAGTCGTGCAGATAGGCGAGCGTCGAGCCGATCGCGCGCAGCATGCGCAACGTGAACGGGACCGTCTCCGGGCCACTGCGCTTCAGTCGTTCGCCGAGCGTCTCGCCGGTGATCCATCGTCGGAGATAGCCCGGTCCCCGCCGGCTGCCGAGATGCTGCTGCCAGAAGTGGTAGGTGGTGGGAACGCTCGGGTGATTGCGGTGCGCGAGATGCCGCGCCTCGGCAAAGAGCCACGGGTGATGTGCGGGATCGGGAGCGGTGACGAGCGCGAGCGAGCGCCCGAGCGCATCGATGACCTCGTGCGCGTGCCGGTGCGGCGTGTAGACACCCGAGTTCCCCCAGCGCCAATCGGGTGGCAGTTGCCATCCGTCGAGGTGCGGCGGAATTCCCGTCGACTGACGATTTGGGCTCGCGAACTCTTCGGTGGTCATCCGACTCGGAAAGTAATCAGGCGCGCGCGGCCGGAGCCAGACGCACCGTGAGCACCGCACCCCCGTCGGGCGCATTCTCGGCACTGATGGCCCCGCCCCAGCCATCGATCAACCGACGGCTGATGGCGAGCCCGAGCCCGCTTCCGCTCGTGCGCGTCGAGAAGTGGGGCTCAAAGATGCGGTCGATCAGCTGCGGAGGGATGCCGCTGCCGTTATCACGCACGCGAACAATGGCGCCGCCGCTCAGCGCGCCGACCACTTCGAGCGTGACGCGACTCGCGCCGGCGAGGCGCGCGTTCTCCAGCAGGTTCAGCAGGACCTCACGGAGTTCGCGATCGCGCGCCGCGGCGCGGACCTCGCCCTCGGGAATCGTGCCCTCCCACTGCACCTCGGTCTGCCCCATCCGCTCGAGCTCGAGCACGTCCCGCGCGATGGTCGCGACATCGACCGACTCCGCCGGCGCGACATCAATTGGGGCGGTGCCATAGCGACTGAACGCCTTGGCGATCTCGTCGAGACGATCGATCTCGGCGAGAATCCGCGTCGTGTTGTCGTCGAGCACCTGGTCGAAGTCCACGCGCGGATCGTGACGCGCCCGACGCAGATGCTGCATCCCCAAGCGCATCGGCGTGAGGGGATTCTTGATCTCGTGCGCGACCTGGCGTGCCATCTCGCCCCACGCGAGCACGCGTTCGGCGCGGGTCACATCGGTGACATCGTCGAGCGTCACGACGGTGCGCCGAGAGCCAGGCGCGAGGCGGGCGAGCCGGATGCTCAGGCGCCGCCCCTCGTGTTCGAGTTCGACCGCGACGTCCTCGAGACTGCCGCCCCGCAGGGCCTCGAGCGGCGCGCTCAGGAGCGCGCGCACGGCGGACGAGATCACCGCGCCCATCGTGAGGGGACCGCCGAGAATGGCTTCGGCCCGGGGGTTCGAGAAGGTGATACGATCCGATTCATCGATCGCGACCACACCGCTCGCCACGTTGCGCAGCGTGGCCGCCATCCGCCGTTCGGCCGTCTCCAGCGCCGCACGGCTCTCAGCGAGATCCGAGGTCATCTGTCGGAACGCACGGAAGACCGGGGTGAACTCAAGCGGCGGATCCTCGCGCAACGCCGGACTTGCCTCGCCGCGCGCGAGCGCCAGCGCCGAGGCCCGCAGTTCGCGAATGGGGCGAGAGAGTTGCCGCGAGGCGGCGCCGGCGGCCCATAGGGCGGCGAGCGCGCCGAGGGCGAGCGCGAAGAGCAAGGTCATACCAAGATCGTTGCGGCGGCGATCGAGCAGTCGTTCGTCCAAGCGCGCCGGCGCCGCGAGCACGAACTGCACGCCCGAGGCATCGGTCTGCGCCCGATAGCCGAATCGGACGCGCGCATCGCCGAGATCATCCTCCTGTCCGACGCTGACTTCGTCCTCTTCCATCAGCGTGCGCATCACATTGGGCGGCAGGAGACGCCCGATCGGCGAGAGGGCATCGAGCAGCGGATCGCTCGTGTTGACGAGGATGCCGTTGGCGTAGAGAAAGAGGGGCGTCTCAAAGCGTGCGGCGGCGTCGCTCAGCTGACTGGGATCGGCCACGGTCGCGACCCCGCGCAACGTCTCGCGCACCACGAGATCGCGCGCTTGCCGATCGTCCGCCTGGAGTCGCCGAAACGACCAGAAGCCGAACAGCAACGACGGCACGAGGAAGCAGAGGAAGAGCGTGGCGGTGAGCCGCGTCCGATAGCTCGTGAGGATCTCGCGGCGACGCTGACGCCACCAGCGCGGCAGGGCGCCATCGGCGGTGACCATGAGTAACCAGATGGCGCCCAGGACGGCGAGGTCGAGCAGGACGAGCAGGACCCCGCGCGGCACGAGCACCTCAAGGGAGCGCAGGTCGACCACCGCATGCAATCGACGGCTCATGCCCCCCGCGCTCGCGAGCTGCCAGTCGCCGTGGAGCTCGTTCTCGATCCGCGTCCACACGCCACGCGCGTTGGCGGCGGAGGCGGCGCTCGCACTGCGGTCGCCGAGCCGCAGTTCGTATGGCGGTTCCGGCGCGGGGGGGGGCGAGAATCCGAGGAAGGCACCAAAGGGATCCGGAGCCACGAGGCGAGAGCGCGGTGCCACCACGACGGTGGTCGCACTGCCATCGGCGTGGGGCACACTGAGGACCAAGTGAATGCCCGGGTCGCCGCGCACTTCCGTGATGCTCGGCTCGCGCGTGCGTTGCACTTCGTACGCGAACTGATTCACCCCGTACGAGACGCCGGGCGCGCGCCCCACGGTGAGATCCGCGAGCATCGTGCTGTCGGCGCCCCACGTCGTGATCTCTGCGGGGTACTCCGCACCAGCCAACTCGCTCTGCGCGAACTGGCGCAACACCTCGACGCGCGAACGCGCCGCGCGCGCCGGATCGAGCACGTTCGGATAGCGATCCAGCAACACCGCGGCATCGCGATCCGGGCGACTCAACGATTGCACATCGTGCACCGCGAGGTCGACGCGTTCACGCACGGCCGAGAACCACACCAGGGTCGTGGCCCCGCAGGCGGCGACCAACGCGACGGGGAGCACCATCGCGCGGGCGCGACGCGTCACCGCGAGGGCCGCGATGGCCGCGACCCAGAGCATCGTGTAGGTCTGGGGGAACCGCCCCGGCGCCTCGAGCAGGATCGGCGCAACGATCGTCGCCACAATCGCGAGGGTCGGCGCGACCCACACCGGAAGGCCACGATCGCCGCCGATCGCCCCCTGCCCCGCCGTGATACCGAAGAGCAGCACCGTCACGGCGGCGAGAAAGATCGTGATCTGCCACGACACCCAGAGCCCCACTGGAACGCCGATGGCCGGCACCTGCAGACCGCTCGCCAGTTCGCGCAGCAGGAACGGCGCGAGCGCCGCGATCACGACGGTCGCGATGACCGACTGGGTGCGTGTGCGGAGCCGGAGCCGTGCGCGGCGCACCGACAGCAACGCCAGCAGCAACAACGCCGACGTGAGCGCGAGTGCGCCCGCGTCGGCGGTGAACCGCCACCCCGCACGCACCAAATAGAAACTGGGATCGAACAGCGTGCCCACGTTCGAGAACGCATTGAACGGCAGGATAACGGGCACGGCGAGGGAGATGGCGAGCGCCAAGAAGCGGGGTCGCAAGCCGGTGTCACGACGCCACGCGACGGTGATGAGGATCAGCATCAGGAGCCCGAGAATCGCCCCAGCGCGCGGCAGCGTGCGCTCCCAGGCCCGTTCGCGGAGCGCATCAGGGGAGGGGGCGATCGCGCGCGCCGCGAGCGTCGGCGTTCCCGCCACCGTGAGGACGACGGCGTCCGGAACGTCACGGGCCGCGGCGGGATCGGCATAGCCGAACCCCAGCACCCCCTCCGCCTCGGCGATGCGAGCCGCGAGCGATGGACTCAGGCGATCGGCCGGGGGCTCCGCGTGGAGCACCGTGGTCGCCACGGCGACGTTGCCGCCACGCTCCGCGACCGCGAACGCCACCAAATAGAAAGGGGTCGCGACAATGCCCATCGGTCCCGGGAGTGAGTCGAGCGCGACAAGCAGGCGACCACTCCACGCGAAGGGGCGCCCACCGCGCGCGATCAACACGGCGCGCTCGCCCCCGGGACGCACCAGCGCGCCGAGCGCCGTGAACGCGGCGCCGACGTCCGCCGGCGCGTCGAGCGCGGCGGCGGCCAACTGTTGCAATTGATCGGCCTCGGACGCGACTTCCCGCGCGAGGACCGAGGCCGCGACCATTGACAGGCTTCGCCGGACTTCGTCGCCGCGCGAATCGATCGCGTTGACGGCACGATGATAGCTGGCCATGACGCCGAGCAGGACGGCCGCTGCCACGGCGAAGGCGACCCGCCTCGACCGCGCGGCGCGGGAGGCCCGAGCGGTGAGGACGGCAAGCCCGAGTACGCAGACAAGGACGCCCCCGCCGAGCCAGAGGGTCGGCTGCCGAATCCAGAACGCGGCAACGAGCACCGTGCCGGAGGAGGCAAGCAACCAAGACTCGAGCCAGAGCCGCGCGCGTGGCGCCAGCTCGGACGGGAGCTTCATTGGGAGCTTCGACGGGATCTCGGACGGGGCGACGGGGGCGGTCACGAGGGATAATACCCGGAGACGAGCACCGGCCGCGAGCGGCCGCCCGCGGTCCGCGTTCGTGATCGCTCTCGGCATCCGACCTACTTCCGAGCGCATCCGACCTGCCCTCGCGGCACCGCTGGCGCAGTTCGGCACGAAGGGGCGCTCGAGAGTCAGAGACCCCCGGGCCCTGCGTGTAGATTGCCGTCAGATGCTTGCCCTGCCTTTTCGACCCGCCGCGCGTGTCGCGCCGTGGTGTCCGCCGTGGTGTCCGAGGTGGTGTCCGAGGTGGTGCCTGACCGCGCTGCTGGCCCTCAGCGCGCTCCCCCTCGCCCTCTCCGCGCAGGCCCTCGTCCTCGACGAAGGGACCTTCTCCCTCTTTATGAACGGGGAGCGCATAGGACGCGAGGATTTCAGCCTGCGGGCGGGGCGCGGCGCGGAGGGGGGCTACGTGGCGCAGGCCAACCTGCTGAATGGCGAACAGCGACGCAGCGTCGTCCTCACGGTGGATTCCCTGGGGGCCCCGCTCCGATTCCAGCTCGATACCCGCGAGGGGGGGAAAGTGGTGGCCAGCGTCGCCGGACAGCGCGACCGCCAGATCTGGTCCGGTCGCACGGTGCGCGCCGGGGTGGAATCCGCCCGCGAGTTCCGCCTGCCACGGGACACGTTCATCGCGGAATCTGGGGTCATCCACCACCTCTGGCTCGTGCTGCGGCTCGGTGAGGGACGGCCCGTGACGCTCCTGGTTCCAAGCGGTCCGACGGAGCTACGCGTATCAGTAGAGGAGCTGGCCCCGGACCGCGTCACCCTTGGGTTGCGCGAGCTCGTGGCGCGGCGGTGGGTGCTGCGGCTGCAGGAGGATGGCACGATCCTCTGGGAGCTCTGGACCGACTCCGCGGGTCGGCTCCTTCGGGCGGTGCATCGCACGTCGGCTCTCGAGGCGCTTCGTGATGATCCTCCCGCTGAAACTCGTGGCTTGGGTCGCCCGTAAAGGGGACGAGCCCTCCATTCTCCCTCAGGACTTCTCTCTTGCTCCGATCCGTTCGAATCGCCGTCCTCGTGCTCTCAGCCGCCGCGCCGCTCGCCCTTGGGGCGCAGGCGCGCACGACGCTGTCGCTCGATGAGGCCCTCGAGATCGCGCGTCGCAATAATCCCCAGTACCAGCAGTCGCTGACCGGGCGGACGCGCGCGCAGGCCGGTACCCGTGCCGCGTGGGGTGCCCTGCTCCCCAGCGCCGACGCGGGCCTCGGCGCCTCCTTCCGCGAAGGCCGCTCGCAGTTCTTCGGCGGTGTCGCCTTCGGTGCGACTTCCGACATCGTGTCGTCGTCCTGGAATCTCTCGGCGAACTCGCGCATCAGTCTGAACACCTTTAACAACATCAGGCGGGCCAATGCCTCGCTCGATGCGGCGGACGCCGACGTGAATTCGGCGCTCTTCCTGTTGCAGGCGACCGTCACGCAGCAGTATCTCTTTGCGCTCCAGACGCAGGCCCGTTCGGCGCTGCAGGACACGCTGGTGATTCAGCAGCGCCTTCTGCTCCAGCTCGCCCAGGCTCGCGCTGGCGTCGGCCTCGCGACCTCGCTCGATGTGAAGCGCGCCGAAGTCGGACTTGGACAGCAGGAAGTCGCGGCACTCCGCGCCCAGAACACGGGGGAAGTCGCCCGTCTACAGCTCTTCCAGCAGCTGGGCGTGCCGCTGCCGGAAGGCATCATCCTCTCGTCGCAGCTCGTGGTGAGCGCGGCGAACTTCCAGTTGAACGATCTGCTCACGCAGGCCCGCCGCGACAATCCGGCGCTCCGCGCCGTGCAGGCCCGCGAGCAGGTGGCGGTGGCGGGGGTGCGGTCGGCGCGCGGCGAGTACACGCCGACCCTCTCGTTCGCGGCCTCGGTGGGCGCCTTTACGCAGCAGCAGACGACTGTCGACGGGACCATCGCGCAGGCCCAGGCTGGCGCGCTCTTCTCGCGCGCGAACTGCTTCACGACGGACTCGCTCCGCGTCGGCGCCGGCATGTCGAGCATCGCGGCACAGTGCGGCGCGATCGCCTTCACACCGGAACAGGCGGCGGCGATTCGCGCCAACAACGCCACGTTCCCCTTCGACTTCACGCGGCAGCCGTACAACCTCTCGATGAACATCTCCCTCCCGCTCTTCGACGGGTTGGGACGTGAGACGCGCCTCCAAGAGGCCAACGCCTTCCGTGCGGACGCGCAGTACAGCGTGCGGCGTCAGGAACTGGCGCTCACCGCGGACGTGACCTCGGCGTTCGTGTCGCTCCAAGCGGCGCGCCGCACGATTGAACTCCAGTCCCGCAATGCCGCGACGGCGCGCGAAGCGCTGCAGTTGGCCGAAGAGTTGTATCGCGTGGGATCCCGGACCTTCGTGGATCTCACCACGGCGCGCGCGGAGTTCGAGCGCGCCGAAACCGACCGGATCGACTCGGTCTATGAATTCCACCGAGCGTACGCGGCGCTGGAAAATGCCGTCGGCCGCACGCTACGCTGACCAGAGAGCTCACATGACGAAGAAGATGAAGTTCATTATCGCAGGTGTCGTGGTCGTCGCGATCGGCGCGGCCGCTGCATCCGCTGCGTCCAAATCCAGGAACAAGGCGACGATGGTACGCATCGAAGCCGTGGAGGCGCGCGACCTGGTGTCGTCGGTGACCGCGAGCGGCCAGGTGGGCCCGCGCACCAAGGTCGACCTCTCGGCCGACATCACCGGGCGCATCACGCGCCTCGCGGTAGCCGACGGTGATCTGGTGAAGGAGGGACAGTTCCTGCTGCAGATTGACCCGCAGCAGTTCGAAGCGCAGGTGCAGCGCGCCGAGGCGTCGTTGGCGAATGCCCGCGCCGGCCTCGCACAGGCGAAGGCCAACCTGCTCCAGGCGCAGCGCAACTTCGAGCGTCAGGTCGAGATCAGCAAGACCAACCCCGCACTCGTGTCGGCCGCCGAACTCGAGCAACTCGAGACGCAGTTCGAAGTCAATCAGGCGCTGGTGTTGGCCGCCGAGGAGAACGTGAAGCAGGCGGACGCTTCCTTGAAGGACACCCGCTGGCAGCTCTCGCGCACCACGATCTATGCGCCAATGAGCGGTCGGATCACGCGCCTCAATGTCGAGGCGGGCGAAACGGCGATCATGGGCACACTGAACCGCGACGCCGCCACGTTGATGACGATCTCGGATATGAGTGTGCTCGAGACCAAAGTGAAGGTCGATGAGACGGACGTCTCGCGCATCGCCATCGGCGACTCGGCCGTGGTGCAGATCGATGCCTTCCCCGACACGATCTTCATTGGGCGTGTGGTGGAGATCTCGAATAGCTCGGTGGCCTCGGCGGGTGCCGCGGCGACCGACCAAGCGATCGACTACATGGTCACGGTGCGCATCCTGAACGCCCCGGCCGACACCCGCCCGGACTTCTCGTCCACCGCGAAGATCATCACCGACACGCGGACGCAGGTGCTGTCGATCCCGATCATCGCGCTGACCGTTCGCGAGAACGAGGCCCTCAAGACGACCGATGCCGCGCCGAACGCCGCGGTCTCGGCGACCCGAGAGGTCGGAAAGCAGGATGTCGAAGGCGTCTTCGTCGTCGACGCGGACAACAAAGTGACCTTCCGCCCCGTACGAGTTGGGATCGCAGGAGAGAAGCACTTCGAGGTGCTCTCCGGCCTCGAGCCCGGGGACCGCATCGTCGCGGGCACCTATCAGGCGATCCGAGAGTTGAAGGACGGTCAGCTGGTCCGGGAGCAGCCGGCCACGACGACCGACTCCGCCGCTAAGAAGCCCTAGGAGGGCATGTGAGCCAGGATACGCACGAAACACCGATCACCACCACGGCCGAACGAGAGGCCGTGGTCGGCTCCGCGGGCGCCGCCCCTTCTGGGGAATGGGTCATCGTGACGCGCGGCGTCAAGCGCGAGTACGACATGGGTGGCGAGATCGTCCGCGCGCTCCGCGGCCTCGACTTGGCGGTCCGCCGCAATGAGTACGTCGCCATCATGGGGCCGTCGGGCTCGGGCAAGTCGACGCTGATGAACATCATCGGCTGCCTCGATACCCCGAACGACGGCGAGTACTGGCTCAACGGCCAGCTCGTCTCGACCATGAAGGACGACGAGCTCGCCCGCGTCCGGAACAAGGAGATCGGGTTCGTCTTCCAGACGTTCAACCTGCTCCCCCGCGCGACGGCGTTGCACAATGTTGAGC
>CAYUMN010000046.1:0-4197 GCA_964445835.1 uncultured Gemmatimonas sp.
CCTTCACGGCGTCAACGATCGCGGTCGGCTCCATGGCCAGCGCCTGCTGCAGCGCCTTGTAGCCGCCACGCGCCTTCCAGCCGTCGAGCGTGCGCGCGGCGGGATCCCCGAAGTGCTTCGACAGCACGGGGGTCTCGCGCGGGTGGGACTTATGAGGGTAGCCCATTCTGTGTGCCTAGGGGATTTGTGTCAGATGGAGGCAGGAGGGTGGAGGCGCACGGCAGCGGCCTTCATCCTGTCACCCACATCACTTCAGGTTCGCAAGGATCTCCGGCACTCTCGCCGGCGATACCGATTCGACGTACTCATCATTGATCTGCACCGGCGTGGCGAACCCGCAGGCGCCGAGGCACTCGACTTCGATCACCGTGTACTTGCCGTCCGGCGACGTGAGTCCGAGCTCCTTGCACCCGGTGTGCTCCAAAAAGGCCTTCACCACATCGTCGGCACCGGCGCAGAGGCAGGGTGACGTCGTGCAGACCTGAATGAAGTGCTGTCCCACCGGATGCTGGTGGTACATGGTATAGAAGGTGACCACGCCCTTCACGTAGGCGGCGGTGCACCCGAGCTGGTCGCCCACCTCGCGCATGGCGTCGTCGCTGATCCAGCCACGATCCTCCTGCACCATCCAGAGCGCAGGCAGTAGCGCCGCGCGCTGGTCGGGATAGCGCGTGATCAGATCGGCGAGCTCGTTCGAGCGCGCCGACCCCGGGGTGAAGACCGGCGCATACGGCGCGTGGTCGTGATGGGCAGGCGCGGCGTGGGCCGGCGCAGAGGGTCCGTGGCTCACCGGTCGATCTCCCCCATCACGATATCGATGGACGCATTGATCGCGATCACGTCGGAGAGCAGGTGGCCCTCCACCATCTTCGGGATCGCAGAAAGGTTCACGAAGCTCGGCGGCCGGATGCGCCAGCGCACCGGCTTCGCCGTGCCGTCCGACACGAAGTAATAGCCCTTCTCGCCCTTCGGGCTCTCGATCGGCACGTACACCTCGCCGATCGGCGGCCGTGGGCCTTCCATCACGAGCTTGAAGTGATGGATCATCGATTCCATCTCGCTCGTCGCCTTGTGCTTCGGCGGAAGAATGACGCGCGGGTCGTCGATATTCACCGGGCCTTCGGGCAACCGCTTCAGCGCCTGATCAAGAATGCGCACCGATTGGCGGAGCTCTTCCTGCCGCACGAGGAAGCGATCGTACACGTCGCCGTTCGTGCCCACCGGGACATCGAAGTCGTACGTCTCGTAGTCGAGATACGGGAAGTCCTTGCGGACGTCGTACGCGACCCCAGAGGCGCGGAGCATCGGGCCAGAGAGGCCGTAGTTGAGCGCCTCTTCAGGCGTCATCACGCCGAGCCCGACCGTGCGCCCCACCCAAATGGCGTTCTTGTTGAGCATCCGCTCGCACTCGTCGAGCGTCTTCGGGAAGGTGTCGATGAAGTGGCGCAGTTGATCCGTCCACCCCGCCGGCACATCCGCAATCATGCCCCCGACGCGCGTACCGCTGGTGGTCAGGCGCGCGCCGGTCCACCGCTCGAGCAGGTTGTAGACGTTCTCGCGCTCCTGAAAGCTCCACAAGAACGGCGTGAAGGCGCCGATATCGATGCAGGTCGTGCCGAGCCACACCAAGTGCGAGATGATACGCGAGAGTTCCATCGCGATCACGCGAAGCACCTTGCACCGCTCGGTGATCTCGATGCCGAACAGACGCTCCGCACCAAGCGCGTAGGCGACGTTGTTCCCCATCGAGTTCAGATAGTCCTCGCGATCAGTCCACGGGATGATCTGATTGTACTGACGGTACTCACCGATCTTCTCAAAGCCGCAATGCAGGTAGCCGACGTGCGGAATGCAGCGCACGACGGTCTCACCGTCGAGTTCAAGCACCAGGCGCAACACCCCATGGGTCGCGGGATGCTGCGGCCCGATGTTGATGAGCATATGCTCACCTTCGAGCTCCGGCTCCATCGCGGGGTTCGGGGAGATCAGTCCTTCGGCGCCGAGCGGAATGCGCTGCGGCTTGCCGTCGGCGCTGAGCCCGGTGGTGGAGAGCGCGACCTCAATGGTGCGCTTATCGGTTGCAGTGGCCATCAGCCCTTATTCTCCCGTCTTCTCGCCGCCGGTGAGCCGGTGGCGCATGTCGCTGGGCAGGTCCTCGAAGGCATCGGCGATCGAGAGCTCTTCCATCGAATAGCGCGCTTCCGGATTCGCGGCGAGCGCCTGCTTGAGCTGCTCCGAGCGCGAGAACCGACCGCGCATCGGGAAATCCTTCCGCAGCGGAAATCCTTCCTTGTACTGCTCCCACATCAGGATGCGACGCAGGTCGGGGTGTCCCTCGAAGCGAATGCCGAACATGTCGTAGCATTCGCGCTCGAGCCAATCGGCCCCCTTCCAGATGCCCCAGACACTCGGCACGGCGAGCGGGGTCTTCCCGTCCTTGGCGATCTCCGCCTTGATGCGGAGGAAGCGACGGAACTTGATGGAGCGAATGTGCCAGACCACTTCGATAGGACGCATCGCGTCGCGATGTTCCACCGCGGTGACGTCGACGAGATACTCGTACGATTGTGACGGCTCGTGTTGCAACCACGCGCAGACCTCGGCGACCTTGGTGCGCTCGACGTACACCGTCGTATCACCCCACATCACCTCGGCGCGGCCGATCACGGCGCCGAACTGTGCACGGAGGGCTTCGACCGAGGGATTCATCGTGCCCCCGCGATGCGGCACGTGCTTCGGCGTCGCGGGCACGTCGCCGGGCTGCCCCGGCATGACAATCTGGAATGCAGGTTCGGCGTAGCCGAGCGTGTCCTTGCTCACGGCGCCGACCGATTCTGATGCACCGAGTTGCCGAAGGGCTCGGAGAGTTCGTCAATGCGCGACGGCGGGATGTAGAGCTGCGAGGTCGGGTCCGGCATCATCTCGTCGCGGAGCGCGGTGTTGGACATCCGCTCTTCCATGACCTTCTTCTGGAGCATCATGATGCCGTAGATGAGACCCTCTGGGCGCGGCGGGCAACCGGGGACGTAGACGTCCACAGGAATGATGGTGTCGATGCCCTGCACCACCGCGTAGTTGTCGAACATGCCACCGGTGGACGCGCAGGCGCCCACCGAGATGACCCACTTCGGCTGCCCCATCTGTTGATAGATGCGGCGGATGACGGGGGCCAGCTTAAAGGGGACACGGCCGGCGCAAATCAACACGTCCGCCTGGCGCGGCGAGAAGCTCATGCGCTCCATGCCGAAGCGCGCCAGGTCGAAGTGCGAGGCGGCCGACGCCATGAACTCAATGGCGCAACAGGCGGTACCGAAGGGCATGGGCCACAGGGAGTTCGAGCGTCCCCAATTCACGAGGAAGTCGAGCCGGGTGGTGATCCAGCCTTCCTGCGTCGCCGGATTCCACGAGACAGCGGTGGCCGGATCCGGGCGCGGTGTCAATCCCATTGCAAAGCTCCCTTCTTCCAGATGTAGAGATAGCCGGCGACGAGGATGCCCATAAAGACCAACATCTCGCCGAGGCCGAAGAACGTCAGGCCGCCCGGCGGACAGATGCCACTGACGATCGGCATCGTGCACGAGAGCTGCTGGTAGTAGGCGGCCCAGGGGATCATGAACACCGTTTCGATATCGAACACGATGAAGAGCATGGCCACCATGTAGAATTTGACCGAGAATCGTTCGCGCGCGTCGCCGAGGACGGGCATGCCTGACTCATACGCCTCTTGCTTCACCGGCGTGGGGCGCGCGCGGGTGACGAGCGTAGACAGCCCGATGATCATGACCGCGTTGACGGCCACGAATCCGAGCAGGAGTAGGACTGGGAGGTACGTCCGGTCCATTATGGGGGGATGGGTTCGGGCGCTACTTCGTGAAATATTTCACGAACTTCAGAATGTGTCGTGAAACTAGCCAAGCGCTCTAAGTGGGGCAACTCTAATTGCGGTCCGCGATTAGGACCCAAGTTCCTATTCCGAGTCGGCCCGTCGGGGTCGGACGCACTACCGCGTCCGATCGCTGGTCGACATCCGACGCAAACCTGAACACGGCGCGCCGTGTTGGGTACGATTCTCACCTGCCCCAAGGGCACATCGGTGTCCACCTCCTCACCATGCACAGAGGCTCCGCATGCTCCCCCCTCTCGTACTTGCCCGCGTCCTTGCCCGCGTCCCTGAGCGCGCCCCTGAGCGCGCCCCTG